>NZ_JAUSYD010000001.1:6260561-6575319 GCF_030816615.1 Streptomyces sp. B1I3
GGGGCATGGCGGCCGACGAGGTCCTGCTGAAGACCGCCGTGCCTAACATGGACCTGCTCCCGAGCAACATCGACCTCTCCGCCGCCGAGGTGCAGCTGGTGAGCGAGGTGGCCCGGGAGTCGACGCTGCAGCGCGCCCTCAAGCCGCTCATGGCCGACTACGACTACATCGTGATCGACTGTCAGCCCTCGCTCGGTCTGCTCACCGTGAACGCCCTGACGGCCGCGCACAAGGTGATAGTCCCGCTCGAATGCGAGTTCTTCGCGCTGCGCGGTGTGGCGCTGCTCACCGAGACCATCGAGAAGGTCCAGGAGCGGCTCAACCCGGAGCTGGAGCTCGACGGCATCCTCGCCACCATGTACGACTCCCGCACCGTCCACAGCCGTGAGGTGCTCGCGCGCGTCGTCGAGGCCTTCGACGAGCACGTCTACCACACCGTCATCGGCCGTACGGTGCGCTTCCCGGAGACCACGGTCGCCGGGGAGCCCATCACCACGTACGCGTCCAACTCGGTCGGTGCCGCCGCCTATCGCCAGCTCGCCAGGGAGGTGCTCGCCCGGTGTCACGCCGAGTGAGTCTGCCGGGGGCCGACGAGCTGTTCCGCACCACCGGGGGCATGGGCCTCCAGGCCTCGTCCCCGGCCGATCGGCGACGCAAGGCGAACGGTGAGGCGCGGGTGCCCCCGCCGGCCGGCCCGAGCGGCCCGGCGGCGGAGACGACCGGACGGGGCGAGGCTCCGGGCGGTGACGGCGGGACGACCGCCGCTCCGGCGCAGGAGGAGCACTCGGCGGCCGGTGACGGTGACAGCGGTTCGGGCTCCCGGGGCGACGGGGGCGGACGAGCCGCGGCGCCCCAGCCCCGTACCGAGCCGCAGGAAGCGGCCCCCACGGTCCAGCAGCAGCGCACACGCGGCGGCGGGCGGGGTGCGAACCGCAGGCCCAGTGGCCGCGAACGCCACGACGAGAAGATCACCGTCTACGTGTCGGCCGAGGAACTCATGGACCTCGAGCACGCGCGCCTCGTGCTGCGCGGCGAGCACGGTCTGGCCGTCGACCGCGGGCGCATCGTCCGTGAGGCGGTCGCCGTGGTGCTCGCCGACCTGGAGTCACGGGGCGACGCGAGCATCCTCGTACGGAGGCTGCGGGGCCGCTGACCGGCGCGGCGCCGGTAGCCTGCCCGGACGGGGCCGCCGACAGGGCGGCCCGTCCCGCTCCACCGGCCGCCGCCGGACTCCCCGCCACACCCCTGGACCTCCGCACATGCCGACTGCCGACGACCCGCTCCGCCCGGCCCGCCGCGCCCTCGGCCGCGGGCCCGTGACCCGGCCCGCGCCGGAGGCGTGGGATCCCGAGGCGGCCTCACCGGCCCCCGAGGCGGCTTCACCGGCTTCTGAGGCGGTTTCACCGGCTCCGAACGGTCCCGAGGCGGCCTCGCCGGCTCCGGAGGGCCCGCCAACGGCCTCAGGGCCCCCGGGGGGCCCTTCGGGGCCCAGGACGGCGCCTGAGGCCCAGGACGGCGTTCCGGGTGCGGGGAGCGTCCCTCAGGGCGCCGGCGAGGACACGGCCGGGGCCGCCGGCGACGGACGGTTCACCGTCCGGCTGGTCAATTTCGAGGGACCCTTCGACCTGCTCCTGCAGCTGATCTCCCGGCACAAGCTCGATGTGACGGAAGTCGCGCTCTCCAAGGTGACCGACGAGTTCATGGCCCACATCCGGGCCATGGGCCCGGACTGGGACCTCGACCAGACCACCGAGTTCCTCGTCGTCGCCGCCACCCTGCTCGACCTGAAGGCGGCCCGGCTGCTGCCCACCGCCGAGGTGGAGGACGAGGCGGACCTCGCCCTCCTGGAGGCGCGTGACCTGCTCTTCGCGCGGCTCCTGCAGTACCGCGCGTACAAGCGGATCGCGGAGATCTTTAGCGACCGGCTCGACGCGGAGTCCCGCCGCCACCCCCGCACCGTGGGGCTCGAGCCCCAGCACGCCGCGCTGCTGCCCGAGGTCGTCATCAGCATCGGCCCGGACGGCTTCGCGCGGCTGGCCGTGAAGGCGATGCAGCCGAAGCCCAAGCCGCAGGTGTACGTCGACCACATCCACGCGCCCCTGGTCAGCGTGCGCGAGCAGGCCGGGATCGTGGTGGCGCGGCTGCGCGCGGAGGGCGAGATGAGCTTCCGGGCGCTCACCGACGACGCGGCGGACACGCTCACCGTCGTCGCCCGGTTCCTGGCTCTGCTGGAGCTCTACCGGGAGAAGGCCGTCGCCCTCGACCAGGAGGAACCGCTCGGCGACCTCCTCGTGCGCTGGGCGGGCGGCGACGGGGTGCAGCCGCTCGTGACGGACGAGTTCGACCAAGAGGTTCGCGAGGCACGGGAGGACGTGGACGCATGAGTGCAGGGGACGACGGGCGCGGGGGCGGGGTGGCGGACCTCGCCCTCAAGCCCGCGCTGGAGGCGGTCCTCATGGTCGTCGACGAGCCGGCCACCGAGGAACACCTCGCCAAGGTGCTGGAGCGGCCCCGCAGGGCCGTCGCGGAGGCCCTGCGGGAGCTGGCCGGCGAATACACCGTCCAGCGCCGTGGATTCGATCTGCGGCTGGTCGCGGGGGGCTGGCGCTTCTACACGCGCCCGGAGTACGCGGTGGCGGTCGAGGGCTTCGTCCTGGACGGCCAGCACGCCCGGCTCACCCAGGCGGCACTGGAGACCCTCGCGGTGGTCGCCTACCGGCAGCCGGTGAGCCGGTCGAGGGTCTCGGCGGTGCGCGGAGTGAACTGCGACGGGGTGATGCGCACCCTCCTCCAGAGGGGTCTGGTCGAGGAGGCGGGCGCGGAACCCGAAACAGGTGCGATCCTGTACAGGACGACGAACTACTTTCTGGAGCGCATGGGCCTGCGAGGCCTGGACGAGCTCCCGGAGCTCGCGCCCTTCCTCCCGGAGGCGGACGCGATCGAGGCTGAGACGCTAGAGGGTGTGCCGTCGTTCGATCCGGACGCACCGGACACCCCGGAAACTCACGCAGACGACAAGACGGATTTTTGATGCGAAGCAGTGGCAGCAACAGCGGAAGCGGCAGCAGCGGCAGGAGCAGCGGCGGCGGTAGGAGTGGCGGCGCCGGCGGCAGGAGCAGCAGCGGCGGCGGTAGGAGTGGCAGCGGCGGCGGCAGGAGTGGCGGCGCCAGCAGGAGTGGCGGCGGCAGCGGCTCCTGGAGCGGCGGCGCAGGGGGCAGGAACAACAGCGGCAGCGGCCGGAGCAGTAACCCGAACCCCCGGGTCTCCGGCTCCGGACGCGACGACAAGCAGGAGGAGCAGCGCCCCCGCCGGCCCCGTCCCGAGGAGCGTCGCTACGACGTGGGCTCCGACAAGCCCGGCGGCGACGGCGGCCCCCGCAAGGGCCGCGGCTCGGCGGCACGCGGTGGGGCCAAGGGCGGCCCGAAGCCCGCACAGAACGTGAGCAAGGGCGGTCGGCGCCAGGGCGCCCCCGCCCGTCCGCGCGAGCTCGACGCCAAGATCGAGCAGCGCAACCGCGACCGGTACGCGGAGAAGCCCGAGATCCGTACGCCGAAGACGCACCCGGGCGCCGAGCAGGAGGGCGAGCGCCTGCAGAAGATCCTCGCCCGCGCCGGCATGGGTTCGCGCCGGGCGTGCGAGGAGCTGATCGAGCAGGCCCGGGTCGAGGTCAACGGGGAGATCGTCCTCGAGCAGGGCAAGCGCGTCGACCCGCAGAAGGACGAGATCAAGGTCGACGGCCTGACCGTCGCGACCCAGTCCCACCTGTTCTTCGCGCTGAACAAGCCGGCCGGTGTCGTCTCCACCATGGGGGACCCGGACGGCCGCCAGAACCTCGGTGACTACGTCAACAACCGCGAGACCCGCCTCTTCCACGTGGGCCGGCTCGACACCGAGACCGAGGGCATCATCCTGCTCACCAACCACGGCGAGCTGGCCCACCGTCTGACGCACCCCAAGTACGGCGTGAAGAAGACCTACCTGGCGGCCATCCAGGGTCCGCTCCCGCGTGACCTCGGCAAGCGGCTCAAGGACGGCATCCAGCTGGAGGACGGGTACGCCCGCGCCGACCACTTCCGGGTCGTCGAGAACACCGGCAAGAACTACCTGGTCGAGGTGACCCTCCACGAGGGTCGCAAGCACATCGTCCGCCGGATGCTGGCCGAGGCCGGCTACCCGGTCGAGCGGCTCGTGCGCACCTCCTTCGGCCCGATCCCGCTCGGTGACCAGAAGTCAGGCTGGCTGCGCCGCCTGACCAACACCGAGGTCGGCATGCTGATGCGCGAGGTCGGTCTGTAGGACCTGCAGGCACCGAACGGCCCGCGGCCGGTTCCTGGTTCGTTTTTCGAACAGGAACCGGCCGCAGGTCTTTTGCGGCCACCGTTTCTTCTTTATAGTCAGTGTGACCATAAAGAAGGAGGCGGCGTGACTCCCGCGGACATCCTCGATCCCCTGCAGCAGCCCCTGGTGACGGTTCTGGACACCCCGGTCAGCTGGACCGAGGTGCTCGGCTTCGGCAGCGGCGCACTCTGCGTCTGGCTCGTGGCCCGCCAGCACGTCGCCAACTGGCCGATCGGCATCGCCAACAACCTGTTCTTCGTCCTGCTCTTCGCCCAGTCCGGTCTGTACGCCGATGCCGGCCTCCAGATCGTCTTCATCACCCTCGCCGCTTACGGCTGGTGGACCTGGACCCACGGGGGTGGACCAGGTGCGTCCGTCCTGCCGGTGCGCACGACCACGCGCACCGAATGGGCCTGGCTGCTCGCGGCGGGGGTGGTGGGGACCCTCGCCCTCACGGTGCTGCTGTCCCGGGTCACGGACTCGACCGTGCCCTTCTGGGACGCGCTGACGACCTCTCTGTCCCTGACGGCGACGTACGGCCAGTGCCGCAAGCTCGTCGAGTCCTGGTGGCTGTGGATCGCCGCCGACGTGGTGTACATCCCGCTGTACGCGTACAAGGAGCTCTACCTCACCTCCCTGCTGTACGCCGGTTTCCTCACGCTCTGCCTCCTCGGGCTGCGCGCCTGGAGCCGGGACGTCACGGCCGGCCGTGACGCGGCCGAGCGGGTGCCCGCGTGAAGCGCCACGGGCACGGGCTGGTCCTCGGAAAGTTCTATCCGCCGCACGCCGGCCACCATCACCTCGTCCGCACCGCCCAGGACCGCTGCGAGCGCCTCACCGTCCTGGTCTGCGCCGCCTCCGTGGAGTCCGTCCCCCTGGCCGACCGGGTCGCCTGGATGCGGGAGGTGCACCCCGGAGTCCGGGTGGTGGGGGCCGTCGACGACACCCCCATGGACGTCACCGACCCCGCCGTCTGGGACGCGCACATGGCCGTGTTCACCGCGGCCGTCCCCGAGCGCGTCGACGCCGTCTTCACCTCGGAGTCGTACGGGGACGAACTGGCCCGCCGCTTCGGCGCGGAGTCCGTCCTCGTCGACCCGGAACGCACCGTCTTCCCCGTCTCCGGAACCGCCGTCCGGGCGGACCCGGCCGGTCGCTGGGACTTCCTGGAACCGCCCGTCCGGGCCGCGCTCACCCGCCGGGTCGTCGTCCTCGGCGCCGAATCCACCGGCACCACGACCCTCGCACGGGCGCTGGCCGAACACCTCCGCCGGCGCGGCGGTGTCTGGACGCGCACCCAGTACGTCGCCGAGTACGGGCGGGAGTTCAGCGAAGCAAAACTCGCCGCCCTGCGCGAGAAGTGGCCCGGCGCGCAGTGGGAGGACGTCACCTTCACCACCGAGGACTTCCCCCACATCGCCGAGACCCAGAACGCCCGGGAGGAGGCCGCCGCGAGGGTCGGCTCCCCGGTGCTCGTCTGCGACACCGACTCCTTCGCCACCACCGTCTGGCACGAGCGGTACATCGGAGGCCGCAACCCGCTCGTCGAGAGGACCGCCGACCGGATCACCCACCACCTCTGGCTGCTCACCGACCACGAGGGCGTCGCCTTCGAGGACGACGGACTGCGCGACGGCGAGGAGCTGCGGCCCTGGATGACGGACCGCTTCCGCGACGAACTCACCAGGACCGGGCGCACCTTCGTCGAGCTCAGCGGTCCCCACCGGGTCCGCCTGGCCGCCGCGGTCACCGCCGTGGACGAACTCCTCGCCAGGTCCTGGAACTTCGCGGCACCCCTCCCGGAGCGGCGATGAGTACCGTCCCCGAGGGCTACGACCCCCACGCCTTCACCCCCTTCGCCGTCACCGTCGACCTCGCCGTCTTCACCGTCCGCCAGGGCCGGCTCCACGTGCTGCTCGTGGAACGCGGCCGGCAGCCCTTCGAGGGCCACTGGGCCCTGCCCGGCGGCTTCGTGCTGCCCCGCGAGTCCGCGGAGGAGGCGGCCCGCCGGGAACTCGCCGAGGAGACCGGCCTCACGCAGAGATCCGTGTGCGCCTTCCACCTCGAACAACTGCGCACGTACACCGATCCGGACCGCGACCCCCGGATGCGGGTCGTGTCCGTCGCGTACGCCGCACTCGTCCCCGACCTGCCCGAACCGCGCGGCGGCGGGGACGCGGCACACGCGCGGTGGTGGGACACCGGCCGGGCCGGGCCGCTCGCCTTCGACCACGACCGCATCCTGGCCGACGCCCACGACCGGATCGGCGCCAGGCTCGAGTACTCCTGCCTGGCCACCGCGTTCTGTCCCGACGAGTTCACCCTCGGCGAGCTGCAGCAGGTCTACGAGACCGTCTGGGGCGTCACGCTCGACCGGCCCAACTTCAGGCGCAAGGTCCTCACCACACCCGGCTTCGTCCAGGCCGTGGAAGGACCGCCACGCCGCACCGGCGGACGCGGGAAACCGGCCGCCCTCTACCGGGCGGGTGCCGCTACCGCCCTGCACCCACCACTCCTGCGCCCGGAAGGACGCCCGAAAGGACGGACGACATGATCCCGACAAGGATGCTCACCAAACAGGCGGCCACGGGCGCGCTGACCGGGCTCGCGCTCGGCGACGCGCTGGGCTTCCCCACCGAGTTCGACAACGTGCCGTCCATCCTCGCCAAGTGCGGCCCCTGGCGGCAGATGCGGCTGCCGAAGCCCGCGTCCGTCTCCGACGACACCCAGATGACGCTCGCCCTGGCACGCGGCATCCGCACCGCCATGGACAGCGGGCTCCTCACTCCGCTGCGGCTGGCCCGTCCGGTGCGCGAGGAGTTCGTCGACTGGTACCACTCCCCGGACAACAACCGCGCCCCGGGCCGCACCTGCATGACGGCCTGCCGCCTGCTCGACAGCGACCGGCCCTGGCAGGAGGCCAGCCAGACGGGCTCCAAGG
This sequence comes from Streptomyces sp. B1I3, assembly GCF_030816615.1. NCBI lineage: Bacteria > Bacillati > Actinomycetota > Actinomycetes > Kitasatosporales > Streptomycetaceae > Streptomyces > Streptomyces sp. B1I3. Next base: position 6,267,841 of record NZ_JAUSYD010000001.1, read on the forward strand.
GCTGCGGCGCCAACATGCGGGTCGCCCCGGTCGGGCTCGTACCCGGCCTCAGCGAGGAGCAGCGCTCCGGAGCGGCCCAGCTCCAGGCCGCCCTCACCCACGGGCACCCCACCGCCCTGGCCGCCTCCGACCTGATGGCCCGCGCCGTGTACCTGCTGGCGCAGGGAGCCGAACCCATGGGCCTGGTGGGCCAGTTGCGCAGCTACGCCTACGAGAACAGCGACCGCTACCTCGAGCGCTGGCTCGGCGACCTGTGGCGGTACGCGGGTGACGCCTCGCCCGGGGCGTACATCCGGCGCGGCTGGGACGAGTGCCTGACGGCCCTCGCCAAGGTGCAGGACGCCCTGCGCGACCCCTCCCCGGAGACCGACCCCTGCGAGGCCACCGGCGACGGCTGGGTCGCCGAGGAGGCCCTCGCCACGGCCCTGCACTGCTTCCTGCTCTTCCCCGAGGAGCCGGTCACCGCCCTGCGCAGGGCAGCCTGCTCCCGGGGCGACTCCGACTCGCTGGGCTGCCTGACCGGAGCGCTGGCCGGCGCGCACCTGGGGGCGGGAGCATGGCCCAAGGAGTGGTCGGAGCGCATCGAGTACCGCAGCGACCTGCTGTCCCTGGCAGCCCTCTGGGACGCGTGAGAGCCGCCCGCCCGGGGCGGGCGGGACAGGGGACGGGCGGGAACCTGCCGAGGGCTCGGGGAGTTGACCGGACATGGCTGTCATCCACAGAACCACCCTGAACCGAGCAAGTTGCAGCTGCTGACCGCCTGGCTGCCCACCCGGTCCTGGTACACCGGTCCGGCCGGTGAGCCGGAGCTCGCCCGGGCCGGCGGCTTCCGGCTCGACGATCCGCAGGGTGAGGTGGGGATCGAGATCATGGTGGTCACGGACGCCTCGGGGGACCGGCCCGTCTCGTACCACGTACCGCTCACCTATCGCGGGGCACCGCTCGACGGAGCCGGCGAGGCGCTCATCGGCACGAGCGAGCACGGGGTGCTCGGGCGGCGCTGGGTGTACGACGGCGTCCACGACCCCGTGCTGGTCGCGCAGCTGCTCGCCCTGTTCCAGGGGCGTAGCGAGCCGCAGGGCCAGAGCCTGACCGGCACCCCCGACCCGACCGTCACCGTCCGGTCCACCGGAGCGGGCCCCTCGGCCGTGGTCACGTCCACGACCGTCCGGGACGGGAGGCACGGCACCGACATCGTGCTGAACACCGGGGCCGGGACGGGGGAGGCGGCGTCCGCCGTCGTCTCGGTGACGCGCGTCCTCGGGGCGGACGGGCCGGCCTCCCGCACCGAAGGGGCGACGGCCGGTGCGCAGGTCACCGCGGGATGGCGGCTCCCGGACGGAGGCGAGGCCCGCGGCCTGTTCTTCGCCCTGTTCGACGAGGCGTTGTAGGCGTCGTCCCACGCCCGCAGGGTGGTGGGCCCCTCAGCCCGCAGACGCGGACGCCCTCCGGGTCCGGACCAGGAAGTCCTCCACGCGGTCACGGTCCGGCTCCGGAGGGAGCGGGGAGCGGGTGGCCGCCTCGTCGCTCTCCTCGGCCAGGCGTGACATCCGCCGCTCCACCTCGGCCCACGGGACCTCCCCCCGCTTGACCGCGAGCAGCGGCTCCCGCGCATCGCCGACGCCGATCGTGAGCTCGCCCGTGCGCAGCAGGTCCCGGCAGCTCGTCAGGAGCCGCAGCAGATGCATGGCGTGCTTCCAGCGCGGAGCGCCGTGCACGCGGAGATCGGCCTCCAGCTTGCGGCGCTGGCTCACCGCGTAGCGCAGATACGTCGTGTGGGCGCGGCGGGAAAGGAAGGCTCCGCGCAGGCCGAGGAGCTCGCGGCCGGTGGCGTCGATCCGCTCCACGAGGGGGGAGTGCAGGCACTCCAGCACATTGGGGTCGGCGCGCAGAGCCAGCTCGCAGAAGCGTTCCAGCTCCCAGGAGAACTGCTCGTCCGCAGGGCCGTCGGCATGGGTCGGCGGTTTGGTGAAGCCCCAGAACAGCGGCGTCGGCGCGAGGAAGACCCCGCGCCGGTCCGTGTCGCTGTCCTCGGTGGCCAGCCCGAAGGCCCGGGAGCCGGTCACACAGGAGTAGACGGTGTGATCCCGCACGAGCCGTGTGCCGTCAGGGGTGATCATCCGCGCGAGCCTACGCGGGGCGGCGCGATCCGTGGAACGGATTTCAGGCCCGACGGATGCTGTCGCCCTCGACCGTGATCCGCTCGGCGGGCAGTGGGCGCGACGCCGGACCCGCCTCCACCGCTCCGTCGGTGATGCTGAACCGGCTGCCGTGGCACGCGCAGTCGATGGTGCCGTCGCCGACCGAGGAGACGATGCAGCCCGCATGGGTGCACACCGCGGAGAAGGCCTTGAACCGGCCGTCGGCCGGCTGGGTCACCACGATCCTCCGGTCCTTGAAGATCGTGCCGCCGCCGACCGGGACGTCGGAGGTCCTGGCCAGCTCCGCGCCGGCCGAGTCGGGCGCGGAGCTCTCGTCACCCCCGCCCCCGTCCGGCGAGCCGCAGCCGGTCGTCAGTGCCGCGGCTCCCGCGGCTCCCGCGGTCAGGACCGTCCTTCGTCGCGCGTGCATCGCTCTCCTCCGGTGGTGATCGCCCACAGGCATCGTGGCGCCGTCGGCCGCCCCGGCGAAGCAACCGCGCCCAGGGACGGCGTAGCACTACTTCCTGTACAGTTGTCCAGGAAATCCCGGGAGGCCATGTCATGCAGACCGCCGCACACGTGCTGGTCGCGCTCGTCGCAGTGATCCACGCCTACTTCCTGGTCCTGGAGATGTTCCTCTGGGACACCCCGCGCGGCCGCAGGGCGTTCTCCACCACCGAGGAGTTCTCGGCGCGGAGCGCCACGCTCGCCGCCAACCAGGGGCTCTACAACGGCTTCATGGCCGCCGGACTGGTCTGGGGCCTGATCGCGAGCGACCCGGTCGCCCACCAGGCGCAGGTCTTCTTCCTGAGCTGCCTGGTCATCGCCGGTGTGTACGGGGCGGCCACCGTCAGCCGCAAGATCCTGTACGTGCAGGCGGTGCCTGCCGTCCTGGCCCTCGTCCTGGTGCTGTCGGCGGGCTGAGCGGATGACACCCGCGACGACGGCCGGCAGCAGCGACCCGAGGACCGCACGCACCCGTGCCCGCCTCCGCGCGGCGCTGCTGGGGGCCTGCGAGGAGCAGCCGCTCGACCGGGTCGGCGTCGCGGGAGTGGTGCGCCGGGCGGGCGTGGGACGCGCCACCTTCTACCTGCACTACGACGACCTGCACGCCCTCGCCGTGGACGCCTGCGCCGGGGTCGTCCGGGAGGCGGTCGACGCCCTGCACGCCTGGGGCCCGGCGCCGCCCGGCCCGGACTCCCCGCCGGGGGAGCTCGTCGCCCTCCTCGGCGAGATCCACGGCCGTGCCGCGCTCTACCGGGGCCTGCTCGGACCCGGCGGCGGCCCCCTCGGGGAACTGCTGCACCGGGAGCTCCGGCTGCGCAGCGGTGACGAGCTACGACGGCGCAGGCCCGCCGGCAGCGCCCACGACCTGACCGCGAGCGCCGTGGCGGGACTGTTCACCGGGGTGCTCGCAGACTGGGTCCACGACCGGATCGACGCCTCGCCCGAGCAGCTCGCCGGGCGGATCTGGCGCATGCTCCTCGCCGTGCACGCCGCCGCGGTGTCTCACCCACAGGGCACGGTGACCACCGGCCCCCCTGCCCCTCTAGGCTGAACAGGCACGCAGAACGAGGAAACGAGGGGTATGACGTGGCGGTACGAGCGGTCCGTGGAGCCGTCCAGCTGGAGCGGGACGAGTCCGGGCACATGGACGAGCGGGTGGGGGCGCTGCTCACCGCCATCCTGGAGCGCAACGAGTTCGTCGCCGACGACCTGATCAGCGTCTGGTTCACGGCCACCCCCGACCTGCACAGCGACTTCCCGGCCGCCGCGGCGCGGAGCCTCGGCATCGTCGACGTACCGCTGATCTGCGCCCAGGAGCTGGACATCACCGGCGCCATGCCCCGGGTGGTCCGCATCCTGGCCCACGTCGAGACGCATCTCTCCAAGGCCGAGATCAGCCACGTCTACCTCGGCGCCACGGGCGCTCTCCGCAAGGACATCGCCCAGTGAGAACAGCTCTCGTCATCGGAACCGGCCTGGTCGGCACCTCGGCCGCCCTTGCTCTCGCCGGGCGCGGCGTCAAGGTCCACCTCGTCGACCGCGACCCGGCCTCGGCGCACACCGCGGCCGCGCTCGGCGCCGGTACGGACGAGGCGCCCGAGGGACCCGTCGACCTCGCCGTCATCGCCGTACCGCCCGCCCACACCGCCTCCGTGCTCGCCGGGGCCATGCGGGACGGCGCCGCCCGCGCCTACCTCGACGTGGCCAGCGTCAAGGGCGGTCCGCGCCGCGAGCTGGAGGCACTCGGCCTCGACCTCACGCCGTACATCGGCACGCACCCCATGGCCGGCAAGGAGCGCTCCGGCCCCCTGGCGGCGACCGGGGACCTCTTCGAGGGCCGCCCGTGGGTGCTCACCCCGACCGGGGGGACCGACACCGAGGTGCTCAACCTCGCCCTGGAACTGGTCGCCCTCTGCCGCGCCGTCCCGGTCGTCATGGACGCCGACGCCCACGACCGGGCCGTCGCCCTGGTCTCCCACACCCCGCAGCTGATCTCCTCGATGGTCGCCGCCCGGCTGGAGGAGGCCGACGAGACCGCGGTACGCCTCTGCGGCCAGGGGATCAGGGACGTCACCCGCATCGCGGCCTCCGACCCCCGGATGTGGGTGGAGATCCTCTCCGCCAACCCCGGCCCCGTCGCCGACGTGCTGGCCGGCGTCGCCGCCGACCTGGACGAGACGGTGAGGGCGCTGCGCGGCCTGCAGTCGGCCGACGAGGACGAGCGCCGTTCCGGCACCCGGGGCGTCGAGGACATCCTGCGCCGCGGCAACGCCGGCCGGGTCCGGGTGCCCGGCAAGCACGGGGCGGCCCCGGCGGCGTACGAGATCGTGGCCGTGCTCATCAGCGACCGGCCGGGCGAGCTGGCGGGGATCTTCGCCGACGCCGGGCGGGCCGGGGTCAACATCGAGGACGTCCGCATCGAGCACGCCACCGGTCAGCAGGCCGGCCTGGTGCAGCTGATGGTCGAGCCGAGCGCGGCGCCCGCGCTGAGCACGGCGCTCAAGGAGCGGGGCTGGTCCCTCCGCGCGTAGGCCGGTGTGCCCGGTCCCGCTCCTGTCCCGCCCGGCCCTGCCCGGTCCCGCCCGGGGCAGGGGTACAAAGGCGCTTCGCACACTCGGTAACCTTGGGGGAGGCCGTTCCCTGGCCCGCTCCGCCCACCCCGTGTACCAGGAAGGTGTCCACCACCGTGGAAACCGTTAGCGCCGCAGCCCGGACTGCCCCGGCCGCAGTGATCGTCGCCATCGACGGTCCCTCCGGCACCGGCAAGTCGAGCACCTCCAAGGCCGTCGCCGCCCAGCTCGGCCTGAGCTACCTGGACACCGGCGCGCAGTACCGGGCGATCACGTGGTGGATGCTGAACAACGGCATCGACGTGAGCGACGCCGCCGAGATCGCGACCGCCGCCGCCAAGCCGGTCATTCTCTCCGGCACGGACCCGGCGGCCCCGGCCATCACCGTCGACGGCGAGGACGTCTCCGGCCCGATCCGCACCCAGGAGGTCACCGCGGCCGTCAGCGCCGTCAGTGCCGTCCCCGAGGTGCGGACCCGGATCACCGAGCTGCAGCGCACCATCGCCGCGGAGGCCGGGCAGGGCATCGTCGTGGAGGGCCGGGACATCGGTACGACCGTGCTGCCCGACGCCGACATCAAGATCTTCCTGACCGCCTCGCCCGAGGCGCGCGCCGCCCGGCGCAGCGGTGAGGTCAAGGGTTCCGATCTCGCCGCCACCAGGGAGGCGCTGATCAAGCGGGACGCCGCCGACTCCGGCCGCAAGACCTCCCCGCTGGCCAAGGCCGCCGACGCGGTCGAGGTGGACACCACCGAGCTGACCCTCGCGCAGGTCATCGAGTGCGTCGTCACCCTCGTCGGGGAGAAGCGGGACGCGAAGTGACCGATGCCACCGCCGCGCCGACGCTGCGCGGAGCAGCCGTCGGGCGCGGTATCGGCATCGGGCTCATGTACGGCCTGTTCAGGCCCCGCGTACTCGGCGCCTGGCGGGTGCCCGCCGGCGGACCCGTCATACTCGCGGTGAACCACGCGCACAACATCGACGGGCCGATGCTGATGGGCACCGCGCCCCGGCCCGTCCACTTCCTGATCAAGAAGGAGGCGTTCGTCGGCCCCCTCGACCCGTTCCTGCGCGGAATCGGGCAGCTGAAGGTGGACCGCACGACCGTCGACCGCACCGCCATCACCCAGGCGCTCGGCGTGCTGGGGAACGGCGGGGCCCTCGGGATCTTCCCCGAGGGAACCAGGGGCGAGGGTGACTTCGCCTCGTTGCGCGCGGGGCTCGCGTACTTCGCGGTACGCGGCGGGGCGCCGATCGTCCCCGTGGCGGTCCTGGGAAGTACGGAGCGCCGCGGACGGTTGATACCGGCACTGCCTCCACTGCGCAGCCGGGTCGACGTCGTCTTCGGCGACGCCTTCCAGGCCGGTGACGGCAGCGGCCGGCGGACCAGGAAGGCGCTGGACGAGGCGACCCTCCGGATCCAGGGCGCGCTGACCGCGCACCTGGAGCACGCCAGGCGCCTCACCGGGCGCTCGGCCAAGACGTGAGTAGTGGGTCACCAGTTCGTGGCCCATCGATGATGATGCAAAGAGGAACGGACTTCATGAACGACCAGATTCACTCCGACGGCTCGGACCACGAGCACGGAGCACTTGGCGATGCCGAGTACGCGGAGTTCATGGAGCTCGCCGCGCAGGAGGGGTTCGACCCCGAGGACGTCGAGGGCGCGATCGGCGAGGCCGGCCACGGCCCGCTCCCCGTCCTCGCCGTCGTCGGCCGTCCGAACGTCGGCAAGTCGACCCTGGTGAACCGGATCATCGGCCGCCGCGAGGCCGTCGTGCAGGACAAGCCGGGCGTCACCCGTGACCGCGTCAGCTACGAGGCCGAGTGGGCCGGGCGCCGCTTCAAGGTCGTCGACACCGGCGGCTGGGAGCAGGACGTGCTGGGCCTCGACGCCTCCGTGGCCGCCCAGGCCGAGTACGCGATCGAGACGGCCGACGCGGTCGTCTTCGTGGTCGACGCGACCGTCGGCGCCACCGACACCGACGAGGCGGTCGTCAAGCTGCTGCGCCGGGCCGGCAAGCCCGTCGTCCTGTGCGCCAACAAGGTCGACGGACAGAGCGGCGAGGCCGACGCCACCGCACTCTGGTCGCTGGGCCTCGGAGAGCCGCACCCGGTCTCCTCGCTGCACGGCCGCGGCACCGGCGACATGCTGGACGCCGTCCTGGAGGCGCTGCCCGAGGCGCCGGCACAGACCTTCGGCACCGCGCTCGGCGGCCCGCGCCGCATCGCGCTCATCGGACGTCCCAACGTCGGCAAGTCCTCCCTGCTGAACAAGGTCGCCGGCGAGGACCGTGTCGTCGTCAACGCTCTGGCGGGCACCACCCGCGACCCGGTCGACGAGCTGATCCAGCTCGGCGGGACCACCTGGAAGTTCATCGACACGGCGGGCATCCGGCGCAAGGTCCACCTCCAGGAGGGCGCGGACTACTACGCCTCGCTGCGCACCGCGGCCGCCGTCGAGAAGGCGGAGGTCGCCGTCATCCTGATCGACTCCAGCGAGTCCATCAGCGTGCAGGACCAGCGCATCATCACGATGGCGGTGGAGGCCGGCCGAGCGATCGTCGTCGCCTTCAACAAGTGGGACACCCTCGACGAGGAGCGCCGTTACTACCTCGAGCGTGAGATCGAGACGGAGCTCGCGCAGATCTCCTGGGCCCCGCGCGTCAACGTCTCCGCCGTCACCGGCCGGCACATGGAGAAGCTGGTCCCGGCGATCGAGACCGCGATCGAGGGCTGGGAGACCCGTGTCCCCACCGGCCGGCTGAACGCCTTCCTCGGTGAGATCGTCGCCTCCCATCCGCACCCCGTGAGGGGCGGCAAGCAGCCCCGCATCCTCTTCGGCACCCAGGCGGGCACCAAGCCGCCGCGGTTCGTCCTCTTCGCGTCCGGCTTCCTGGAGCACGGCTACCGCCGCTTCGTCGAGCGCCGTCTGCGTGAGGAGTTCGGCTTCGAGGGCACCCCGCTCCACATCTCCGTCCGCGTGCGCGAGAAGCGCGGACGCAACAAGTAACGGCCACGGCTGACGACGAAGCCCCGGATCGCTCGCGAGAGGCGAGCGATCCGGGGCTTCGTCGTACGCGGTCAGGCGTCCGCGGACCCCGGGGGCAGCGCGGCGGGCCGGGTGCGCCCGGCATGCCGCCCCACCCGCTGCCAGGAACCGAGGTTGCCACCGTGCGCGCTCTGGCTTCCCTGGCTGTTCGCCGCCGTACGACCGCTCAGCGGGGCGCGGCTGCCGAACATCCCGATGCCGAACTTTCTGAAGCCGAGATTCTCCTCACCGCTCCGGTCCCCCGGAAGCGCCCGGAACGATCGCCGGTACTCCGAGTACAGGGCGTCGTAGATCGGGGTGGGGGACTTGCCGCCCGAAGGGTCCTGCGACGGACGCATGGCCGGGATCGGGGCGGGCTGCTGGTGAGAAGGGTCGTATGAGTGCACGTAGGTGCCAACGACCCCGCCGCCCGTCGGATGCGGGCCGGGCGGAGAAAACGCTGTTCGGCGGCTGCGGGACGGCGGCACGGACATGATCAGGTCCCGGCGAGTGGCATGGACGCGGCGACCAGGAGGCCGTTGACCGCGGCCTTGTCCAGGGCGTCGCGGAGCAGGTCCTCGCGCGGCTGCTGGCCGATGGAGCCGGCCGGGGCGGCGAAGACGAGCACGGTCTGTGACTTGTTCGCGGCGGCACGCCAGCCCTCGGTCACCTGGAGAGGCTGATGGGCCTGCCACCATGCGACCGGGTTGCCGCCGCCGGCGCCCGGCTGCAGTACGGCGTGCAGCTGGCCCATGGCCAGGAGAACCGACCAGCCCCGGAGCACGCCCGGCAGCCGGTGCAGGTCGGGCGTGGGCGCGAAGCCCTGCTCCAGCAGCAGCTGGAGGAACTGGTCGCCGTCGCGTCCGTCCGTGCCGGGCCGGGCGATCGGGCCGGTCGGTTCGACGACGAGGGCGGGGCGCAGATCGTCCTCGATCAGGACGAGGCCGCTGGTGATGCCGAGAACGGCCTGTTCGGGCATGAGGCCCTCCGGGTTCTGTGGCTCGCTGCCGGTGATGGATCGCACGGCGCCCTGCAGTTGGTCCTCCGCGATCTGGACGACCTGCGAAGGGATGCAGGTCGCGTGGGCGAAGGCCAGCACGGCGGTCTCCTCGCCCACGAACAGCACGGTGCTCGTCCGCTCCTGGTCGGAGTCGCCCGGGGTGCGGCAGGAGGTGCAGTCGTAACTGCCTGGGGCGCTGTCGCCGACGAGCAGCCGGTCGGCTTCGGCATCGCCGATCTCGGCGCGTACGTCCTCGCTGACGTCGAGCATGCGCGGCACGGGTGGCTCCTCGAACTCGGTGCGTGGGCCGGGCGGTTCCCGGCTCATGCAGAGACAACGGGCGACCGGGGGCCGGAGTCACGCGCGAATCGGCAGGAGAAGTCGCCGGGTCGGCAGACCGGCAGGTCGGCAGGTCGTGAAAGCGACACGGAGCTGGGCATTCCGTGGAGGAGTCCACAGGTCGGCCGCGCGTTCGAACTGTTACGGGACTGTGCGACTCGTGTGCGAACCCTGTGGGGCGAGGTGACGCCGCGTAGGGTCCATGGAGACCAGTCGAACAGGGGAAACGACTTCGCAATGCACATTTCATTTCTGCTCCACAACGCGTACGGCATCGGGGGAACGATCCGTACCACCTTCACCCTCGCGAGCACCTTGGCCGAGCAGCACGACGTGGAGGTCGTCTCCGTCTTCCGGCACCGTGACGCGCCCGTGCTGGGAGCGCCCGACGGGGTGCGGATGCGGTACCTCGTCGATCTGCGCAAGGAAAGCCCTCAGTACGACGGCGACGCGCCGGCCTACTCCGGGCCCGCCTCGGTGTTCCCCCGCGGCGACAGCAGGCACCGCCAGTACAGCCGGCTCACCGACACCCGCATCGCGGCCCATCTGAGCGCCCTGCAGGCGGACGTCGTCGTCGGTACCCGCCCGGGCCTCAACGTCCACATCAGCCGGCAGGCGCGGCGCGGCCCGGTGCGCGTCGGCCAGGAGCACCTCACGCTCCAGAGCCACAGCTACCGGCTCCGCCGGGAGATAAGCCACCGGTACGGGCTGCTCGACGCGGTCACGACCGTCACCGAGGCGGACGCGCGCGACTACCGCGACCGGCTGAGGCTGCCCGGCGTACGGATCGAGGCCATCCCGAACAGCGTGCCGGCACCCGCCGGGCCACCGGCCGACGGAGACGCCCGCTGGATCGTCGCGGCGGGGCGGCTGCACCGGGTCAAGCGGTACGACGTACTGATCCGGGCCTTCGCCGAGGTGGCGGCGGCCCGCCCCGAATGGGGACTGCGGATCTACGGCGCCGGCGACGCGAGCGGCAACGAGCAGAAGGCGCTGCGCGGGCTCGTCGACGGGCTCGGGCTCCGGGAGCGGGTGCTCCTGATGGGATCGGTCCACCCGATGGAGAAGGAGTGGCCCAAGGGCTCCATCGCCGCGGTCACCTCCGAGCGCGAGTCCTTCGGCATGACCATCGTGGAGGCCATGCGCTGCGGGGTGCCGGTCGTCGCCACCGACTGTCCGCACGGTCCGGCCGAGATCATCGACGACGGCACGGACGGCCGCCTCGTGCCGTTGGGGGACACAGGGGCCTTCACGGACGCCCTCCTCGCGCTGGTCGACGACGACGGGCTGCGGCACCGGATGGGGCGGGCCGCGCTGGCGTCCTCCGCCCGGTTCGACCCGGCACCGATCGCGGAGCGGCACGAGCGGCTCTTCGCCGAGCTGGCCGCGCGGGGTGCCCGGGGCCGCTCGCGGAGCGCGGTGCGCACGGTGCTGCACCGCTCCAGGGGCAGCGTGCTGGACGGTGCGTATGCGCTCCGTTACAAGGCCGCGGGTGTGCTCCGCAAGGGGAAAGGGCCGTGAGGGCGCGGGGGAGCCGGCGTATCCCTGGCCGTTCGCCCGGTCACAGGCCGCAGGCAGCCGGCGGGCCCCGGAGATGGGCGCCGTATATATAAGGCACGCATAAGGGTGAGTGAATTCCGGATGAAGTAACCGTTCACGCCCCCTCCCGCGACTCTTGGGAAAACTCGTACGGCCCGGGTATCCGTCCGTCGGGTAATTGGTTTCCGTGGCCGTCCGGCCCCATTGCGCGGACGGTCACCAATTCCGACTTCCCGGGAGCGGAACGAGCGTTCGGGTGAACGGGTTCCCGGTAAACACGCGTGGGGATCCTGTGACACAAGTGTGACCGTGGAGGTACATAAGTGGGTGAGGGGGCGTTGTCGCCCCTGCTTCCGTCACGGCCACGGGCACCCTACGGTGAGAGGTATGGCACCTGTACCGACACCACCAGCCCAGCCGGCCGACAGGCCCGAGTCGTACGTCGGCCTCGATGCCGGGACCGCCGAGCGGCAAGCGAGAGAACGGGGCTGGAACACGGTCCGGGCCCTTGCTCCGGGGACGGTCATCACCATGGAGTTCCTCGGCGGGCGGATCAACTTCGAGGTGGAGGCCTCCACCGTGACCCGCTGCTGGGTCGGCTGACCCGTCGTCCTACGCACGCCGAAGGCCCCGACGTCCGTCGGGGCCTTCGGCGTGCGGGGGCGTCCCACGGGCCGCTCCGGTGGCCCGTGGGACGGGCGAGGTCAGGGGGCGACCGGCCCGCCCGTCACGGGCCGGGCCGGGGTCGCGTTGGCCCGGGGGGCGCGGTCCGCGTGCGGGGGGCGGCGCGAGCCCCCGGGGTGAGGGGCGTCCGCTCCGACCGCACCGCGTGCGGCGGATGCGCCCTCGACCGGCCGCCCGCGGCCGGGTACCCGGCCGTTGCCTGCGGCTCGGGTGCCGGGCTGCCGCCCTCGTTGTCCCTCGCGGCGCCGGGGGAGATCCCTGGGGGGACCTCGCGGGGGGCCTGCGGGGAGCTCTGTGCGGCCAGGTCCCCCGGTGTCTGCGGTACGAGCACCGGTGCGGGTGCGCCGGCCGCGGCCGGTACGGGAGCCCGCCGCCCGCGTCGGTCCCGCCACTGGCGGCGCAGCGAGAGGACCCAGACCTCGCTCCGGGTGATCAGCGGTTCGAACCAGGGCAGGGCCAGCAGGATCAGCAGCCCGGCCGCCCAGCCCAGCAGTACGTCGCTGAGCCAGTGCGTGCCGATGTAGACGGTGGTGAGGCCCACGCCGAGGGAGACGAACGCCGACACGGCCGAGAGGTAGCGCCGGGCGCGCGGAGTCGTGGCCAGATAAGCGAGGATTCCCCAGGTCACGACGGCGTTCGCGGTGTGTCCCGAGGGAAATATATCGCCGCCGGCGAAGAGTTCCGCGGACCCGATCTGTGTGGCGTAGTGCGGGCCGAGCCGCCCGAGGCCGAGCTTGACCGCGCCCACCGTCACGTTGAGCAGCAGCAGAGAGGTGCCCAGGGTCAGCAGGGGGCGCAGCGTGTGCTGGCGCCAGGAGCGCCAGCCGAGCCAGGAGGCGACCATCACGGCCGTGGGGCCACGCTGGCCCAGCACGACGTAGTAGTCGAGGAAGGCGTGGAGTTCCGGCCACTGCTGGTAGGGCCGGAACAGCATGACCTTCCAGTCGAGAGCCACCAGCCAGGAAGAGGCGAGCACGGCGACGACGATGGCGAGATAGAACGCCAAAGTCCCGCCGAAGAGAGCGATGCGGTGACGGCTCATCCGCGGGATCTCTATCTTCGGCGGTTCCGGCTCCCGGTCCAGACGGGCAAAGATGTCGGTACGCACACATTGGACGTTACAGCGAGTGAGTGAGCGATCCGGCCGATCCCGCATCTTTGTGATGACGATGTGATGTGGACTTTGTCTCGGAACGGCATCCATTCCGCGCACTCCGGGAAATCGTCCCGGACCTGCGGCCTATTTCCCCGGGGCGCCGATCGCAGAAATGTTTGATCTCCGAAGAGATGATCCGTCCGGCTCCACTCCGTATTCGTCCAGCCGTTCGCAGGGGGTGGACGGGTGCCGTGGGAGGACGGCTCGGCCCAGGGGCGGGCGACGTCCGCCGCACGGCCCGCCGTCCGTCGCGGAGGTCCCGGAGGCGCCCCCTCCGGCAGTCGCCCGAGTGGTGTACGCCACACCCCGGTGCGGGCGGGCGTATGAGGTGGACCACGTCTGACCACGCGGGACTCGCGTACGCTGACGGCTCACTCGCCCATCGATGCCGGGCCTGAGGGACGCCGGAGCGCGGGTCCCCGGTAGGTCTGCCGAGCGCGAGGGACTCATTGTGGGAGGTACGTACATGACCGGGACGTCCACAGCCGTGGCCCGGCTGCGCGCAGCAGCCGGCGGCGCCGACCGCTGGGTCGTCCTGGTCGTCCTCTGCCTCAGTCTGCTGCTCGTCGCGCTCGACGCGACCGTGCTGCACGTCGCCGTTCCCGCCGTGACCGAGGACCTGCGGCCGAGCGCCGTCGGCCTGCTGTGGATCGTGGACGCCTACCCGCTGGTCTGCGCCGCGCTGCTGATCCTCTTCGGCACGCTCGGTGACCGGATCGGCAGACGCCGCGTCCTGCTCTGCGGCTACGCCCTCTTCGGTGTCGCCTCCGCGCTCGCGGCGACGGCCGGCACCCCTGCCGTGCTGATCGCGGCACGGGCCCTGCTGGGCGTCGGCGGCGCCATGATCATGCCGGCGACGCTCTCGATACTCCGCCAGGTCTTCCCCGACCGCCGGGAGCGCGCCCTCGCCATCGGGGTCTGGACGGCGGTCGCCGCGGTGGGCGCCGCCACCGGACCGGTGATCGGCGGATTCCTCGTCGAGCACTACTGGTGGGGCTCCGTCTTCCTGATCAACGTCCCCCTCATGGCCGTCCTCCTTCCGCTCGGACGCAGGCTGCTGCCCGAGTCCCGCGGTGACGGCGACGGTCCCTGGGACGTGCTCGGCGCTTCGATGGCGGCGGCGGGGGTGTTCGGAGTCGTTGTCGGCGTCAAGCGCATCGGTGGCGGAGAAGGCCTCTGGGACCTCGCCTCCCTCGGGCCCCCGGCCGTCGGTGCCTCGCTGCTCGTCCTCTTCGTACGCAGGCAGAAGCGCCGTGCCCACCCGCTGATCGACATCGCGATGTTCTCCCGGCCCGCCTTCACCACCGCCGTCGGCTGCATCGTCCTTGCCATGCTCGCCCTGGTGGGCCTGGAACTCATCGCCGTCCAGTACCTCCAGCTCGTCCTGGACCTCAGCCCGCTCGAGACCGGGCTGCGGCTCCTTCCGCTGACCTTCGCCGCCATCGCGGCCGGCGCGACGGGCTCGTACACGCTGAGCCGTGTCGGCCCCCGCAGGATGGTGGGCTGGGGATTCGTGCTCACGGCGGCCTCGGTGCTGCTGCTGACCGCGATGGGCCAGCACGACCGGCCCGTGCTCCTCACCGCAGGCTTCGTCCTGCTGGGGTTCGGACTGCAGTCCACACTCTTCGGCGCGTACGAGTCGATGCTGAACGAGGTCCCCGCCGAACGGGCCGGCGGCGCGGCCGCGATAGGGGAGACCTCCTACCAGCTCGGTGCCGGCATGGGGATCGCCCTGCTCGGCAGCGTGATGAACGCCGCCTACACCCCCGGTCTCGCCCGGCTGCACGAGGAGGGTGTGCCCGCCGCCGCGGGATCGGCCGCGGCGCACTCGCTCGGCGAGGCCTACCAGGTCGCGGAGCGGCTGGGCGGTCCCACGGGTGATCTGGTGCGGAACACGGCCCGGCACGCGTTCGTCGGCGGCCTCCATGTCACGCTGCTGGTCAGCGCCGGTCTGCTGCTGCTCGGAGCGCTCGCGGCGACCCGGCTGCCGCGGGTCATGGACTGCTTGCCGGCCGGAACGGACGCGCCGGAGCCACTGCCGACCGGACTCCCGGTACCGGGACAGGCGGCCCACCCGCGGCCGGGCGCGGCCGGCCCGGCTCCGGCCGTCGCGGGTGCCCGGTCCGCACCCCACCCGTTGCCGGCGCAGGGCCGGCCGGAACGGACCCGGGATGCCCGGCTCGCCGGGTGGCGGGAGCCCGCCGAGGCGACCGGCTCTGGACGGCCGCCGCGGTGAGCCGTAACGTCAGCGCGAGGCCATAACTACCACTGCTAGTTTTTGTACCGTGCGAGCCGCCGGAGGCACCCCCATGTCCACCCCCGAGTCCGCGAAGCCGTCGAAGCTGCCCTCCTTCGATCCCCATGACCCCATCGGCATCGACGATCTCCTCGACCCCGAGGACCTCGCGATCCGCGACACGGTGCGCACCTGGGCCACCGACCGCGTGCTGCCGCACATCGCCGAGTGGTACGAGAACGGCGAACTCCCCGGCATCCGGGAGCTGGCCCGTGAGCTGGGCTCCCTCGGCGCGCTCGGCATGTCCCTGCGGGGATACGGCTGCGCGGGCGCGAGCGCGGTCCAGTACGGACTGGCCTGCCTGGAACTCGAGGCGGCCGACTCCGGGATCCGCTCCCTGGTCTCCGTCCAGGGTTCCCTGGCCATGTACGCCATCCACCGCTTCGGATCCGAGGAGCAGAAGCAGCGCTGGCTTCCCGGCATGGCGTCCGGCGAGATCATCGGCTGCTTCGGGCTCACCGAGCCGGACCACGGGTCCGATCCGGCGGGCATGCGGACGTACGCCGAGCGGGACGGGGACGACTGGGTCCTCACCGGGCGCAAGATGTGGATCACCAACGGCTCGGTCGCCGGGGTCGCCGTCGTCTGGGCGCAGACCGGCGAGGCCGGTGGCGGATCCGGTATCCGCGGGTTCGTCGTCCCGACGGACAGCCCCGGCTTCTCGGCGCCGGAGATCAGGCACAAGTGGTCGCTGCGCGCCTCGGTCACCAGTGAGCTGGTCATGGACGGTGTACGTCTGCCCGCAGACGCCGTCCTGCCCGAGGTCACCGGCCTGCGCGGCCCGCTCAGCTGCCTCGGCCACGCCCGGTACGGCATCGTCTGGGGGGCCATGGGCGCGGCGCGCGCCAGCTTCGAGGCGGCCCTGGACTACGCGAGGACCCGCGAGCAGTTCGGCAGGCCGATCGGCGGGTTCCAGCTGACCCAGGCCAAGCTGGCGGACATGGCGCTGGAACTCCACAAGGGCATCCTGCTCGCCCACCATCTGGGCCGCCGGATGGATGCCGGCAGGCTCCGTCCTGAGCAGGTCAGTTTCGGAAAGCTCAACAACGTGCGGGAGGCGATCGAGATCTGCCGTACCTCGCGCACGATCCTCGGAGCCAACGGGATCTCGCTGGAGTACCCGGTGATGCGCCACGCGACGAATCTGGAGTCGGTGCTCACCTACGAGGGCACCGTGGAGATGCACCAGCTGGTGCTGGGCAAGGCGCTCACCGGCCTGGACGCCTTCCGCTAGGGCCGGGAGCGGCACTCCCGACGCCCGGCGAGCACCCTGCTCAGCTCTGGTTGAAGAAGCCGTCGGCGGGCCGGCCGGCGGCTTCGCCGTTCACCACCCGCGTGTGGGCGGGAGTCAGCAGGAACACCCGGGTCGCCACGCGCTCGATCGAACCGCGCAGACCGAAGGTCAGTCCCGCGGCGAAGTCCACGACGCGCTTGGCGTCGGTGGGGTCCATGGCCGTCAGGTTGACGATCACGGGCACCCCGTCCCGGAAGAGCTCGCCGATGCCGCGCGCGTCCCGGAAGCTGTCCGGGGTGACGGTGGCGATCCGGCGGCCGGTGTCCTCGGCCTCCTCGGCAACCACCTGCACGCGGGGGTCGGTGACCCAGGGCTGGTTCGTACCGGTTTCCGCCTCCTCGGAGTACTCGTCGTCGTAGTACCGCTCGTCGTTGTCTTCCACGAGGCCCAGCCAGGCACTCGCCTTGCGCACCGATCCCATGGACTCCTCCTCTCACCGCGGTTCGTTGGTGTTCCGCATCTCTTTCCTATCCCTATGGTCGTCCATGATGCGGATGATGCGCCAAGGGGATAGTCGGCGCGCAGGCGATTCGTGACGCGACTGGTGCAGATCATGTGGCGATTCGTCAGGGTTCCAGCCCCATAGGGCGGGTTGCGGAAGGAAAATATGATGCGCCCGTCCGTACGGGTGACCTGGGGGACGTACGGGTGAACGACTCACTCGATACGATGCACGCCGCGCACGCGCACGAGTGCGGCGCGTCAGGTGAGCGGCTCCCGGGGGATCGTCGTGTTCGGAATCGTGAGGCCCTGCACCCATCGGCTGTCCGAAGGGCTCAGGGCGGAGTGGGTGGCCCATCTCTGCGGGCTCTGCCTCGCTCTCCGCGCGGACCACGGGCAGTTCGCCCGGGTCGTCACGAACTACGACGGTCTGATCGTCTCGGTCCTGACGGAGGCTCAGGCTGAGCATGCCCCCGGCCGGCGACGCACCGCGGGACCCTGTCCGCTCCGCTCGATGCGGAAGGCGCCGGTCGCCCGCGGCGAGGGGGCCAGACTCGCCGCCGCCGTATCGCTCGTGCTGGCGTCGGCGAAGGTCCGCGACCACGTGGCCGACCGGGACGGGCTGTTGAAGCGCCGCCCGGTCGCCGCCGCGGCGCGCCGGGTCGCGGCCGGCTGGGACAGGGCGGGCGCGCGCACCGGAGCTGAGCTGGGCTTCGACACGGCGGTCCTGGTCGATGCCGTCGACCGGCAGACCGGCATCGAGTCCCTGGCCGGCCCCGGCACCTCACTGCTGACGGTCACCGAGCCCACCGAGACGGCGACGGCCGCCGCCTTCGCGCACACCGCGCTCCTCGCGGGCAAGCCGCGGAACGCGGAGCCGCTCGCCGAGGCCGGGCGTCTCTTCGGGCGGCTCGCCCATCTGCTGGACGCCGTCGAGGACAGGGAAGCTGACGCCGCGTCGGGTGCCTGGAACCCGCTGACCGCGACCGGCACCCCGCTCGCCGAGGCCCGGCGGCTGTGCGACGAGGCGCTGCACGGAGTGCGTCTGGCGATGCGGGACGCGGAGTTCACCGACGGCAAGCTGGCGCACGTCCTGCTGGTGCACGAGCTGCGGCGCTCCGTGGACCGGGCCTTCGGCTCCGCCTCCTGTTCGCACCAGCAGGGCGCGCACCCGTCGGGGGCGTACGGTCCCCAGCCGGGTAACCCGTACGCACCGGCCCCCGGCGGCCCCTACGTCCCGCCCGGCCCGCCGCTCCCGCCCGAACCGCCGCGCAACCGGCGCGGCCTGATCGCCGGCTGCCTGGTGTGGGCGGGACTCGCCTGCACCTGCCAGATGTGCTGCGGCAGCTTCCACGACCCCTGGAGCGGACAGGAGCGCGAGGGGCTCTGCCAGAAGTGCGACTGCGGGGACTGCTGTGACGCCTGCGACTGCTGCAGCAACTGCTGCAGCTGCGAGGACGGCTGCTGCAACTGCGACTGCGGGTGCGACTGCTGAGCCGTCACCGGCCACCGCACGTGATCTGGGCCGTCACCCGCCACCGCACGTGATCTGAGCCGTCACCCGCCACCGCACGTCACCTGAGCTCCGGCGGCGAGATGCGTGAAGTCCGGATCGCGGACTCGCCGGTGCCCCACTTCTCCAGGATGCGGTCGTAGGTCCCGTCCGTCTTCAGGCCGTTGACCGCGGCCTGGAACGCGGGGGCCAGCGGTGTGCCCTTCCTGAAGGCGAAGCCGACATCGAGCCGCTTGAACTCGTCGATGAAGCGCAGGCCCTCCTGCTGGGTCACGGCGTAGCGCAGCCCGTTGATCGTCGACATGACGACATCGCTGCGGCCCTGCCGGAGCGAGATCCAGATGGCGGCCTGGTCGGCGTACGTCCTCACGTCGTACGCCTTCCGGCCCGCGTCGGAGCACACGTGTCTGCCGGCCTCCAGTGTCGCCTCGAACGTCGTCCCGGCGCCGGTGGCGACGGTCAGGCCGCAGAGCCGGGTGAGGTCGGTGACCTCCTCCAGCGGGCTGTCGTCGCGGACGGCGAAGCCCTGGCCGTCGTTGATGTACGTCACGAAGTCGATGGTCCTTCTGCGCTCGTCGGTCACCCCGAAGTTGCCGGTGCCCACGTCGTACTTCCCGCTGTCCAGGGCGGGCAGGATCGCCTCGAACGAGGCGACCTCCCGCTCGAGTTCCAGCCCGAGCGCCCTGGCCACCGCGTCCGCGAAGTCGATGTCCGCGCCGGCCAGGGTCCTGCCGTCCTCCAGGTAGAACGCTCCGGGAGGCGCGCCGACAGCGGAAGCGAGCGTGAGGGTGCCCGAGGCGCGGACCTTCGCCGGCAGCAGCCTCGCCGCGTCCTCGTTCCGCTTCACCGACGAGACCACGTCGGCCGTCGGGAGCCTCCCCCTGGCCACGGGCCCGGCTCCTGCCGGTGGGGCGGCGGCCGGGTCTCCCGACCCGCAGCCGGTGAGCGCGAGCGTGACCAGGGTGATCAGGGTGAAGGCAGAGATGTGCCAGGTTCGGGGCATGACGGAACTTCTCCGGTCTGCTTCGACCGCGCTCCGGCGCGCGGGCAGCACGGAGTCACGGGACGGGAGATCAGCGGTGCGAGGGGAGGGTGGAGCGGCGTCGTGTAAGTGAAGGCACGCGGGAGGGCGCGCTCGAGCACCGGCAGGGGTGCGAGCGTGCGGAAAGCGGAAACGCGGGTGGGGTCAGCTCAACACGAACAGGACCACACGCGACCGAAGTCGATGTGGGAGCGGGTGACCAGCCACTGCTGCGAGTACATGGCCCAAGTGGAACAGGCATCCGGATGCGCGTCAACAGGGCCAGGTCGTACGGCTCACAGTGTGGACAGCCTTGACAACAGGCCCCGGGCAGGGCTTGTCTCGGTGGCGGACCGGCGCTGAGGGGCCCGGTCCACGTCGCGTTCCGTGTGAAGGCACACCCCGTGTCCGATCTCTGCATCCACGGAGCCTTCGCATGTCCGCGCAGACAGCCACCCTTCCCCCGCCGGTCCCCGCCCCGTCCGCCGAGGACACCGGGAACACCGCCCTCCGTATCGTGCCGGTCCGCCGAACAGGACGGCGGGCGGCGGCCGTCGCCGTCCTCCTGCTCCTCGCGGCGGTCCTGGTCTCCGTGGTCCGCAACGACGCGTTCCAGTGGGACGTCGTCGGCGAGCACCTCACCACCGCGTCCGTGCTCCGGGGCCTCGGCCTGACCCTGTGGCTGACAGGTCTCGTGATGGTGCTCGGCTTCGCCCTCGGCACCCTCCTCGCCGTGCTCCGGCTCTCCGGAAACCCGGTGCTCCGGGCCGTCAGCTGGGGGTACGTCTGGCTGTTCCGGTCCACCCCGATCCTGGTGCAGCTGCTGTTCTGGTTCAACATCGGCGCCCTGTACCCGACGATCCTGGGTGTCGACACGGTCGACCTCCTCGGCCCGGTCACCGTCGCGGTCATCGGCCTCACCCTCCACGAGGCCGCGTACGCCGCCGAGGTCGTCCGCGGCGGCATCCTCTCCGTCGGGCACGGACAGCTGGGAGCCGCCCGGTCGCTCGGCCTCCGGCCGTGGCGCCGGCTGCGGCGGATCGTACTGCCGCAGGCCATGCGCTCCATCGTCCCGCCCGCCGGGAACATGCTGATCGGCACGCTCAAGGGAACCTCCGTCGTCAGCATCATCGCCGTGCAGGACCTGCTGTACTCGGTCCAGCTCGTGTACCACCGCACCTACCAGGTCATCCCGCTGCTGCTCGTCGCCACCCTCTGGTACGTCGCCGTCACCTCGCTGCTGTCCGCCGGGCAGTACTACGTGGAGCGCCACTACGCACGCGGCACCGCGGGCACCCGATGAGCGGCGTACCGGCGCTCGTCGTCATCGGGGGCGGCCCCCGCGGCACCGGCGTCATCGAGCGCATCGCCGCCAACGCCGGTGAGCTGTACGGGGACCGGCCCCTGGACATCCACCTCGTCGACCCGTACCCGCCCGGCGGTGGCCGGATCTGGCGGCAGGACCAGTCCCCCCTGCTCCGGATGAACTCCATGGCCGAGGACGTCACCATGTTCACCGACGACACGGTGCGCATGGACGGCCCCGTACGGCCGGGGCCCGCCCTGGACGCCTGGGCCGGGGACGTGGCGCGGGGACGGACCGGGGTCGAGGCAGCCCCCGACGTCCTGGAGGAGATCCGGACGCTCGGCGCCCGGGACTTCCCCAGCCGCCGCCTGCAGAGCGTCTACCTGCGCTGGGTGTACGAGCAGGCCGTCGCCGCCCTGCCGCCGGGCATCACCGTCCACGAACACCGCACGTCGGCGTGGCACGTCTCGGGTCCGCGCGACGGCCGGCAGCGCGTCCGGCTCGACGGCCGCCCCGAACCGCTCCTCGCCGACCTCGTCGTCCTCACCGTCGGCCACCTCGACGCCGAACCCGACACCGGGCAGCGGGAGCTGACCGCCTTCGCCGCCCGGCACGGCCTCGTCCACCTCCCGCCGGACTTCACCGCCGACAGCGACCTGAGCGCGCTGCCCGCGGGCCGTCCCGTCATCGTGCGCGGCTTCGGCCTGGCGTTCGTCGACCTGATGGTGCTGCTCACCGAGGGCCGCGGCGGCCGGTACGAGAACGGGACCTACCTCCCGTCCGGGAGGGAGCCCGTGCTGTACGTCGGATCGCGGCGCGGCGTCCCGTACCACTCCAAGATCGGCTACCCGCTGCTGGGCGAACGGCCGCCCCTGCCCAGCCACTTCGGGCCGACCCAGGTGGAGGCGCTGCTGAAGGAGGGGGGAACCGCGGACTTCCGGCGCGACCTGTGGCCCCTGATCGTCAAGGAACTCGGACACGCCCATTACCACCGGCTGTTCACCGCCCACCCCGAGCGCACCTCCGTCGCACGCGCCGACTTCGAGGAGAAGTACGCCGTCGCGGAGCCGGGGAGCCCCGAACTGGAGGCCCTGATCACCGGGGCCGTCCCCGACCCCGCCGACCGGCTCGACCTCGAGGCGCTCGACCGGCCGCTGGACGGAGTGCGCCACGCGTCCTACGACAGCCTGCAGGACGGCCTGCGCGACTACATCACCGCCGACCTCGAACGCCGCCACGACCCCCGGCACAGCCCCGACCTCGCCGTCTTCCTCGGCCTGCTCTCCGTGTACGGGCAGCTGGTCCGCCTCGGCGAGGCCGGCGACCACTGGCACGGCTTCTTCAGCCACCTGGCCTCGGGGCCGCCGGGACCGCGGCTGCGCAGCCTCCTCGCCCTGTCCCGGGCCGGAGTGGTCCGCTTCCTCGGCGCCGGGATCACCGTCGAGGCGGACGAGGAACGGGGCCTCTTCCGGGCCGGCAGCGCCACCGTGCCCGGCGACCACGTCACCGCCCGGGCGCTGGTCGAGGCCCGGCTGCCCGACCCCTCCGTACACCGGACCCGCAGCCCGCTGCTGCGCGCACTGTACGAGGACGGGGCGTCCGGTACCGGCTCGGGACTGCTCCGAGTCGCCCCGGCCGACGGCCGCGTCCTTCACCGGGACGGAGTCCCGCACCCGCGGCGCTTCGCCCTCGGCCCGTACACCACGGCACGGAGCGGCGGCGCGTTCACGCGGCCCCGCACGGGTGGCCCGGCCCTCCGGCAGAACGACGCCACCGCCCGCGCGGCCCTCGCCTTCCTGCGCACGGTCGGCGCGACCCCGAGCACATGACCGCCGCCACCCGCCCGCACCCGCGACCCCAGGGACACCGCATGCAGCTCACCAGTGACCGCCGGCCCGCGACCCCAGACGCACCGGCCATGGTCGAGATGCGTCCGAGCACCCTTCTCCCGACAAACCGACCGAGGTTCCCATGACTGCCATCAGGCCACTCCACCTGGCCGCCGAGATCGGCGGCCCGCCGCGATACGACGCCGCCTCCCACATCGCACTCGCCCGACTCGCCGAACGGGGCGCGCTCGACTTCGTCAGCCTGGGCGACTCCTTCGCCCGGCCGGGGCCCGACGCCGTGGCCGTGCTGGCCCACGTCGCCACCAGGACAAGCCGGATCGGTCTCGTACCGACCGTCACCACCACGCACACCGAGCCGTTCCACGTCTCGTCCGCCGTCGCCACCCTCGACTGGGTCAGCCGGGGCCGGGCCGGCTGGCACGCCGACGTGTCGACGACCGAGGCCGAGGCCCGGCTGTTCGGCCGGCGCCGGGCCGCGCCCGCGGCCGCCCTCTGGCAGGAGGCGGGCGAGGTGGCCGACGTCGCCGCCCGGCTCTGGGACAGCTGGGAGGACGACGCGGAGATCCGGGACGCCGCCACCGGTCGGTTCATCGACCGTGACAGGCTGCACCACGTCGACTTCCAGGGCAGCACCTTCTCCGTGAAGGGCCCCGCCATCGTGCCCCGGCCCCCGCAGGGCAGACCCGTCACCGTCGTCGACGCCACGACCGGCCCGGCCCGGGAGCCCGCGGCACGGTACGCCGAGGTCGTGTACGTCCGGGCCTCCTCACCCGGGCAGGCGGCCGCGCTCCGCGACGAGATACGCCGCTCGGCCGCCGCCCACGGGCGGGACCCGGACGGCCTGCGGGTGCTGGTCGCGCTCACCGTCGACCTCGGGGACGCCGAGACGACACCCGAACCCGGACTCGTGAGCGGGCCCCAACTCGCCGGACACGGGACCTACTTCCGGGGCGGCCCCGTCGACCTGGCCGAACTCGTCACCCAGTGGTACCGGTCCGGGGCGGTGGACGGCTTCCACCTCACACCCCTCACCCCGGGCCGCGACCTCGAAAGGATCGTCAACGGCACCGTGGCCCTCCTCCAGCACCGCAGTCTCTTCCGCACCTTCTATCCCGGGGGCACGCTCCGCGAGCACCTCGGCCTGGCGCGCCCGGCCAATCGGTACGCGCTCCAGCGCACGGCCACGGAGGCGACCACGTCATGAAGCAGATGCACCTCGCCGCCCACTTCCCGGGCGTCAACAGCACCACCGTCTGGGCCGACCCCCGTTCCGCCAGCCAGATCGACTTCGCCTCCTTCGAGCACCTCGCCCGTATCGCCGAACGGGGGAAGTTCGACTTCTTCTTCCTCGCGGAAGGGTTGCGGCTGCGCGAGCACAAGGGACTGATCCACGACCTCGACGTGGTGGGCCGTCCCGAATCCCTCACCGTCCTGAACGCCCTGGCGGCCGTCACCGACCGCCTCGGCCTCGCCGCCACGGTCAACGCCACCTTCAACGAGCCGTACGAACTCGCCCGCCGTCTCGCCACGCTCGACCACCTCAGCGCGGGGCGCGCCGCCTGGAACGTCGTGACCTCCTCCGACGCCTTCACGGGGGAGAACTTCCGCCGCGGCGGCTTTCTGCACCGTGCGGACCGCTACACCAGGGCCGCCGAATTCGTGGCCACCGCGCGGGAGCTGTGGGACTCCTGGACGCCGGAAGGGGTCCCGAGGCCGTTCGCGCACTCGGGGCGGCACTTCGGCATCTCCGGCGAGTTCGGCGTCCCCCGCTCCCCGCAGGGACACCCCGTCGTCATCCAGGCGGGGGACTCCGACGAGGGCCGGGAGTTCGCCGCCTCGGCCGCCGACGTCATCTTCACCCGGCACGGCACCCTGGAGGCCGGGCAGGCCTTCTACGCCGACGTCAAGGCCCGGCTCGCGAAGTACGGCAGAGAGCCCGAAGACCTCAAGGTCATGCCAGGGGTCACCGTCGTCCTCGGCGACACCGACGCGGAGGCCCAGGAGAACGCCGCCGAGATCCGCCGGCTGCAGGTCTCACCGCAGAACGCCATCCTGGCCCTCGAACAGGTCTGGGGCCGCGACCTCTCCTCGTACGACGCCGACGGCCCCCTCCCCACCGTCGACCCGGACCCCGATGCGGTCCTGGCGCAGGGACGGGTCCGGGTCGACGATCCCCTGGCCGTGGCCGCCAGGTGGCGTGCCCTGTCCGAGGCCAAGGGGCTGTCGATCCGCCGGACGGTCATCGAGGCCACTACGCGGCAGTCCTTCGTCGGGTCCCCGGACACGGTCGCCACCGCCCTGGAGACGTTCGTGGCCACCGGCGCCGCCGACGGCTTCATCCTCGTACCCCACCTGACCCCGGGCGGCCTGGACGGTTTCGTCGACCGGGTCGTCCCGCTCCTCCAGGAGCGCGGAACCTTCCGTTCCGACTACACCGGGCCCACCCTGAGGTCGCACCTCGGTCTGGCGGAGCCCGTATGGAAGGGTTGACCGCATGAGCACGGACGCACAGCAGGAGAGCCGGGACGGCCGGGACGCCGAGGACCTCCGGAAATGGCAGCGCTGGCACGAGGAGCGCGTCGTCGCGGTCGCCGCACCGTACGGCCCGCTCTCCCTCACCGGCACCCACTGGCTGGCCGACCACCCGGAGGGGCGAATTCCGGCCGTACCCGGACTGTGGCGCGAGGAGGACGACCACCTCGTGCTCACCGCCGGCGCGGAGGACGGACTGACCGTCGACGGAAGGCTTCTGGACGGCGACGTCAGGCTCACCGCCGACCGCGGGCCGATCGACGCCTCGCGGGTGGCGCGGGGCGAACGGCGGCTCGTCGTCCTGAGCCGCGAAGGCCTCTGGGCCGTGCGGGACTTCGACCCCCTGTCACCGGCCCGGCACCGCTTCAGGACCATCGACGCCACCCCGTACGACCCGGACTGGTCCCTGGACGGTGTCTTCCGGCCGTACGACACCGACCGGACGATCCGCGTCGAGAACGCCGACGGGCGCGAGCGCGGGCTGGGGCTCAGCGGCGAGATCGCCTTCACCCTGGACGGAGCCGAACACACCCTCCGGGCCGCGGTGGAGCCCGACGGCTCGCTCTGGGCCGTCTTCGCCGACGCCACCAGCGGGGACAGCAGTTATCGGTTCCGCTTCCTGCGGCCGGACGCCCCCGACGGACACGGGAGGGTGAACGTCGACTTCAACCGCGCGCTGCTGCCGCCCTGCGCCTTCGCCGACCACTTCATCTGCCCGTTCCCCCCGCCCGGCAACACCCTCGCGGTCGCGGTCCCGGCCGGGGAGCGCAACCGCATCGACGCCTGACCGGCCGGCACCGGTGACACGGCTCCGGCGGCTTCGGCGCATCGGCCTCCGGGCTGCCGCCGCCGGTGCCGCCGGTGCCGCAGTTGCTGCTGGTGCAGGGATCGGCGCCGCTTGCCGTCGCGGCCGAAAAGGCGTCCTTGCGGGGCCCGGTGACGCCCCCGAATACTCCCGAGCAGCGCTGGTCAGGGGCATGGAGTATCCGGAATCGGCACGCTCGCCGAACGCGCCCACGCCCACTGACCGCGCCTCACGGGTCCAGCCACCCCACAGGCCGACCCCCGATCCTTCTCGGGAGGAACGAAAAGTGAGGATCACGCGCACCACCCCCCGCGGCGGCACAGCGAGACGCAGCAGGGCCCTCGCACTCTCGGCCGGCCTCGTCGCCATCGCCGCCCTCGCCGTCCCGTCGGCCGGCGCCGACACCACCGGGACGTACAGCGCCGCCCGACTCGACGCGTTGGGCGACGCCGTCCTCGGCGCCGACGTCGCCGGCACCGCATGGAACGTCGACCCGGCGACCGAACGGCTCGTCGTCACCGTGGACAGCACCGTCTCGCAGACGGAGATGAACGAGATCAAGAAGTCCGCGGGAGCCGACGCGGGAGCCCTGCGCATCGAACACACCCCCGGGACCCTCAGCAAACTGATCTCGGGCGGCGACGCCGTCCACGCCTCCAGCTGGCGCTGCTCCCTCGGCTTCAACGTCCGCAGCGGCAGCACCTACTACTTCCTGACCGCCGGTCACTGCACCGACGGCGCCGGCACCTGGTGGTCCGACTCCGCCCACGCCACGGTCCTCGGCACCACGACGGGCTCCAGCTTCCCGACCGACGACTACGGCATCGTGCGGTACACCAACACCTCCGTCACCAAGTCCGGCACCGTCGGCAACCAGGACATCACCAGCGCGGCCAACGCCACGATCGGGATGTCCGTCACCCGCCGGGGCTCCACCACCGGCACCCACAGCGGCACCGTCACCGGCCTCGACGCCACGGTCAACTACGGCGGCGGGGACATCGTCCACGGCCTGATCCGCACCAACGTGTGCGCCGAGCCCGGCGACTCCGGCGGCCCGCTCTACTCCGGCACCCGGGCGATCGGTCTCACCTCCGGCGGCAGCGGCAACTGCTCCTCGGGGGGCACGACCTTCTTCCAGCCGGTCACCGAAGCGCTGAGCGCGTACGGCGTCAGCGTGTACTGACACCGGACTCCGCCGCACTCCTGTGAGCCCCCGCCGATTCCCGGCGGGGGCTCCCGTTCGGCCCGCGGCTTTTGAGAGGATGTGACAACGGTCGGTCGCAGAGGTACCACGGGGGCGGACACTGTGCACGGCCGGAGGGCTGTCCCTCCGGGCCCCCGCAGACACCCAGGGGGTTCCAGGTCCGTGAAACGCATCGGAGTGACCGGTCACCGATCCATCCCCCAGGAGGTCCACGCGCACGTGATCGAGGGGATGCGGGCGGCCCTGTGCGCGGCGGAAGGCTCCCTGGAGGCGCTCTCCAGCCTGGCGGTGGGAGCCGACCAGATCTTCGCCGACCTCGCGCTGGCGCACGGCGCCGAGCTCACCGCCGTCATCCCCAGCGGCGACTACGAGGCCGGTTTCGCCGAAGGGGCCGAGCTGGCGCGCTACCGCACGCTCAAGGCCCGGGCCGTCCGCGAGGTCCGGCTCGGCTTCCCGCACTCCACGGACGAGGCCTACTACGCGGCGGGCGCCTACATCGCCGACCACTGCGACCGGCTCCTCGCGGTCTGGGACGGACGGCCCGCGCGAGGGCTCGGCGGCACCGGCGACATCGTGACGTACGCCCGCAGGCTGGGCCGGCCCGTCACCGTCATCTGGCGCGACGGCGTGGAGCGGGACTGAGCGGGCACCGCCTCACATCCGGTGCCGGGCCAGCCAGTCCGTGTGCTCGGGCGAGACGATCCGCTCGGTCTCGAAGACGGCGGCCGCCCACTGCCGTTCGGTGAGGGTGGTCTCCATCGCGGCCTGCATGTTCTCCAGGTCCTCCTCCACCAGCGAGTGCGCGGAGACCAGCGGATGATGGCGGCGCTTCTCGTTCCAGGCGAGGCAGGCCGCGGCGGCGGCGGAGAACGTCCCGGTCAGCGCGAAGGAATCGGCGCTCCCGAAGGTCTGCAGTGCGGCGAGGACCAGGGCAGGCAGCGTCAGTACGGCGATGGTGCTCGCCCAGACGAGCGAGCCACGCCGGGAGACCTGCCTGCGCCTGCGGTACCAGCGCCGCTGCTCTATGAGCCGGTCCCGGATGTAGGTCTCCTTGCGTACGGTGAACGCCCTGTCCCGTAACTCCCGCATGGACGCGGTGATCAGACCCTCACCCGCGTCCGTCATCTCCTCCCGGGGATCCACCCAGCCCACCTTCCGTAACTCCTGGAGGCCGTCCTCGATCCGGTTGGCGAACACCGCCTCCGGATGCAGGGTGCCCGTGTCGAAGGGCGAGCCGTGGACGGCGTACCGCCAGCAGTTGGACTTGATGAACTCCGCTGCGGAGCGGTTGAGTTGCCAATGCGACTTTGCTTTGCGCCGCGAGGCGAGGTACGTCGCGATCAGGACACCGAGGTAGGCCAACACCGCTGTCGCGTCGAGCAGTTGGATGTCACCGGCCACCTCGACGTGCCAGGGCAGGGCGGCGGGCACGGTACCGACGACGAGGAGGGCCAGCTGACCGCGGGTGGTGTTGACGGCCTCACGCTGACGTGCGACGGCGACGGCGTCCGTGTGGTGGAAGAGTGCGGGCAGATCCTCGCTCCGGAAGACCATGGACTGAAGTGGCCCAGGTATCGCCGACATGTGCACCCCCGTCTGCAGTTGTGTGCATGCCCCCGTCCGGGGGCCACGAGAGTAGGTCGCGCACCCGTCGACTGCAATGGCGCCTCGGGCCGCCGCCCACGGCCGGCGGCGCCCGGAGGCGCTCTCGTGCGATGCGGCAAGCTGTGGGAAACTCACGCGACTTCGTACGTGAGCGGGCGCGTCGGCCCTGGGGGGACCGTGCCGGTGCCTCGCTCCCCGATGGGGGGAAGCGACGTGAGCGATGCAGGCCGGCGCAGTGCCGCGCCGCCGTCCGACGCCCAGCGCAGGGTGCGCCGGAGCCCACTGCTGTTCACCGCCCCGCTGGCACTGCTCGGTGTCCTGACGCTCATCCTGATCTGGGAGGCGATCCGGGCGAACGTGACCGCCGAAGCGCGGACCGAATGGCCGTGGCGCCTCCAGCTGCTCGACGTGGACGCGCTGGGAAGCCTCCTGGCGGTCGCTGCCGGCGCCGTCCTGGCGAGGGCTCAGTACGCCCGTACCGTGCGGCCCTACCTGGGCTGGCGGTCGTCCTGGGCCAAGGGGCACCTCCAGGACGACGCGCCTGCCTGGCGCGTCGGCATACTCAACGGCGGGCAGCACATCGCGGCCATCGAGTCCTGGGACTGCCAGGTGGTCCTGGCAGGGGCGTCCGCTTCGGGTGACGCGCCGTGGGTCGACGTCTCCGAGGCCGTCACCGAGCTGGCCGCGGCCGGCCTGGCCGTCGCCGAGGACTTCCAGCTGGTCGAGTTCGGCGCGGGGTTCCCCCTGGTGGGAACCGCCGGCTACGAGACGGTGCTGGTCGGCGCCTTCTCGAGGAGGTTCGTCGAGAGCGTCGACGCCCTGTACCTGCGCGTGCGGGTGACGGACGTCGTCGGCGACAGCCACGAGCGCATCGGTGACTGCATGAAGGGTGCCGGAGCGCTCGCCCACGCCCCGCTCGACTGATAGGGGGTGCGGCTCACCGGCCTGACCGGGATTCCCGGGCCGGATCGACTGTTCACGGACCCGGACGGGTGGACCGCTGGTCCGCCGCGCCGCCCGAGGCGCATTCCGGCCCTGGCATGGAGGTGCGGACGCCACCCGGGTGGGTCAGGCCTCGAAAGAATTTCGGTCTCCACAATTCGGCGTAAACACAAGATTTCCCGCCACGGCCACGTTTGCGGAGGGCTGCGGGGGGAGTAAAGTCATGCCGCCGGACACTGTGAATATGCAGGTGCCGGTCGTGATCCAGTGTCCGGAACCAATCCATCAAGGACGGCCGTGAAGACCTACGAAACCTCCCCTTCCTTCGCCATTGCGAAGAAGAGTCGCGTGCCCCTCGCGGAGATCGACACGCGCGGACCCGAAGCCTCCAGGAAGCTCGGCCGGGTATTCGGCACCGCCGCGGCCCGCCCCACCCGGACTTCGACCTTCAGTTCGGCCCTCTGAGGCGGGGGGCGACACTGCTGGACGGGGGGACAATTGGCGGGCGTGGTCAGGCCGATGGGCTGACAGGCGCGGCTAGACTGGGGGAATGACAGGACCCCTGGTCCCCTTTCGCGAGATCGTGCTCAAGGTGCACAGTCGATGTGATCTTGCCTGCGACCATTGCTATATCTATGAACACGCAGATCAGAGTTGGCGTACCCGACCTAAGTCCATCTCTGACGAAGCCATTTCATGGACAGCTCGACGATTGGCCGAGCATGCCGAACGGCATGCGCTCGATTCGGTGGCAGTGATCCTGCACGGAGGCGAGCCGCTCCTGGCCGGGACCGCGCGTCTGCGCCGTGTCTGCGAGGAGCTCACGTCGGCCTTGCGCGGTATCGCTGAGCTGGACCTCAGGATCCACACCAACGGCGTCCAGCTCAGCCCCCGGTACCTGGACCTCTTCGACGAGTTCGACGTGAAGGTCGGCATCTCGCTCGACGGTGACCGCGCGGCCAACGACCGGCACCGCCTCTTCGCCAACGGGCGCACCAGCCACCCCCTGGTCCTGCGAGCGGTGGAGCTGCTGCGCCAGGAACGCTACCGGCACCTGGATCTCGGCCTCCTGTGCACGATCGACGTCCGCAACGATCCGGTCGCCGTGTTCGACGCACTCGCCGAACTCGACCCTCCTCAGGTCGACTTCCTGCTGCCCCACGCCACATGGGAAGAGCCGCCGCCGAGGCCGGACGGGTCGGCCACCGCCTACGCGAGCTGGCTCCTCGAGGTCTTCGACCGCTGGACGGAAGGAGGGCGACGGCTGCCGGTGAGGCTCTTCTCGTCCGTGCTCTCCACCCTGAGCGGGGGCCCCAGCCTCACCGAGTCCCTCGGGCTGGCCCCCACCGATCTGGTCGTCGTCGAGACGGACGGCTCCCTCGAGCAGGTGGACTCGCTCAAGAGCGCCTACGAAGGCGCGGCGGCCACCGGGTTCGACGTGTTCCACCACGCCTTCGACGAGGTCGCCGCCCACCCCGGGGTCAGGTCACGGCAACTCGGTCTCGCCGGAGTCAGCGAGACCTGCCGTACGTGCCCCGTCGTACGTTCGTGCGGCGGCGGGCTCTACACGCACCGCTACCGCGCGTCGAACGGCTTCGACAACCCGTCGGTGTACTGCGCCGACCTCGAGGCGCTGGTGAAGGGCATCGAGGAGCGCACGGCCGTGCGGTCCGGCTCCCCGGCCGTCGCGGGGACCGCGGAGCTGGTCGAGGCCGAGCGGAATCTCAACCTGACCATGCTGGCGGCCCTTCACGCCGAGCTCGGAGGGCGGGGGCGGGAGCGCTGGGACGACGCCTGGGCGCTGGTCGCGGCGACCGAGCGGACGGAGGAGGGCGCCGGCGCCCTGGACGAGGTGCTGACCCACCCCTACGCCCGCAGCTGGCTCCTCGACGCGTCACGCGCGGCGGAACGTACCGGACCGCGGTCCGCCGACGGGACCGCGCAGCGACTCGCCGCCACGGTGGTGGCGGCGTCCGTGCGAGCCGGGCTCGACCTGACGGTGCCCCTGGAGTTCCGGGACGGCAGGGTCTTCCTCCCCACGCTCGGGGAGCTGCGGGTCGGTGGCCCTGCGGAGCGGGGCACCGTACGGGTGCGGGCCACCGAGGGCGGACTCGTGGTGCGTCGCGGGGGAGGTGGTGGCGAGCTGCGCATCGCGCGTGACGCCGAGGAGAGCGCCGCATGGCTGCCTCTGCGCACGGTGGGCGGAGGCGGTGCCCCCGTGTTCGTGCTCGACGACCTCGACCCGTACCGCGACTGCTTCGGTGTCCCCGTGGCACCGCGCCTCACACCGCAGGGTGTCCAGGACTGCGACGCACGCGTCACCCGCGCCTGGGCGCTGCTGCTGGAACGCGTGCCGAAGCAGGCTGCCGACCTGGCGGAAGCCCTGACCACGTTGACACCGGTCCTCCCGGTTCCGGCCGTCGCGGGCGGGCACGGGTACGGCGCCCTGGGGATCGGGAGGGCGGACAGCGACGAGGAGCTGGCGCTCGGGCTGCTCCGGGCGTTCAGGCGTAGCACCTGGCAGGCAGTCGTCGCCGTCACGGACCTGTACGCGTCGGACGGGACCTGGGAACATCGGTCGCCCTGGAGGCGGGAGCCCGTCCCCTTCTCCACGCTGCTTTCGGAGACCTTCGAACGGGTAGGGATCGGACTCTTCGACGCGCGGTTCCTGCCGGGTGTCCGGCAGGCGCTCGGCGCGATGGCATCCGCCGCCGAACTGACCGTCGACGGGAAACGGGTGCTCATCGGGCTCGAGAAGGAGATCGCCGAGCTACCGGAAGGGACATCTGGGGAAGAACGTCCGCAGATCGTCTCCGCGCGGGGGCCGCGGTGAGCGGGCGTGGGGATGGATGACCGAAAAGTAACGGTGAATGACCGGCCGATAGAGGGGTGGAGCACTGTCCGCTCCGTAATGATGAATTCGCTCGCATTCTTTCTCCCTTCTCGATGCGAGTGCTCACACAGGACGGGGGTCGTGTGCACGCATCGACGCAGCAGCGAGCGGCGGACCATCGGCCGTACTTCTTTCTGAGTTACGCGCACACACCGGGGTACGGCGGTGGGACGGACCCCGATATGTGGGTCGAACGGCTATTCCAAGATCTCTGCGGTCATGTGATGGCCATGACCGATCTTCCGGCCGGGGCGTCCGCCGGATTCATGGACCGGGAGATACGCTCCGGCGAGGGCTGGTCGGAAAGACTGGGCGGAGTGCTCGCCACCTGCCGCGTCTTCGTCCCTCTGTTCTCGCCCCGCTATTTCGCCAGCGAGATGTGCGGCAAGGAGTGGTATGCGTTCGAACAGCGCGCCATTCATCACAGGGCACGCTCGAACCAGCCGGCGGAGGCCATCGTCCCGGCGCTCTGGGTTCCGGTCCCGCCCAGCCAGCTGCCGGGCTCGGCCGAGCGGTTGCAGTTCAATCACCGCGACTTCGGTGAGCGTTACGTCAGTGACGGGCTCTACGGGCTGATCAAACTCAGGCTCTTCGCCCAGGAGTACGAACGGGCGGTCTACGAACTGGCCAAGCGGATCGTCAGTGTCGCCGACACCGTGCAGATCGACACCGGGAGGCCGGTCGACTACCGCCTCGCCCCCAGCGCCTTCGGATCGACGAGCAGTGGGGTGGGCGCTCCGCGGCCGATGCAGATCACCATCGCCGCCCCCACCCGCCACGACCTGCCCGAGGGGCGGAACGCCGACTACTACGGCGACCACCCACAGGACTGGAACCCCTACTATCCGGCTGCCGCGAGACCTCTGGCCTATGTCGCCGAGGA
Source organism: Streptomyces sp. B1I3 (assembly GCF_030816615.1). Lineage (NCBI taxonomy): Bacteria > Bacillati > Actinomycetota > Actinomycetes > Kitasatosporales > Streptomycetaceae > Streptomyces > Streptomyces sp. B1I3. Next base: position 6,301,395 of record NZ_JAUSYD010000001.1, read on the forward strand.
GCTGGTGCGTTCCCTCAACTACCAGGCCGTGATCACCTCTTTCGACGAGGAGTCCGGACAGCAGGAAGGGAAGCAGGCGCCCAGCACGCCGGAGATACTCCTCGTGGACCGCTGGGCACTGCAGGACGAGGACCGGCGGCGCCGGCTCGCCGCGTTCGACGCGGAGAACCGGCCCTGGGTGACCCTGGTCGTGCCCTGGGGCAGGGAGGACCACCAGAGCAGGGCAGCCGAGGCCGAACTGACCGAGAAACTCGAGCGGACGATGCCCGCCAAGATGCGGCAGGGGCGGGCCTTCTGCCGCGCCGCGGCCAAGGGGGTCCCCACCATGGAGGCGTTCGGGCAACTCCTTCCCCAAGTGGTCGAAGTGGCCGCCCAGCAGTATCTGCGGCATGCCACGGTCTACCCCCCGGCGGGCGGCCGGCACAGTGAACGGACGCGACTGATGGGCCCCATGGGCGGCAGCACGCAGTTCATACCCGACATGCACGACCCTGCGACGGATGCGGAGGACGTATGACTGCCGGTCGTGACGGGCGCGTCGTCACTTTCTACTCGTACAAGGGCGGCACGGGGCGCACCATGGCCCTCGCCAACACCGCGTGGATCCTCGCGGCCAACGGCAAACGGGTGCTGGCCGTCGACTGGGACCTGGAAGCACCCGGGCTCCACCGCTTCTTCCACCCCTTCCTCGACCCGTCGACCCTCGGCGCCACCACCGGCGTGATCGACCTGATCACCGAGTACGCCTGGGCCGCCACCAACCCCGCCCAGCGCGCCGACGACTGGCACCGCGACTTCGCCCGCATCCAGCCGCACGCGGTGTCCCTGAACCCCGAGGCGCTCGGCTGGGAATTCCCGCAGGGCGGCACACTCGACTTCGTCTCCGCAGGCCGGCAGAACCGCGAGTACTCCGCGACGGTCTCCACCTTCGACTGGGACAACTTCTACGACCGGCTCGGCGGCGGGCACTTCTTCGACGCCCTGCGCGACGACATGAAGGCCAGTTACGACTACGTCCTCATCGACAGCCGCACCGGCCTCAGCGACATCGCCGACATCTGCACCGTCCACCTCCCGGACGTGCTCGTCGACTGCTTCACCCTCAGCGACCAGTCCATCGACGGCGCGGCCTCCGTTGCACGGCAGATCGCCGAGCGCTACACCGGCCGCCCCATCTCCATCTTCCCCGTCCCGATGCGCATCGACGAGGGGGAGAAGGAGAAGGCCGACGCAGGCCGCGCCCTGGCCCGGCTGAAGTTCGACCGGCTTCCCCGTGACCTGTCCGGCGACGAACTCACCGCGTACTGGGGAGCGGTGGAGATCCCCTACCGCCCCTACTACGCGTACGAGGAGACCCTCGCCACCTTCGGTGACGAGGCGGGACTCAGCAACTCACTGCTGTCCGCCTTCGAACGCCTCACGGCCGTCGTCACCCAGCAGGAGATCACCTCGATGCCCCCGGTGGGCGAGGAGGTACGACTGCGCATCCGGGACGCCTTCACCCGGCGCAGGCCCGCGCTGCCCGCCGATCTCTTCCTCAGCTATGTGGCGGAGAACCGCATGTGGGCCGACTGGATCGAATCGGTCCTCACCCGGGCGGGCTTCCGGGTCGTCCCGCGTGACGTCTCCGCGGAACGGGACACGCGGGAGCCGGCGGCCGTCGCAGCCGAGACGGCGGCCCGCACGGTGGTCCTGCTCTCCAGCGCCTATCTGAAGTCCCAGCGGGCGGTGGACCTGTGGAACCGTGCGGCCGCCGAGGACTCGGGCGGTGGCAGGCGTCAGCTGCTGGCCCTCCGGGTGGGCGACGTACGCCTGTCCGGGCCGTACATCGACCGCAACCCCGTCGATCTCTTCCGGCTGGACGAGGTGCACGCGACCACGGCCCTCATGCGCGCCCTGGACAGGCCCGTACAGCTCGTCGACGGCACGTCGCCGGGTCCCCGCTTCCCCGGCACCGTGCCGCGGATCTGGAACGCGCCTCCCCGCAACCCCGGGTTCACCGGCCGCTCGCTGGTGCTCGAGCGGATGCGTGACCAGCTCGGTGGCGGCATGGCCGTGGTGCTGCCGCAGCCGCAGACCCTGTACGGGCTCGGCGGCGTCGGCAAGACCCAGGTGGCCCTCGAATACGTGCACCGCTTCATGGCCGACTACGACCTGGTGTGGTGGATATCCTCCGAGCAGACCGACGACGTCGTGGCAGGACTGGCGGAACTCGCCGTCCGGCTCGGCGCCCAGGGCGGCGACGACATGGCCGCGGCCTCCAAGGAGGCCGTCGACATGCTGCGGCGCGGCCTGCCGTCGGACCGCTGGCTGCTCGTCTTCGACAACGCGGACGACCCCGAGCAACTGCGCCGCTACTTCCCGCAGGGCGGCTCGGGGCACATCCTCGTCACCTCCCGGAACCAGAGCTGGTCCCAGCACGGCGACGCGCTGCCCGTCGACGTCTTCCTGCGCGAGGAGTCCGTCGAGCACCTGCAGCGCCGTGCCCCCGGACTGACCGCCGACGAAGCCGCCCAGGTGGCGACGGCTGTCGGCGACCTGCCGCTCGCGGTCGAACAGGCGGCGGCCTGGATCGCGGAGACGGCCACTCCCATCGGTACGTACCTGGAACAGCTCGCCCAGCAGGCGCCCCAGGTCCTCGGTCTCAACCAGCCCGCCGGCTATCCGCAGCCCGTCGCGGCGACCTGGAACATCTCCATCGCCCGCCTCAAGGAGCGCTCACCCGCCGCGGTGAGACTCCTGCAGCTGTGCGCCTTCTTCGCCCCGGAGCCGATCTCCGCGAACCTCCTCTACAGCAAGGAGATGATCGAGGCGCTCAAGCCGTACGACTCCTCGCTCCAGGAGAAGCTCGTGCTCGGCCGGGTCATCCGGGAGATCGGCCGCTTCGCCCTGGCCAAGGTCGACCAGGTCTCCAACTCCATCCAGGTCCACCGGCTGGTCCAGGCCGTCATCCGGGCCCAGCTCAGCGAGGAGGAGCAGCGCGACGCCCGGCACGTCGTGCACCGCATCCTGGCCGGGGCGCGCCCCGACGACGACGAGCCGATCGACAACCCCGAGACGTGGCCGCGCTTCGCCACGATCTGGCCGCACCTCGGCCCGTCCGACGCGCGCAACTGCAAGGAGCCCGAGACCCGCAGGCTGCTGATCGACCGCGTGCGCTATCTGTGGAAGCGCGGTGACTTCAGGACCGCCGGGACCCTCGGGAACGAGCTGCGCGACATCTGGCGGGAGACCCTGGGGGACCGGGACCTGCAGTACCTCTACCTCCGCTTCCACCTCTCCAACATCCTCCGTTCGCGGGGGCGTTACGTGGAGGCGAAGGAGCTCGACGAGGTGACGCTCCAGCGGCAACGGGAGGTGCTGGGGCCCGAGCACCCGCACACCTACATGACCACCAGCAGCCTCGCCATCGACCTCGGCACGCTCGGTGACTATCAGCAGGCCATCGCGCTGGCGACCGAGGCCAACGACGGCTTCAGCCAGATCTTCCACGAATCGCACCCCAGGACACTCGCGGCCGCCAACAACCTGGCACTGAACCTGCGCAGCGTCGGGCAGTACGCGAGGGCCCGGGAGATCGACCAGGACGTGTACGACCGGCGTACCGAGGTGCTCGGGGCCGACCACCCGCACAGCCTGTCCTCCGCCATGAACCTGGCGCGCGACCTGCGGGAGGTCGGGCGCTACGACGACTCCGTGGCCCTGCTCAGCCGCACCTACGAGAGTTTCAAGGTGACGCTCGGCCGCACCTACCCGACCACCCTGAGCGCGGCCAAGAGCCTGGCGGTGTCGTTGCGGCGGGCAGGCCAGCACGAGGACGCACGCCGGCTCACGGCGGCCACCCGGGCCAGGTACCGCGCCAAGTACACGGCGGCCAACCCGGACTCGCTGGCGTGCGACCTCAACATGGCGGCGGACTTCTTCGCGGCCGGCGAGGCGGTCGAGGCGAAGGAGACCGCGCAGGAGGTCGTCGACGAGTACATGAAGGTGCCGGGGGAGCAGCATCCGTACACCCTGGCCGCGCAGAACAACCTCGGCGTCTACCTGGCCGGGGCGGGGGCGCCGGACGAATCGGAGAAGGTGCTGACCAGGGTGGTCGCCTCCATGCGGCGGGTCTTCGGCCGGGAGCACCCGAACACGCTGTTCTGCGTGATGAACCTGGCCAGTGCGACGGCGGAACGGGGCGAACTGGATCTGGCCCTGCGCACGGAGCGCGAGGTGGCCGGGCAGCTCCGGAACGCGCTCGGGGCGTACCACCCCGAGACGCTGGCCATGATGTCGAACATGGCGGTCACTCTCGACGCGATGGGCCGGGAGGCGGAAGCACGCCAGGTGCGGGCGGAGGCGGGTGACGAGCTGGCCAGGCTGCTGGGGGAGGAGCACCCGCTGACCCGGATCGCCAGGGACCAGCGGCGCTTCCAGCGCGAACTGGAGCCGATGGCGGTGTGAGCAGGGCGGGCCGCCGGTGCGACGGCGCACCGGCGGCCCGCCCGCACCGCGGTCAGCAGGTGGTCTTCTCCCGGTCGTCCAGCAGCCAGTTGAGCACCTCCGGGAGCACCGACAGCGCGTCGAAATGCGCCGCCGCCGGTTCGAGCACCGTCGTGGCTCCCGGGATCTGCCCGGCCAGCCAGCGGGAGTGGCCGACCGGTGAGAACACGTCCTTCTCACCGTGCCACAGCATCACGGGCCCGGTGATGTCCGCCGGGTCGAAACCCCACGGCCGGGCGAACGCGATCGCGTCGTCGATCCAGCCGTACGCCGAATGCCTCAGTCCCTCACGGTAGTTGGCGAGCAGCATCGTGCGGATCCCCGCGTCGTTGACCACGACCCGGTCGGAGTCGGTCAGCTCCCGGCGCAGGTCGTCCAGGAGCCGGACGGGATCCTGCCGGATCTCCGCCGACCGGCTGATGAAGGACTCCGCCAGACCGTCCGGATCCGCGGCCGCGGTGGAGTAGGCGAGCACGTTCGACGCCGCCATCCCGTCGAACCAGTCGAGCCCGGCCGCGCCCCAGGGGGCCAGGCCGACCAGAGCCGCGGTGCGGGTGACCCGTTCGGGCATCAGGGCGGCGCAGGCCAGGGCGTGCGGGGCGCCGCCGGAGCGGCCCACCACGGCGAACCTGTCCAGGCCCAGCGAGTCGGCGATCGCCCGTACGTCCTCGGCGACATCGACCACCCGGCGGCCGGCCAGCCGGTCCGATCCGCCGTACCCCGGGCGGTCGTAGGCGATGAGCTGCGTCTTGCGCTGGTAGAGCACCATGCCGCGCGGGGCCGGGCCGAGCCGGCTGCCAGGGGTCCCGTGCAGGAGGAAGACCGGTCTGCCGCGCGGATCCCCCTGCCGCTCGACCATCAGATGCCGCCCGTCCGCCACGCGCACCCGACTGCGCACCCGCCGCCTCCGCTCGGTCGCCCCGCCCGGTCCGGGCGTCAACTGCCCGGCGTGCATTGCCTGTTCGATGATGACCTATCCACGGCGATTGCGGCACTCCGCGTGGCCGGGAACCGGGGGTGTTCGAAGCGTTCAGGGGGCGTCCGGTGGTGTCGGGGGCGTCCGGCTTCAGGAGACCGGCCCGCGCCATCCGGACTCGTGGCGCGCTTTCAGGACAGGTCCAGTCCTCACCGGTTGCCGATCTCCGGTCGCACCGGGTGTTCGCACATGGAATCGACATGGTCCGACACCCGCTTGTGAACGCGTGGGGCGTGAAGCGTCGGTGTCATGTGTGCGTCTCGAAGTCGACCTTGTGTGCTATCGGCCGTCTCGGAATAGTGGGCGCCCCATCCTCCGTGTTCCCGGGCACCCCACTTGTCCGGCACACGGCCCCACAGGAGGTCGAAGTTGAAGCACCGACGCATATCCAGGAAGCGCGCGGCCATGGCCGGATCGGCCGTCGTCGCCCTGGTCGCAGCAGGAGTGACCTTCCAGACTGCGAACGCCAGTGACGACGTACCCCGGTTCACCGTGCGGACCCTGACGGCGAGCGCGGCCGGAAATCTCGCCACCACCCTGGACCGGACCCTGGGCGGTGACGCGGCCGGCGCCTATTACGACGCCGACGCGAAGAGCCTCGTCGTGAACGTGCTCGACGAGGCGGCGGCCGAGCAGGTCCGCCAGGCAGGCGGCAAAGCCAGAATCGTGCAGCACACGCTCGCCGAGCTGACGTCCGCCCGGCAGACCCTCACCGACAAGGCGACCATCCCGGGCACCTCCTGGGCCGTCGACCCGGTCAGCAACAAGGTGGTCGTCACAGCGGACCGTACGGTCGACGGCGCGTCCTGGGACAAGCTCGGCAAGGTGGTCGCAGGGCTCGGCTCCAAGGCTGAACTGAACCGGTCGGCAGGGGAGTTCAAGCCGCTCATCGCGGGAGGCGACGCGATCTGGGGCAATGGTGGCCGCTGCTCGCTCGGCTTCAACGTGGTCAAGGACGGCGCACCGTACTTCCTGACCGCCGGCCACTGCACCGAGTCGATCACCAGCTGGTCCGACGCCCAGGGCGGCGCGGAGATCGGGGCCAACGAGGGATCCAGCTTCCCGGACAACGACTACGGCCTGGTCAAGTACACCTCCGACGTGGCGCACCCCAGCGAGGTCGACCTCTACAACGGCTCCACGCAGCCGATCACCAAGGCGGGTGAGGCGACCGTCGGCATGTCGGTGACCCGCAGCGGCTCCACGACCCAGGTCCACGACGGCGAGGTCACCGCCCTGGACGCCACGGTCAACTACGGCAACGGCGACATCGTCAACGGCCTCATCCAGACGACGGTCTGCGCCGAGCCGGGTGACAGCGGCGGCTCCCTCTTCTCCGGGGACACCGCGATCGGCCTGACCTCGGGCGGCAGCGGCGACTGCTCCGCCGGCGGCGAGACGTTCTTCCAGCCGGTGCCCGAGGCGCTGGCGGCATTCGGCGCCGAGATCGGCTAGCCCTCCGGCTCCACCTGCGGTCCGGTGACCCGGCGCGCCCGCTCCCCACGTCGGGGAGCGGGCGCACTGCCGTGCGTGGAACGCAGCCCGGAGTGCGTGACTGCCGGACGGCGGCCGGCGCGTGCGCACGTCCCAGCGGTCAGGGGCCCTTGAAAGGGGCCGTACGACCGCGGGCCGGCCGACCGCGGGCCGTACGACCGCGGGCCGTACGACCGCGGGCCGTACGACCGCGCTTCCGTCTTCGGAGGGACGTCCTCACCGCAGCTGCTCGGGGGTGAGCAGGCGCTGAGGCACCGGCGATGCGCCGGGAGCCCGCCCGGCGGGGACGCCGCTCAGCGCTCCGTCCATGTATCCGAACAGTGCGTCGCCGATCGGGTCCGGCAACGGCTTGCCGTCATCGCCGAACCGCTCGTACTTCATCAGGTTGTAGCCGATCGCGGCCTGGCGACGCCCGTCCTCCGTGGACAGCGCCCAGGTCCCCGCCCCGAACACCCCACCGTCGTGGCCCCAGTACCAGCCGCCGCTGGGCATCTTGAGCGTGTACAGGCCGAGGCCGTACCGCATCGCCACCTCCTGTCCAGGAGCCGGCTCGTAGGCGGGAACCGTCGTCTTCATCTCCCGCAGCTCCGCCGCGCCGAGCAGCTTCCCGCTCAGGAGCCGGCGGTAGAAGTCGTTGAGGTCGTGCATCGTGGAGACCATCGCACCGGCCGTCCCGGCCCAGGACATGTCGTAGACGCTGTAGTCGCGTGCCGGGTCGATGGTTCCGTAGAAGGACTCGTACATCTTGGCGTGCGGTCCCGATATGCGGGCGGAGCGCGGGAAGTACGTGTGCCGCAGTCCGGCCTTGCGGATGACGTTCCGGGTGATGTACGACTCCGGATCCTGGCCCGTGACCTTCTCCAGCAGCAGCCCGGCGAGGACGTAGTTGGTGTTCGCGTACGAGTGCGTGCCACGCGGCGCCGGCGGCTCGGCGGCCAGGCCGAGGCGGACCAGCTCCTCGGGGGCCCGCCTGCGGAACCGGCCCGCGTCCAGGGCCTGTCCCGGGTCCGTCACCAGCTCGGGGAAGGCCGGCAGTATGTAGTCCGCGATGCCGCTCGTGTGGTTGAGCAGCATCCGCACCGTCACCTCCCGGCCCCGCTCGCCCGGTACCAGCTCCGGGAGGTAGTCGCCGATCGGGGCGTCCAGGTCGATGCGGCCGTCGGCCACCTGCTGCAGGACGGCCACCGACGTGAAGGTCTTGGTGATACTCCCTATCCGGTGTTCGTAGTCCGGGCGCATCGGCCGTCCGGTGCTCATGTCGGCAACGCCTGCCGCTCCGCGCCACTGCTCGGAGCCGTCCCTGACCGATGAATACGCCCCGTACATCCCCGCCTGGTGGAACGCATCGAGGGAGGCCCGCAGCGCCCTCCGGTCGAGGTCGGTCGTGGCCGAGGCGGCGGACACGGTGGCCCCGGCCGGCAGCGGGGCGGCGGCCCCAACCGGAAACGCACCGACCACGAGCGACAACAGGGCCGCCGACGCCACGGCGGCCAGACGCGCTCTCCGGCGGTGGGGTCGAGGGCTCGGTCGGGTGTTGCACATGGGTGGATCCCGTCTCATCAGGTGTCTGTGGCGGACGCCCCCATCCTCCGCGCGTCCCGCCGGCCATCCGTCCTTCCTCCGAACGACCCTGCTCACAGGAAGAGATGACGTTTGTCAGGTGTGGGTGCGCCCGGTGCAAGGTGTGCATCCGGGCGTGGCCGGCCGATCCGCGCGGACTCACACACCTGGCCGGTGTGCCGTCGGCATCCACGGCTCACGCTGCCCGGCAGCGGATCTCGAAGGCCACTCCCGCGGCGAGGCCACGGGCCGTCCCCGGGAGCGAGCCCCTGCGTGCGGGTGGGGCGGCAGGTCGCGAGCAGACCGTCGTACCGCTCGTCGAGCCACGTGTGGTTCGCGGCATCGTTCACGGGGGCAGGACCGGCAGCCGTCACCGGCAGCTCTCACCGGCAGTCGGTTCTCCGCCGGCCCTCCCGCGTGATCGTCCACGGCCCGCCCGCAGGCCCAGGGCGGCATGGAACCCCGGGCCCGGCGGGCAGGTGGCTGTCAGGCTGCTCGGGCCAGTCCGGCGGAGCTCGCCTTGGCCGGGGCGACGCCGAAGATGTCCACGGCGTGGTAGTACGTCCAGGCCGTGCTGTTGCACGACGTCAGCTTGGCGCCGGAGTAGGCGGCGCACACACGTTTCAGGTCCGAGTAGAACGCGGAGTCGATCCGGGACTTGTTCGCGGAGAACGTGCCGGCGGCCTTGTAGTTGCGGTAACCGAAGTCGTGGCGGGCGCAGGCCGTCTGGAAGGGGAAGCCGAACGGGTTGTCGGGGGAGGTGCTGCAGTAGTCCGTCGACCAGTCGAAGCCGTACGCGGCCCAGGCGCCCTGGTTGTTGCGGGCGGCGTTCCAGGCGTTGTAGCTGGAGACGCTCGTCTGCGTCCAGGAGCTGAGGACCTGCGGCTTGTCCGACGGGGCAGCCGAAGCGGAGACGGCCGGCAGAAGGGCGAGCGGGACCGACAGGGCGACTGCGGCGAACGGAACGGTGAATCGGCGACGCATGAGCAACCTCCGTGGAATGGGTGGGGGTTGTACGGCCGTGCTCCTCGCGGGGCTCTCACGAGGCCGCTCCAGAATGGCGTCATGTACCTGCCATGCCTAGGGGTCTTCGTCAGTTGGACGCCGAAAATTCGGTCATGCGTCAGGCGGTGATCAGCGGGGATCCGGCTCGGGGGTGAAGGCCGGAGCGGCCGGACGGGTCCGCCCCGCCCGGCCGCCGCCCCCGAACCGCTATGCCTTCGACTCCAGGTGGTACGTGGTGTCGACCCAGAAGCCGTTCAGGGCCCTCGCCTTGATCTCCAGTACGTACTGGCCCGGGAGCAACGGCGCCATGCCACCCCAGATACCCCACGCGTAACGCTGGATCAGGCCCGTCCTGAACGGCGCGGTGAACTCCTGCAGTGGCAGCGGTATGCCGTTGAGCGAGGCCGTGGCCTCCGCCACCTTCAGGGACTGGGGCACCCTCGCATACGACCTGGGGTGCTGCATGTTGAGCACCGGGAAGAAGATCGGCCGGTCCGAGGGGGCGGCGCAGCGGCGTACCACCCGGCCGCCGTAGGTGCCGGCCAGGAACCAGAGGTCGTCCGGCTGGTTCCAGGCGGCGTGCTCGCCCGTCGTGTCCTCGACCGGGCTGCGGCCCTCGGGTGCGGCCAGGGCCCACTGCCACCACCGGCCCGCGAGTCTCCCGCCCTCTTCGCTGCTCAGCTTCCACCCGCTGTCGACCGATTCCGTGCCACTCATGACGCCCCTCCCGCCTGCGGTCCCTGTCAGGGACCGTTTTCGAACGAGCAGACAGTACCGGGGGTGAACGGCCGGGCACTCATCGAGTGGCGGTGCCGGCGGCCCGCCATACCGGTTCGCCCGCGCGAGCGGGCCGAGCGGGAGCCCGCCCTCCCCGGCGCCAGGTGCGGGCGGGCTTCCCTGCTGTCACACGGCGGGCGCGGCCGACGCCTTGACGACGGGCTCTTTCGCCAGCGGGTCGTTCTCGCAGCCGAGGGCCTCGGTGGCTCTGCGGGTCATGAGGTAGAGGAAGGTGACCTGCTGGTCGATCGTCTTCTGCTGGACTTCGGTCCCCATGAGCAGGGTGTTGGAGGCTTCCCCCTGGAGCAGTATCTGCTTCGACGTCTTCTTGTCAGCGCCTGGTAGCACGCACTCGACCCTGAGGTGGGAGCTGATGTCGTTGGCTTCCCCCACGGCGCCGTTCACGTTGTAGTGGCTGAGCGGGCCCGGAAGCTTGTTCCCGTGGCCCGCCTCGACGTTCCGCGGAACCCATGAGAACTCGATACGCAGTGTCTTGGTGCCGGCGGTGTCTCGCGGAGCGTACGAACAGGTGGCCTGAGGCAGTGTCGGTTCGCTCAGGTCCTCTTCCAGTCGTTCCTGCATGCCCTCGACCAGGTCCGAGGTCTCCGCGAAGACGGTGGACCTGAGATTCTGTGCCTTCAGCTGATCGCGCACCAGCTTTCCTTCGGCGGAGGAAGTGGGTACGTCACAGAACTCCTTCTCGGGTGCCGCCTTGCCATCTGTCGTGCACGCGGATGTGGCGAGCCAGAGAAGGGCTACAGCGGTGAGAGCCAAGCGCCTCCTGGTCCGGACCGGGGTCCGGCCCTCAGGAGTGCAGGTGCGCCGCAGCGGCGCCCCTTCCGATGCTGTAACCAGCACTCGCGTCATCCTTCGCCTCGTTGAACGGCCCATCACCCGTGATTCCCCTCTTTGCGCCCCATTCATCGATGAGGCGATTGGTTCCCTCCATACCCTTGCCGTAGTTTTCACTGGAATCCTGCTTGCCCTGCTGCTCGGCTTCCTCGACGACATCCTTGGTCCAGTCGTATTTGAGCGAATCGATCAACGCACCACCCGCGGTGCTCACTACCGGAATTTCGCCTATGAGCCCATTGGCCCCGATGGCTGAATACTCGGCGGTGTCCTCCGCCCATTCGACCCTGTCATCCTCCTTGTCCTTGTAGACATCGGCGCCGATTCCATTGATGGCACCCATCGCCGTGCCGATCTGCTGGTTACGGTGGTTCCAGTCCGAACTGGCTCCGTGCGTGCTGTCGCCGTGGAACTCCGGCGCATCGGCAAGCACCTCGGCCGAATAGGCCCGCTCCGCCTCGTACAGCAGTGAATAGGACGGCGCATCGTCCGAGATGCCCCGCATGACACGGATGAGGCTCCCCTGGCCCACGGCGATGTGTGCCTTGTCGCCGGACCCGTGGACGGAATCGTTGCCGTCGACACCGCCGTAGTCCGATTCCTGACCGCCGAGGATGATGTGGGTGTCGGAGACATAGTCCGCCATGGCCTTGGCCATCGGCTGCTGCAGGTTCTTCAGGTCCTCGGGGAACTCGTCCCCGCCCATCTCGCTGTCCAGGTAGCGGATGGTGTTGTGCATGACGCGGGCCTGGCCCTCGGTGTGCGGACCCGCCTCGCCCAGCTTCTCTCCCGGTTCGTGCCCGGTGGCGGCCGCCTGGATGGCCGCTCCCAGTCCCGTGGCCTTGTCGGTGTCCTCGACGTCCATGACCGCGCCGGGTCCGGAGAAGTACTCGTCGGGCCATTCCTTGCGGTCCGTCAGCAGGTACTTGAGGTGCTCGTTCTTGTTGCCCGGGGCCTCCGGGTCGAGGAAGTAGGTGGCCGCGCCCGGGTCCTTGCCCATGATGCCGAGGATGCCGTCCAGCGGGTCGTTCGCCAGGGTGGGGCGGCTGGCGTCGACGTGGTGCAGCCAGACGTTCGGGTTCTTCTTCTCGGCGTCGATGATGTCGTTCGCGACGTCGTTGAGGAACTGCTTCCCGTACCCGTTGCCGTGCTGCATGAGGGTGACCGCGGTCTGGTAGCCGTTCACCGGCCGCAGGTTGTCACCGATGTTGTCCGTACCGGCGTCCTTGAGCCCCTCGACGAAGGGCTTGTACGCGTAGCTGGTCGGATCCTTCGTGCCCGAGGCCACGGTGTTGGCCAGGCTGGTGTTGATCGAGTCGTAGAGCTTCTTGTCTTCCTTCGACACGCCTCGTTCGTTGGCCGCCAGCTCCATCTTGTCGGCCAGGTCCAAGGTGCCTTTCGCGCCGAGGCCGTCGATATAGGCCTCGCCGAAGTGCTTGTCCTCGGAGTTCTGCTTCATGATGTCCCGGTAGTGCTGCAGCTCCTTCTCGGAAGCCTTACCGGAACGGACCTTCTCCGTGAGGTTGAGCGCCTCGACGGCCTCGACATCGTTGATCGGCTTCGCGTTGAATCCGAAGAGCCCCGACTTGTCGGCCCCCGACGCCTGCAGCAGGGCCACCTTGATGTCGTGGTCGTATTCGGTCACGACCTTGACCGCGTCGGCGATCTTCTGGGTGTAGGAGTGCTCCACGTTCGGAAGGTCCGGGTCGTGCTGGATGCTGTACTTCGTCTTCGCGTCGACCTTGCTGAAGTCATAGTTCGCGACGCCCTGGGCCGAGACCTTCATCCCCGCCTTCTCGGCCTCCGCCACAGCGGACTTGACCCGGCCGATCAGCTCGGTGAGCTGGCCATGGGCATCGCGGAGCAGCGACTCCATGGCTTTCGCCTCTTTCTGCGCGGCGTCGTACTCACTGCGCGTCAGGGCGAAGTTCGTGGAGGAGACGGAGGCGCTCTCACCCGTCCAGAGCTGCCCCTTGGAGATGCTCTGGACGTCGTCCTCGTACAGGTCCTCGAGCGTCTTGAACTTGCCCGCCATCGTCTTCCAGCCGTCCGCCGCCGTGGTGAGCGCGGACAGCTTTATCTGCGTGATCTCTTCGTACGTCGGCACCGGCTCCCCCTAGATACCCGACACCTTGGACTTCACCGGGGCGAATCCGGCCTCGGTCTCCAGGTCGTTGTTGCTGAACATGATCGCCGTGTTGCGCAGAGCCGACTTCTCCCGGCTCAGGCGCCCCATCAGCCGCTTGACCTGCGTGTCCCATTGCTCGTGGGCCTTCTTGAGTCCGGAGGCCGTTTCCCAGCCCTTGAACTCGGTGATGGCGCCGCGTACGCCTTCATCGGCGGCGTTGGCGGCGGTCCTGGTGCCGGGCTCGATGTTCTTCTCGATGCTGTTCGCCGCCTTCTTCTTCTTGGCGGGCGCGGTCGCCAGGTCCGGCGACTGGCTGCTGCCCAGCAAGGGCGGCTGTCCCGTGGGCCCTTGGTCGCCCGGGAGCTGGTTCAGCCGCATCTGCGTCGAGTGGCGCTCGGCCACCTCGTCCTTACGCTGCGCCCACTCTTGCTCGAACGACATGGGTCCCCCTTGCTGGTTTCACCGGTTGCAGAAGCGATCACTCTATCGAGTGGCCCACGTCCTGAACTCCGGAGGCGTAGCACCTGTAACCAACCCCACGTGGGCGCGCACGCGCTGTTTATGGCCTTTTCGTGAGTCATGCACAGCGAAGTCCGCCGGTCCGGCGTGTCCGGTGTGTGAAGGATGAGGAGGTCATGAGGCGGCAAGCGGTGCCGGTCGACGCGCTGGTGCGTAATTCCACCGGTTCTGCGGACGTGCTGGGTGCGTAACCCCACCGGATCTGCGGACGTGCTGGGTGCGCGATTCCACCGGATCTGCGGCTGACACCGGTGGGGCGGCGGCGTCCCCGTGGGCCGTGCTGCCCCTCGCGCCCGGCCCTCAGGTGACGCCGGACCCGCCCCCGGCCGCGGCTTCGCGGGCTCCGTCCGGCTTCCGGTGGCGCATCGACAGGAGCAGTGTCAGAGCCGTGCCGGCGACCGCCCACGCGGAGAGCACCAGCAAGGGGCCGGTGACCGCGTTGCCGTGGAAGTACGCGATCGAGCGCGCCACCCAGGTTCCCGCACCGGGCGGGAGGGCGGGGCCGATCGCGCGCCAGAAGTCCGGCAGCATCGGCAGCGGGAAGGCGCCCCCCGCGCTCGGATTGCCGGCGATCACGATCAGCAGGACGGCGAGACCGATGCCGACGATGCCGGTGAGCGCCTCCAGGGCGAGTGTGATCATGCCGACCGCGAAGACGACCAGGGCGCCCAGCCCGGCCAGTCCCCACACGCTGCCCGGCAGTGCGCCGAGGATCGGCCCGATGATGACCGCGCCGCCGATCCCGCCCGCGATCGAGTACAGCGCCATGACCCCGGTACGGATCATCGCGCGCTGCCGGTTGGCGGGTTTGGTGCCCGCGCTGATCGCCAGGATCGAGGCGCAGAGGTAGCCGCCCACGCACCAGCCCACGACCAGGTAGAACGACGAGAGCCCGTCGAAGTCGTCCGGCGAGGCCGGGGCCACGTCCACGGCCCGCACCGTGCGCTGCCGGCCCGCCTCCACCTCCGTGACGATCCTGACCAGGGAGGTGGCCAGGACCGTGCCGCCGCCGGAGGCGACGAGCACCGTGTCCTTGGCGCCGGTGGGGCTGACGATCAGGGCGCCGTCGATGTCCCGGTTCTCGATCTGCCTGCGGGCCTCGGCCGTGTCGGTGACCGGGCGCGGATCGAGCGGGCCGCCGGGGAGGTCGCCCAGCCGGGTGACGAGCTGCCCGGACACCTGCTGCGGGGCGACGACCCCGAAGGGGACGTCCGTCGGGTCGGGCCTGTGCAGCGCGCCGACGTAGGAGGCGATGAACAGCAGCTGTAGAGCCAGCACGCCGATGACGAGCAGCGCGGCCCGTGCGGTGACGGCGTTCTTCACCTCGTCAGCGAAAGTCATGCCCCCACAGTCCGGGGAGCTCGCCGTCCGCGCAGGTGGGGCCGGGCCGAATGGCGGACGAGTGGCGCGCCCTCGGTTATCGTACGAACGTTCGAAACTTGGTCTATGGTGGAGAGCGAGGGGTGGTGAGTACGGATCGGTCCAGGAGGCGCGGATGTCAGGCTTCACGCATCTGCACACCGTTTCGGGGTTCTCCCTGCGGTACGGGGCCTCGCACCCGGAGCGGCTGGCCGAGCGTGCCGCCGAGCGGGGGATGGACGCCCTCGCGCTGACCGATCGCGACAGCCTCGCGGGCACCGTCCGCTTCGCCAGGGCCTGTGGGAAAGCCGGCATCAGGCCGCTCTTCGGGGTGGAGCTCGCGGTGGCGCCTCCCGCGGGGACGGGCGGCGGGCGCACCCACCGGCCGCGCACCCCGGTGCGCGGCGGTGCCTTCGTCGACGAATCGGCCCCCCGGGCCACCTTCCTCGCCAGGGACGGCGCACGCGGCTGGGCCGAGCTGTGCCGCCTGGTCACCGCCGCCCACGCCCGGACGGCGGATTCCGGGCAACCTCTGCTCGACCGCTCCGCCCTGCCCGCCGAAGGGCTCACCGTGCTGCTCGGTCCCGCCTCCGAGGTCGGGGCCGCGCTGACCGCCGGCCGGCCCGACCGGGCGGCCGCGCTCCTCGCCCCCTGGCGGGAGGTCTACGGTGACGCCCTGCGCCTCGAAGCGGTCCACCACGGCCGCGAGGGCACCGGGCCGGGATCGCTGCGGCTCGCCGCCCGTACCGTCGGCTTCGCCGCCGAGCACGGGGTGCGGGCCGTCCTGACCAACGCCGTCCGGTACGCCGATCCGGGGCAGGGGCCCGTCGCCGACGTCCTCGACTCGGCCCGCAGGCTCGTCCCCGTCGACCCGCGCCGCTCCCCCCTCGACAGCGGGGAGCGCTGGCTCAAGGACGCCCGTGCGATGCGGGAGACCGCCGAGCGCGTCACCTCCGCCGCCGGGCTCGGGCCGGGCGCGGGGGAGCGGCTGCTCGCGGAGACCCGGCACACCGCCGACGCCTGCTTCGTCGACCCCGCGGACGACCTCGGCCTCGGCACCGTCCACTTCCCCGAACCGCACCTCGTCGGCGCGGAGCGGCGCACCGCCCAGCGGGTGCTGGCCTCCCGGGCCGCCGCGGGCATGGTGCTGCGCGGGCTCGACCGCAGGCGCGACTACTGGGAGCGGATGCACCACGAGCTGGACATCATCGCCCACCACGGCTTCGCCTCCTACTTCCTGACGGTGGCTCAGGTCGTCGACGACGTGAAGGGGATGGGCATACGGGTCGCCGCGCGCGGCTCCGGGGCCGGATCCCTGGTCAACCACCTGCTCGGAATCGCCCACGCCGACCCGGTCGAACACGGACTGCTCATGGAGCGCTTCCTGTCCGAGCGGCGCTTCGTGCTGCCCGACATCGACATCGACGTCGAGTCGGCCCGCCGCCTGGACGTCTACCGCGCGATCATCGGACGCTTCGGCGCCGAACGGGTCGCGACCGTCTCCATGCCCGAGACCTACCGGGTGCGCCACGCCATCCGGGACGTCGGGGCCGCACTGTCCATGGACCCGGCCGAGACCGACCGGCTCGCCAAGGCCTTCCCGCACATCCGGGCCAGGGACGCCCGCGCCGCGATGGAGGAGCTGCCCGAGTTGCGCGCCGTGGCCGGGCAGAAGGAGAAGTACGGCCGGCTCTGGGAGCTGGTCGAAGCGCTGGACGCACTGCCGCGCGGCATCGCCATGCACCCGTGCGGAGTGCTGCTCTCGGACGACTCGCTGCTGCGCCGCACGCCGGTCGTGCCCACCAGCGGCGAGGGTTTCCCGATGGCGCAGTTCGACAAGGACGACGTGGAGCACCTGGGGCTGCTCAAGCTCGACGTGCTCGGCGTACGGATGCAGTCGGCGATGGCGCACGCGGTCACCGAGGTGAAGCGGGCGTCGGGCGAGGTGGTCGACCTGGACGCGGTGCCGCCCGGTGACCCCGAGACGTACCGGCTGATCAGCAGTACCGAGACGTTGGGCTGCTTCCAGATCGAGTCGCCCGGCCAGCGTGATCTGGTCGGCAGGCTCCAGCCCTCCACCTTCCACGACCTGGTGGTCGACATCTCGCTGTTCCGCCCCGGCCCCGTCGCCGCCGACATGGTGCGGCCGTTCATCGAGGCCAGGCACGGCCGGGCGCCCGTCCGCTACCCCCATCCCGACCTCGAGGAGGCGCTGCGCGGCACCTACGGCGTCGTCGTCTTCCACGAGCAGATCATCGAGATGGTGGACATCATGACCGGCTGCGGCCGGGGTGAGGCCGACCGGGTGCGGCGCGGTCTCTCCGACCCCGAGTCGCAGGACCGGATCAGGACCTGGTTCGCGGCCCGGGCGGCGGAGCGGAAGTACGACGCGGAGGTGATCGCCCGGGCCTGGGAGATCATCGAGGCGTTCGGCAGCTACGGCTTCTGCAAGGCGCACGCGGTCGCCTTCGCCGTACCGACGTACCAGTCCGCATGGCTCAAGGCGCACCACCCGGCGGCCTTCTACGCCGGGCTGCTCACGCACGACCCCGGGATGTACCCGAAGCGGCTGCTGCTGGCGGACGCGCGGCGGCGCGGGGTCCCGGTGCTGCCGCTGGACGTGAACAGGTCCACGGCGGTCCATCGAATCGAACTGGTGTCTGGTAAGGGGGGTGAGGACACCTGGGGTCTGCGGCTCGCGCTCTCGGACGTCCACGGCATCAGTGAGGCCGAGGTCGCCCGGATCGAGGCCGGACAGCCCTACGCCTCCCTGCTCGACTTCTGGCAGCGGGCCAGGCCCGGAAAGCCGGCAGCCGAACGGCTGGCGCAGGTCGGCGCGCTGGACGCCTTCGGTGCCAACCGCCGGGATCTGCTGCTGCACCTGTCCGAACTCCACCGCGCCCAGCGGGGGTCCGGAGCCGGGGGAGCCCAGCTCCCGCTCGGCGACGGGCACCGGACCGGCACCATAGGTCTGCCCGACCTCAACGACGCCGAACGCCTCAGCGCCGAGCTCGGCGTCCTCAGCATGGATGTGTCACGCCACCTGATGGGTGACCACCACGCCTTCCTGGAGGAGCTCGGGGCGCTCTCCGCCAAGCGGCTGCGCGAGGCCCGGCACGGCGAGACCGTGCTGGTCGCGGGCGCCAAGGTGGCCACCCAGACCCCACCGATCCGCTCCGGCCGCCGGGTCGTCTTCACCACCCTGGACGACGGGACGGGCCTGGTGGACCTGGCCTTCTTCGAGGACAGCCACGCCTCCTGCGCGCACACCGTCTTCCACTCCTGGCTGCTGCTGGTGCGCGGTGTGGTCCAGCGGCGCGGTGCGCGCAGCATGAGCGTGGTGGGGTCGGCGGCCTGGAATCTGGCGGAGCTGGCCGAGCTGCGGCGCAGCGGCGGACTCGACGCGGTCGCCGCACGGCTGGCCGAGGTGCCCGCTGCCGAGGAGGAGGCGGAGGCGGAAGGAGCGCCCGGACGCCGGATCCGCCTGTCCACGGGCTACGAGATGAACCCGTGGGCCGATCTCCAGCCGGCCGGTGAAGGGGCGCCCACCGGAAGGAAGTTGTGGCACCAGAGCCCGGGGAGTGCGGGATGAGCGAGCGACCGAAAGCCGTCCGTGAGCAGCAGCTGACAGCCATGAGTGAGCAGTCGCCGGTCATGGGTGAGCAGTCGGCGGATGTGGGCGAGCAGCTGACGGACATGGGTGAGCAGCCGACTGTCCTGTGCCTGCGCTTCCGCCGGATCGGCGGAGGGCTGCCGGACAGCGCCGGTTACGAGGGGCTGCTCGCCCTCCTCGGCGCGTTCACCCCTGTCGTCGAGGCGGCGCCCCCCGACGGGGCACTCGCCGACGTCGGTGGCTCCCTGCGCTACTTCGGGCAGGCCCCGGCGGGGCTGGCCTCGGTGATCAGGGTCCGCGCGCTCGCCCTGCACGGTGTGGACTGTGCGATCGGGGCGGCCCCGAATCCCATGCTGGCCAGGATGGCGGCGCGGCAGGCGGCGCCCGGGACGACCTTCGTGGTGCCCGCCCGGGAGGTCGCCGGCTTCCTCGAGCACAGGCCCGCCGCCGCGCTGGACGGCGTCGGGGCCGCGACCGCACGCACCCTGTGCGGATACGGTCTCGACTCCATCGGCCGGATCGCCGCCGCGCCGCTCGCCACCCTGCAGCGGATCGCCGGGGTGCGGACCGGGCGCGAGCTGTGGGAGCGGGCGAACGGCATCGACCGTACGCGGGTCGTGCCGAACGCGGCCGCCAGGTCGATCGCGGCCGAACGGTCCTTCCCGCGCGACGAACTGGACCCGGAGCAGCACCGCCGGGCGCTGCTCTCGCTCACCGAGGAGCTGGGTGCCAGGCTGCGCGGCGACGGCCAGGTGTGCCGCTCGCTCGCGGTCTCCGTGCGGTACGCCGACCGGACCGGTTACTCGACGCTGACCCGGAGCCGTACGCTCCGTGAGCCCACCGCCCACTCGGCCGACCTCACCGCGCTCGCGTACCGGATCCAGGACTCGTTCGGGCTGCAGCGGGCGCGCGTCCGGGGTCTCGCGCTGCGGGCGGAGGGGCTCACGGACGCGGAACGGGCCTCCCATCAGCTCACCTTCGACCCGGTGGACGAGCGGGCACGGCGCATCGAGGCGGTCGCCGACGAGCTGCGGGCGAGGTTCGGTCCGCAGGCGGTGAAGCCGGGGCGACTGGCCGCCTGATTCCCCGCCGGCCGGTGCGGGCTTCCTGCCCGCTGATTTTTTACCCGCGCGTAACTTCCCGCGCCACCTTACCCGAGCGTAATTTGACATGAGCACATAGAAACGCCACGCACATTCACCCTGTTCCACCTGTGGTCCGGACCGCAGGGCGCACAGACATCGCAACTCCCTTGAGCCGCAAGGAGATCACCCGATGCTGCCCTGGATCCGAGTCCCGCGTACCCCACGCGCACGCCGAACCCTCGCCGCACTGCTCCTCGCGGTCGCCGCCATCGCCACCCCCACGGCGACCGCGACCGCAGCCACCCCCACCGCCTCCGCGGAAGCCGCCGCCACCTCCCGCGGCTGGAACGACTACTCCTGCAAACCCTCCGCAGCCCACCCCCGCCCCGTCGTCCTGGTCCACGGAACCTTCGGGAACTCGATCGACAACTGGCTGGTCCTCGCGCCCTACCTCGTCAACCGGGGCTACTGCGTCTTCTCGCTCGACTACGGGCAGCTCCCCGGGGTGCCGCTGTTCAACGGCCTCGGCCCGATCGACAGGTCGGCCGGACAACTCGGCGCGTTCGTCGACAAGGTCCTCGGCGTCACCGGCGCCCCGAAGGCCGACCTCGTCGGCCACTCCCAGGGCGGCATGATGCCCAACTACTACCTCAAGTTCCTCGGCGGCGCCGCGAAGGTGAACTCCCTCGTGGGGGTGGCCCCCGACAACCACGGCACCACACTCCTCGGGCTGACCGGGCTGCTGCCGTACTTCCCCGGCGCGGGGGACCTGCTCACCGAGCACACCCCGGGGCTCGCCGACCAGGTCGCCGGCTCCGCGTTCATGACCAAGCTCAACGCGGGCCCCGACACCGTGCCGGGCGTCCGCTACACCGTCATAGCCACCCGTTACGACGAAGTCGTGACCCCGTACCGCACGCAGTACCTCGACGGGCCGAACGTACGCAACGTCCTGCTCCAGGACCTGTGTCCGCTCGACCTCTCCGAACACGTCGCCATCGGGACCATCGACCGGATCGCCTACCACGAGGTCGAGAACGCACTCGACCCGGCGCACGCCACCCCGACGACCTGCGCCTCGGTCATCGCCTGAGACGGGCCGGCCGTCCCCGGCCGGCCCGGGCCGCCGGGCCTCGCCACAGGGGCCCGGCAGCCGCCCGATCAGCCGCGGGGCGCGCCACCGGCCGCACGGCGGCGGACCGAGGCGAACAGGGCGCTCGCGCCGATGGCCAGCGCCGCCGCTCCGCCGGCCGCGAGGTACGGGGTGGAGCCGTCACCGCCGGTCTCGGCGAGGCTCTCCTCACCCGCGGGGGCCTCGACGGACGCGGCGGCGTTCTTCGCCTCGGGAGCGTTGCCACCGTCCACCGGGGCCGCACCGTCCGCCTCGTCCACCGGACCGGTCCCGTCGGCGGGGGCCGCCTCCGTGACCTTCGCGCCGGTCGAGGCGTCGTCGTCCCCGTGTCCGGCGTGCTCGACGGACGACTTGCCGGCGCCCTGGTCGATGTCCTGCTCCGACGGGGCGGACGCGGTCGGTGCCGGGACCGCCGCGACCGGACCGCCGCCCGTCCCTCCGCCGCCGAAGACCACGTCGGAGCAGGCGTAGAAGGCCTCGGAGGAGTCCGACCGCTGCCAGATCGTGTAGATCAGCTGCCGCCCCGACGCCTGCGGCACGGTCCCCTCGAAGACGTACGAACCGTTCTCCAGCGCCGGGTCGGTGGCCGCGGCGAACGGCTTCTCCTGGAGGTCCGACCACTTCAGGGGCTGTGACGGGTCGTAGCCGGCGTCAGTCAGGTACAGCTCGAACGTCCCCTTGTGCGGGGCGGTCGCACGGAAGCGGAACGTGTGGCTGCCGGCCTCCATCGCGGTGGACGGCCAGTCGGAGCGCGGCAGGTCGAGCCCCTTGAACTTGTCGTTGCCCGCGCTGCACAGTTCGCCGTCCGGGATCAGCTCACGGTGTTTCCCGGCCGCGCCGGCGATGTTCACGCCGTTCCAGTCGTACAGCGCCTGCGTCCCGCCCGCCGCGACCGCCGCCCGGCACGCGGCGGACTTCGGGTTCTCCGGACCCTCCGCGAAACAGGCCGAGACCCGGCTCACCGGGTCGGTCGGCGAACCGTGCGCGGCGGCCGGCGAGGCGGACAGCCCCGTCAGCGCGAGTGGCGCGACGCCGAGCGTGACGATTCCGGCGAGGCTGCGGCGAGCGGTCGTGATGACGGCCATGGTGGTGGGTCTCCTTCGGCGGACGCGTCTGCGAGGGCGCGGCACAGGGTCCGCACGGCGGTGCGGCCCCCCGTACGGATGCGGCACCGGCGGGACGGACCCCGTGTCGGTGATCAGCAAACTAGCCGCCGTCGAGGGCGTGTTCAGCCGTGGAAAGCCGCAGGTGGCGATCGTTATGGTGGACTTAAGGGAGCGCTAAGAGAGCCATCGGGATCGGACGGCCGTGGGCCTCTTCCGAGCCGTGACGCCGGGAGGGGAGCCGTGGTTCGCGGGCGGGCCCCGGCCGCCCCCTGCCCCCGGCGGGGCCTCACCCGGTGGGGCCTCACGTACGGCCGGGGGCCGAGCCGTACGTGAACAGGACGGCTGCGCGGCGGGAGCGGCTCAGGACACCGCGCGGTAGCGGCGCTCCGGCCGGCCCGTTCCGCCGTAGCGCAACGACACCTCGGCCCGGCCGGTCACCGCGAAGTACTCCAGGTAGCGGCGCGCGCTGACCCGGGACAGGGTGCCCGCCTCCGCGCACTCCGAGGCCGACAGGCCGTCCGGATGCTCGCGCAGGACCCGTTCCACCAGGTCCGCGGTGTGGGCCGCCAGGCCCTTGGGCAGCTCGCGGGAGCCCGGGGGGCGGGTGCCGAAGATGCGGTCCACGTCCTCCTGGCGTGCCTCCTGCCTGGCCTCGTCGAGCGCGTCCAGACGATGGCGCAGCGAGGCGACATGGAGGAGCTGCTCCTGCAGTGCCGCGCGGTGGAACGGCTTGATCAGGTAGTGCAGGGCGCCTGCCCGCAGGGCGGCCCTGACCACCCCGGCGTCCCGGGCGGCAGTGATGAAGAGGGCGTCCGCACTGTGCGTCCCCCCGTCCCGCCCCTCCGCGGCGCGCAGCTCCCGCAGTACATCGATGCCGTCCATGTCGGGCAGATAGATGTCGAGGAGTACGAGGTCGGGGCGCAGCCGGCGAGCCGCGCGCAGCGCTTCGGCGCCGCTGTGGGCCACGCCGACGACCGTGAACCCGTCCATCGCGGACACATAGCGGCTGTGCAGCTTCGCGACCATGAAGTCGTCGTCCACCACCAGCACTGTCGTCACGCCCGACACGGTAGGTCGCGACCACAACGACCACAACGTCCGTTGGTTCCGGAACGGCGACAGCTGGTCAACGCGCAGGCAACATGTGGGCCACCTCACACATGTCCACGCTCGGCTCGAAAGGCGGCACCAGGTGCGATCGCGCACTCCACTCGCCCTGTTCGGGGCGGCGCTGCTGGTGGTCCTGGGACCACCACTGCTCTCCACCGGCAGCGGCTCCGACACCGGCACGCAGATACCCGGACTGCGCTTCATGGTCCCCAACTCACCCGGCGGCGGTTACGACATCACCGCCCGTACCGCCGCGAAGAACGCCGAGGACGCCGGTCTCACCCACGGCATCGAGGTGTTCAACCTCCCCGGCGCCGGTGGCACCGTCGGGGTGACCCGGCTGGTCGGCGAGCACGGAAACGGCAAGCTCGCCATGTCCATGGGTCTCGGGGTCGTGGGCGCGGTCCACACCAACAAGTCGCCCAAGTCCCTCGCCGACACCACCCCGATCGCCCGGCTCACCGAGGAGCAGGACATCGTCGTCGTCTCCAAGGACTCCCCGTACCGGACGATCGACCAGCTGCTCACCGCCTGGAAGAAGGACCCCGGGAAGATCCCCGTCGGCGGCGGTTCCTCACCCGGTGGCCCCGACCACCTGGCACCCATGCTGATGGCGAAGGCCGCCGGGATCGCGCCCAAGGAGGTCAACTACATCCCCTTCGACGGCGGCGGGGAACTGCTCGCCTCGATCCTGGGTGACAAGGTCGGCTTCGGCGTCTCCGGGGTCGGCGAGTACCTCGACCAGATCGAGGCAGGCGAGCTGCGACTGCTCGCCGTCACCGGCCCGAAGCGGGTCCCGGGCCTCGACGCGCCCACCCTCCGCGAGGCCGGTCTCGACACCGACTTCACCAACTGGCGCGGAATCGTCGCACCGCCCGGCCTCTCCGACGCCGAACGCGACAAACTCGTCGGACTGGTGACGAAGCTGCACGGCTCGAAGGAGTGGCGCGACTCCATGGAGAAGAACGGCTGGGACGACGCCTTCCTCCCCGGCGACGCCTTCGGGGAGTTCCTGGACGGCCAGGACCGCCGCGTCGCCACCGTCCTGAAGGAGCTGGGACTGTGACGAACGGAACGACACCACCACCCCGGCCCACCACCGCGCGCTCCTGGTTGCGCGAGCACTCCGAACTCGGCGTCTGCTTCCTGCTGCTCGTGCTGGGCGTCCTCGTCCTGACCGACGCCCTCACGATGAGCGTGGACCTCACCCAGCGCGGGCCCGTCGGCCCCAGGACCGTCCCCGTCGTGGTGGGGGCCGGCCTGCTCGTCGTGGCCCTCCTCCTCGCCGTCGACGTCCTGCGCGGCGGCCGGGGAGAGGCGGAGGGCGGCGAGGACGTCGACCTCGGCGAACCCGCCGACCGGCGGACCGTCGCCCTGCTCACCGGGGTCTTCCTCGCCTTCGCCGTCCTCATCGGGCCGCTCGGCTTCCCCATCTCGGGCGCCCTCCTCTTCTGGGGCTCCGCCTACGCGCTCGGCAGCCGCCACCACGACCGCGACCCCCTCATCGCCGCCGGGCTCTCCCTGGTGACCTACTTCGTCTTCGACAACCTGCTCGGCGTCCCCCTTCCGGGCGGCCCGCTGATGGGGGTGCTCTGACCGATGGATTCCCTCAACTCCCTCATCGACGGCTTCGGCACGGCGCTCACGCCGGTCAACCTGCTCTGGGCCGCGCTCGGCGTCCTGCTCGGCACGGCGATCGGCGTACTCCCCGGCATCGGACCAGCCATGGCCGTCGCCCTGTTGCTGCCGGTGACGTACGGGCTCGAACCGACCGGCGCCTTCATCATGTTCGCCGGGATCTACTACGGCGCCATGTTCGGCGGCTCCACCACCTCGATCCTCCTCAACACACCCGGGGAGAGTGCGGCCGTCGTCGCCGCGATCGAAGGCAACCCCATGGCGAAGGCCGGGCGCGGCGCACAGGCGCTCGCCGCCGCTGCCATCGGGCACTTCACCGGCGGCATGATCGGCACGATCCTGCTCGTCATCCTCGCCCCGACCGTCGCCTCCCTCGCCGTCGACATCGGGGCGCCGGACTACTTCGCCATCATGGTGCTGGCCTTCATCGCCGTGACCTCCGTCCTCGGCTCCTCCCGGATCCGCGGCCTCGCATCCCTGCTCATCGGCCTCACCATCGGGCTCGTCGGGCTGGACCAGATGACCGGCCAGCAGCGGCTGACCTTCGGTTCGCTCCAACTGGCCGACGGTGTCGACGTGGTGATCGTCGCGGTCGGGCTCTTCGCCATCGGCGAGGCCCTCTGGGTCGCCGCACATCTGCGCCGCTCCACCGGAGAGCCGATCCCCGTCGGCCGCCCCTGGCTCGGCAGGGACGACGTCCGGCGCACCTGGAAGTCCTGGCTGCGCGGGCCCCTCATCGGCTTCCCCTTCGGCGCGATACCGGCGGGCGGCGCGGAGATCCCCACCTTCCTCTCGTACGTCACCGAGAAGCGGCTCTCCAAGCACCGTGACCAGTTCGGCAAGGGCGCCATCGAAGGCGTCGCGGGACCGGAGTCGGCGGCCTCCGCCTCCGCCGCCGGGACCCTGGTCTCCATGCTCACCCTCGGCCTGCCCACCACGGCCGTCGCAGCCGTGATGCTGGCCGCCTTCCAGCAGTACGGAATCCAGCCGGGCCCGCTCCTGTTCGAACGCGAACCGGAGTTGGTGTGGGGCCTGATCGCCTCACTCTTCGTCGGCATGGTGCTGCTGCTCGCCCTCAACCTGCCGCTGGCACCGCTGTGGGCGAAGCTGCTGCGGATCCCGCGCCCCTACCTCTACGCGGGCATCCTGTTCTTCGCCGCCGTCGGTGCGTACGCGGTCGGCGGGGAGGCCTTCGACCTGGTGATCCTGCTGGTGATCGGGCTGATCGGATTCGGGATGCGCAGGTACGGGCTGCCGGTGCTCCCCGCGGTGATCGGCGTCATCCTCGGCCCGGCCGCCGAACAGCAGCTGCGGCGCGCCCTGCAGATCAGTGACGGCAGCGTGAGCGGCCTGGTCAACACGCCGTTCTCCGTGACGGTGTACGCGATCGTCGTGCTCATCCTCGCCTGGCCGCTGGTCAAGAAGCTGATCACCCGCCTCCGGGCCTGACGCGTCGTCGGTGGCGGCTGACAGGATCACCCCATGACCACGATCGACTGGGACGCCGCCGCCGACTCCTTCGACGAGGAGCCCGACCACGGGCTGCTCGACCCGGTGGTCCGCAGCGCCTGGGCGCAGCGGATGGAGACCTGGCTGCCCACCGTCCGCTCCGAGGTCCTCGACCTCGGGTGCGGCACGGGCAGCCTCGCGCTGCTTGCCGCGACCCAGGGACACCGCGTCACCGCCGTCGACCGGTCCCCGCGCATGGCCGAGCAGGCGCGCGCAAAACTCGCCGGGACCGGCACCGAGGTCCTCGTGGGCGACGCCGGCCGGCCGCCCGTCGGCGGACAGCGGTTCGACGTGATCCTCGCCCGGCACGTGGTCTGGCTGCTGCCCGACCCCGCGGCCGTGCTGCGCCACTGGTTCGCCCTGCTGCGGCCCGGCGGGCGGCTGGTGCTGATCGAGGGGGTGTGGGGCGGCGTGGGACTCTCCGCGGCCCGCCTCACCGCCCTGCTCGCCCCCCACACGGAGCGCGTCCACCACGAGCCGCTCTCCGGCGACGCCCGGCTCTGGGGCAAGGAGGTCGACGACGAACGCTACGCCCTGGTCGTCCGCGCCGAGCCGGTGCGCCGGCACAGGGAGGTCGTCGACGTCCACCTGATCCTCCGCCGGGGTCCCGACGTGCTGCTGGCCCGGCGGGCCGGCACCGGATACGCGGACGGGCTGCTCCACGCACCCTC
The DNA here is from genome assembly GCF_030816615.1 of Streptomyces sp. B1I3. Classification (NCBI taxonomy): domain Bacteria; kingdom Bacillati; phylum Actinomycetota; class Actinomycetes; order Kitasatosporales; family Streptomycetaceae; genus Streptomyces; species Streptomyces sp. B1I3. The sequence goes on from NZ_JAUSYD010000001.1 coordinate 6,328,417, forward strand.
CGGCCACGCCGAGGACGGGGAGGACGTCCGGGAGGCGATGATCAGGGAGGCGGCCGAGGAGATCGGCGTGGTCCTCGATCCGGACGAGCTCCGCGTCGCCCTGGTGATGCAGCACCGGGGGCCCGGCGGCAACCCCAGGATGGGCTGGTTCTTCGAGGCGGAGTACGACCCCGACCGCCCGCCCCGCAACACCGAACCGGAGAAGTGCTCCGAGCTCGGCTGGTTCCCGCTGGAGGCCCTGCCCGACGACATGGTCGCCTACTGCCGCGCGGGACTCGACGGCTACCGCGCCGAGGAGCGCTTCCTGATCCACTGGCACGAGGACGGTGACACCGTCGGGTACGCCCCCGACGGGGACCGGCGGGCCGTCCCGGTCCCGGTGGCCGTGGCCCCCACCGGCCGCTTGCACCACATCGAGCTGTGGACACCCGACCTGGCACGGGCCGAGGCGGAGTGGGACTGGCTGCTCCGCGAGCTGGGCCACGTCCCGTACCAGCGCTGGACGCACGGCCGCAGCTGGCGGCGCGGTGACACCTATGTGGTGGTCGAACAGTCTCCGGACCTGACGGCGCGCACGCACGAGCGGCTGCGGCCCGGGCTCAACCACCTGGCGTTCCACGTGCGGGACCGGCCCGCCCTCGACGCGCTGGTGGCAGTCGCCCCCGGCCGGGGCTGGCGGCTGCTCTTCCCGGACCGCCATCCGTACGCCGGCGGCAGCGGGCACTACGCGGCGTACCTGGAGAACACGGCCGGGTTCGAGGTGGAGCTGATCGCTCCTCAGGTGTCCGGCGGGGCCGCCGGGGCCGGGTCCGCGAGACCGCGCCCGGCCCGCCCGTCGGACGGCGGGACGCCGCGGACCCCTTAGGGCCGCTCGCCGACCAGTCCCGCCAACCCCTCGGTCCGGGCCAGGTGTTCGAGCTCGTCCAGTGCCCGCACGGCGGCCCGAGCCGCTACGGGGTCCCGGTCGGCGAGGCCGCTCTCCGCGAACTCGTCCTCGTCCAGCCGCAGGACGGACGAGCCGTCCGCCGACACCCAGAGGTCGAGGTCGAGGTCCTCGACCAGGAGTTCGTCGCCGCGCAGGACTGCGGGCCGGGTGACGTCGCAGTACCAGCCCTTCAGCACCCCACCACCGGTGCGGACCTCCTTCACCGCGAACCACCTGTCGCGCCAGTAGTGCTCCGTGAAGACATCGCCCGGCTCGAACCGCACGAATCCGAAGTCCCGGACGCCGGGGGCCGCCCACGGGGCCCGGACGGTGATGCGGGTGCCGTCGTCACGGACCGGCTCGGCCGGGTAGCGGATCTTGGTACGGCCTGCCTTGACCAGGGCGACGGTGAGAGTGGCCCCGGACCCGACGGGCGAGGGGGTGGACATGACGTACCTCCGTTGCGCAGATGTCATAGCCGAAGCGCGCGTCGACGGCCGGCCTGGGGCCGTCCCCCGCGTCGTTCCCGGTACGGGGGTTCCGCGTCGGCGGGCCGGACCTCACGAACGATCACCGTCATGCGGGGGACGGTACGCGGGAGGGCGGGGCGCCCGCCTCCGAATTTCCGGTGGTGGGGGAGAATCGGCCCGTGACCCTGACGATCGCCGTTGACCCGGACTCCGCCACCGCCCCGTACGAGCAACTGCGCACGCAGCTCTCCGAACAGGCACGCTCGGGGGCGCTGCCCGTCGGCTACCGGCTCCCGACCGTACGCGGCCTCGCCGAGGACCTGGGCCTGGCCGCGAACACCGTCGCCAAGGCCTACCGCGCGCTGGAGGCCGACGGGGTGATCGAGACCCGGGGCCGCAACGGCACGTTCGTCGCGGCCGCGGGCGATGCCGCGGCGCGCAAGGCGGCGACCGCCGCCCAGGAGTACGCCGGTCAGGCCCGGCGCCTCGGCCTGTCCCGTGCCGAGGCGCTCGCACTGGCCGAGGACGCGGTCCGCGCGGCCTACCCGGGTTAGGCCGCGTCAGCCCCCGGAGCCGCGGGTCAGCCGGCTCGGGGAAGGCCTTCGGCAGTCCGGCCCGCGTCTCAGAGGTACAGCCCCGCGTCCGCCCCCGCGTCCTGCTTCGGCACGGATGCGGGGCCGCTGCCCCGCCGCAGCGCGTACAGCTCCGCGAGGGTCGTGCCCTCCCGCCCGACGCCCTCCTCGGTGCCCAGCCAGGACACCGACTCGGCGCGGGTCAGCGAACCCACCTCGATCCGGGCCAGGCAGCGGCCGGGCCTGACGACCGCGGGGTGCAGCCGCTCCAGGTCCTCGTTGGTCGTCACGCCCACCAGCACCTTGCGGCCCTGGCCCAGCAGACCGTCCGTCAGATTCAGCAGCCGGGACAGGGCCTGGCCGGCCGTGTGCTTGGCCTCACCGCGGATCAGCTCGTCGCAGTCCTCCAGCAGCAGCAGCCGCCACCGGCCCTTCGCCGAGCTGTCGTCCTCGCCGATGGCGATGTCCATCAGATAGCCGACGTCGTTGAAGAGCTGCTCCGGATCGAGCACGCAGTCGACCTGGCACCAGTCACGCCAGGACCGCGCGAGCGTGCGCAGCGCCGAGGTCTTGCCGGTGCCCGGGGGGCCGTGGAGCAGGAGCAGCCGGCCGGTGATGTCGTCCGGGGTCACCTTCATCAGCCGGCCCATGGCATCGGCGACCGGAGCGGTGTAGTTGGCGCGGATCTCGTCCCACGTGCCGGCGGCGATCTGCCGGGTGGTGCGATGCGGGCCGCGGCGCGGGGAGACGTACCAGAATCCCATCGGCACGTTCTCCGGCTGCGGCTCCGGCTCGTCCTGCGCGCCGTCGGTCGCCTGGGCCAGCACCTGCTCCGCCAGCTCGGCGCTGGTGGCCGTGACGGTGACGTCGGCCCCGCGGTTCCATCGCGAGATCAGCAGCGTCCATCCCTCACCCTCGGCGAGCGTGGCGCTGCGGTCGCCGTCACGGGCTGCCCGCAGCACCGTGGCCGCCGGTGGGAGCAGGGTGGCCCCCGACTTCACCCGGTCGAGCGAGGAACTGTGCGAGTACGGCTGCTCGCCCGTCGTGAAGCGGCCGAGGAACAGCGCGTCCACGACGTCGGACGGCGAATCGCCGTCGTCGACGTTGAGCCGGATCGGCAGAGCGGACTCGGGGTTGGCAGACATGGCGTCCATGATCCGGCACGGCGGCAGCCCGCGCACCCAGGTTTCACCAGCTGCCCCCGTGCGTGCGGCGATGACACACGCCCGGTTCGTCCGGACGCGAGTGCGGGCGCCCTCGACCCGATGCGCCGCACGCCGAGTCGGACTGTCGTTCGGTCAGCACGCCTCTGAGGCACTCCGGTTCAACGTTTTTGGCATGGACACTTCCGGAAAGGCCGTTGGTGGGCTACCACGGAGTAGGCAGAGATCCTGCCCAAGGAGGTTCCATGAAAATGTCCAGACTCGTGGCGTTCTCGTCCTCTCTCCTGCTCGGCGTCGCTCTCGCGCTGACCGGCGCGAGCGTCGCCACCGCCGGCGAATCCGTCCAGGCCGTCGACTACGTGGCGCTCGGCGACTCGTACTCCTCGGGCGTCGGGGCCGGCAGTTACGACAGTGCGAGCGGTGACTGCAAGCGCAGCACCCGCGCCTACCCGGTCCTCTGGAAGGCGGCCAACGCCCCGGCCTCGTTCGCCTTCACCGCATGCTCGGGGGCCAGGACGGGTGACGTCACGGCCGGTCAGCTCGGCCCGCTCAACTCCTCGACCGACCTCGTGTCGATCTCCATCGGCGGCAACGACGCGGGCTTCGCCGACGTCATGACCACCTGTGTCCTGCAGTCCGAGGCCACCTGCCTGAGCCGGGTCGCCACCGCCCGCGGCTACGTCGACTCCACCCTGCCCGGCAAGCTGGACGCGGTGTACTCCGCGATCAGTGCCAAGGCGCCCTCCGCCCACGTCGTCGTCCTCGGCTACCCCCGCTTCTACAAGCTCGGCGGCGGTTGTCTCGCCGGACTGAGCGAGAACGAGCGCACCGCCATCAACGGCGCCGCCGACTACCTCAACGCGGCCACCGCCAAACGGGCCGCCGACCACGGTTTCACCTTCGGTGACGTCACCCCGACCTTCACCGGGCACGAGATCTGCTCGGGCAGCGCCTGGCTGCACAGCGTCAACTGGCTCAACATCGGCGAGTCCTACCACCCGACCGCGGCAGGGCAGTCGGGCGGTTATCTGCCCGTCCTCGACGCGAACGCCTGACCGCGCGTCCCCGCACCTCCCTCGCGCGTTCGCGCACATCCCTCGCACGCCCATCACCCGGCGCGCCCGGCCGGCATGTCCGCCGGGGAGGAGACTCCGTCCACCGGGGACTCCTCCCCGATCCCGGCATATCGGCACCGGACCGCCCCAACAGGGCCCGCAACATGCCGAATCCGGTAACGGGCCGTCAACCTCCGTGTACGTGTGTGCAATCCTGCGGCCGGGATACACGAGTGTCAGCGCGGGACGATAGGGTTAACCTGCCCGGGCCGGGTGCCCTCGTACGGGTGGGGAGTGACATGGAACAGATAACGGTGCGCAGCAGGCCGCGTGTGCCTGCCATTACATGCGGGAGCAGTGCGACCAGTTCGCGCCTCGACCGCCATCTCGCAGTGCTGGGCGGCCCCGCCGTTCCGCAGCGCGAGTCCGCGGAAGCGACGCTGCTGATGCTCGAGCTCACCTCGCGCGACGCCTCGCACACCCGCAGGAGCAGGAGCGCGCGCGTCTCGCTCTTCGCCCCGCTGCGGCGGCTGCGACGCTCGCTCTTCGGCAGCCGCCGCTGACCGACGGCTGTCACCACCGGGCCGGCCCACCGCTCGTTGCCGGACCCGCGATCACTCCGTCCCGACGCAGTGCTGCGCTCTGCTCGCCCGTCATCCCCAGGGCTCGCAGCGTTGCGTCGGTGTGTTCTCCCAGCGCCGGTACGGCACCCATCGGTGTCGGCGCCCCGCCCGGCAGGCCGATCGGTGGCAGCAGGGCACGCAGTGCGCCGACCGGGGTGGCCACCTCCCGCCACCGGTCCCGCGCGGCCAGCTGCGGATGGGCGGCGACGTCCGCGACCGTGTTCAGCCGCGCGCAGGCGATGCCCGCCGCGTCCAGCCTGGCCAGCGCCTCCTCGCCCTTCAGCCCGGCTAGTGCCGCGCCCACCACCGCGTCGGTCCGCTCCCGGTTCGCCGTCCGCGCGGCGTTCGTCGCGAAGTCCGGGTCATCGGCCAGTTCCGGCCGCTCCAGCACCTGCCCGGCGAGCCGGCGCCATTCACGGTCGTTCTGCACGGAGAGCAGCAGTTGTTCCCCGTCCGCGGTGCGGTACGCGTCGTACGGGGCGATGACCGCATGGGCGAGGCCCGTGCGCGCCGGCGCCACGCCGCCGTGCATCCCGTGGTGCAGCGGATGCCCCATCCACTCGGCCAGGGCGTCCAGCATCGAGATCTCCACCGGGCCGCCGCGTCCCGTGGTGGCCCTCCTCAGCAGTGCGGCGAGCACGCCGGAGAACGCGTACATCGCCGCCGCGATGTCGGCGGCGGGGACGCCCGCCTTCACCGGCTGTGCGGGGGTCCCCGTGACGGACACCAGGCCCGCCTCGCACTGGACGAGCATGTCGTAGGCCCGCCGGTGCGCGTACGGCCCGTCCGGCCCGTACCCCGAGATGTCCACGGCCACCAGACGGGGGTGCGCGGCGCAGAGGGTGGCGGCGTCCAGACCGAGCCGGGCGGCCGCCCCCTGCGCGAGGTTCTGTACGAACACGTCCGCGTCCTGGACGAGCCGGCGGACCACGTCCAGACCGCGCGGGTCCTTGAGGTCGACGGCCACGGACTCCTTGCCGCGGTTGCACCACACGAAGTGGGAGGCGAGCCCGCCCGCCGCGGTGTCGTAGCCGCGGGCGAAGTCGCCCCCGTCCGGACGTTCGATCTTGATGACCCTGGCGCCCAGATCGGCGAGCTGCCGGGTGGCGAACGGGGCGGCGACGGCCTGCTCGACGGCGACGACGGTGATCCCGTCCAGGGGGAGGGGCTGAGTGCTGCTCATGAGACCCGTGCATACCGTCTGCGCGGCGGCCTTGTCACGCGTGGCCGCGACCGGCGCACGCTCGCCGCACCCGCGGTCCGCCCCCGCACCGGCACCTGCGACCCGCCCGGGCACCCGCGATCCGCCCCGGCCTCTGTGACCACCCCCGGCACCTGCGAGTCGCCGCGACGCCGATCCCCGGCGCCTGTGACACCCCCTCCGGAACGCCGATCCCCGGTGCCTGTGACCCCTCCGGAACGCCGAACCCCCGCACCTGCGAATACCACCCGCCCCCGCCGTCACAGCAGCGCGAACTGCCCCTCCGGCCCCTCTTCGTGGTGGTCCAGGACCGAGGCGGGCCGCCGTGCCGCCGCCGGAACGGGCAGCACCCCCGCCGTGCGCAGGTCGTACCGGGTCAGCGCGGCCGCCCGGCCGAGGTGCTCCCGCAACGCCTCCTGCCGGGGACCGAGTTCGTCGAGCAGGGCCAGTACGGTGATGAGTTCGAGCAGTTCCGAGGTCCACTCCTGCGGCCAGCCGCGCGGACCCAGGGCCGCCAGACCCTCCGCCCCCTCCCGCACGGTGCGGCGACGCTCGAACCAGAGCTCCAGCATCCGCACACCGTTCACCCTGAACTCCCAGGCTCCGGCCGGGACGGGCGAGATCCGCCCCTCGCCCAGGGTGAGCGTCTCCTCCCCGGCGTCGTAGGCCAGGCCGGCCGGACTCGGTGGGATCGCGGCCCGCACGTAGGGGCGACGGCCTCCCGGCAGGCGTGGACGCTCCCCGCCGCGCGCCCCGCGCAGGTGCAGCCGCAGCAGCTCCTGACCCAGCTCGACGCCGTGCGACCACAGGGCGCCGTCGGCGGGCAGAGGAACGAGCGGCCCGGCGGGGGAGGGGCGTGCGGCGGCGAGGACCCAGGCGAGCACCGACCGTGCGTCCTCGACCTCTCCGTACCGCGCGCGCAGCAGGCCGAGCAGCCCCGGGGCGAGATTGGGCTCCCGGCCGTCCGGCCGCCGGTAGAGGGGCCGGATCCGGCCCGGCCGGCCGGCGGGTGAGTGGCCGTCGGGGAGCAGCGCCGTCACGGAGAGCGCCAGCCCGGTGTCCCGCGGCAGGCAGCCGTGTTCGACGGCGAAGATCTGGTGCCCGTCCGCGACACGCCACATCTCGGGGCGGGCCGCGTCGAGCAGCCGCTGGTCGGGGATGAGCCACTGCTCGTCGAAGGGGCCGTGCAGGATCCGTACGGGCTCGGGGTACGGGCCGGGGTCCCGGGCGAACCCGCTCGTCCCGGTGGTCCGGCCGGGCAGCGCGGCGGCCGGGGACAGGGGCGTACGGGAGCGGCTCGGCCGGAACAGCCGTTCCTGTTCCGCGCCTTCGGCCCGCGCCAGCGCTTCCCAGCGTGCGCGCAGGGAGGGGGCGTCGGGGGCCGTCACCCAGGGGCGCCCCGTCCTCAGGGGCCGCACGGACCAGGGCATGAGGTCGTCCAGCAGCGGGCAGGCCCCGTCCCCGCCGGCTCCGGCCGCCACCCGTGCTGCCACCGTGTCGTCCTCCCCGTCGCCACGTCCGCCGCCCTGGGCATCGTAGCGACCGCCGAGCGGCCTTCGTCCTCGATGGGCGGCACCCACCGCATGGCGTCAAGCGGCGTCCGCCGCCGGTGGGCGGCCCCCGCCCCATGACCTCGAGCGGCGCCCGCCCGTCGCGCGCCCCCTCGGGCGGCGGGGCCGCGTCAGTGCGCGTCCACCGTCACGGAGAAGGAGAAGCGGTCCCCCCGGTAGCGGATGCGCGCCACGTCCACCACCCGGCCCTCGTCGTCGTACGTCACGCCGGTGTAGTGCAGGATCGGGCTGAGGAGCGGGACCTCGAGCAGCTCCGCCGTGGCCGGGTCGGCGAGGCGGGCCTCGACGGTGTCCGTGATCCGGGAGATCTTCACCCCGACGGCGTCGCGCAGCACCTTCGTCATCGGCCACCGTTCGAGGTCGGCCACGTCCAGGCGGGCCGCGATCTCCGGAAGCACGGCGTTCTCGGCCCAGTTGGTGGGCTCCCCGGTGGTGCCGTCGCAGCGCAGCCGCCGGTAGCTGACCACCTCGGCACAGTCCGGGAAGAACTCGGCGAGTTCCCCCGGCACAGGGGCCGGGCCGTGGCCGAGCACGGTCGTCAGCTCGCCCGACTGCTGGGCGACGATCGCGTCGATCGAACCCAGCAGCCGTACCGGCGACACCCGCCGGGCACGCGGCTCGATGAACGTGCCGCGCCTTCGGTGCCTGCTGATCAGGCCCTCGGTCTCCAGTTCCTTCAGCGCCTGGCGCATGGTGAGGACGCTGACGCCGTAGTGCACGGCGAGCTGCTCCTCGGTGGGCAGCCGCGGCGAGGCGTCCCGCGGGCGGCCCAGTATGGACGCCCGCAGCGACTGCGAGACCTGGTACCACAGCGGCAGCTTGCGGTTCAGCACCAGGGAGTCGGGGGCGAAGGCGGGCGCACGACTCACCTCGTTCACCTGGTCCATCCCGTTCACCCGGTCTCTCTGCGCTGGGGGCCGGCCGTGCGGTCTCACGCCCGGAAGTTGCGGCTCAGACCCTGCCACACGTCGTCGTACCCGCGCTGCAGATGGTCCGCTCCCACGGCCTGGGCGGTCGCCGTGACCGGCCAGCGGGTCTCGAACATGAACGCGAGGCCGTCGTCGATCTTCTGCGGCTTCAGCTCCGCGGCGCTCGCCCGGTCGAAGGTCTCACGGTCCGGGCCGTGCGCTGACATCATGTTGTGCAGTGAACCGCCGCCCGGGACGAATCCGCCCGCCTTCGCGTCGTACGCGCCCTCGATCAGGCCCATGTACTCGCTCATCACGTTGCGGTGGAAGTACGGCGGGCGGAAGGTGTCCTCGCCCACGAGCCAGCGCGGGGCGAAGACGACGAAGTCGACTCCGGCCAGCCCCGGGGTGTCGGACGGCGAGGTCAGGACGGTGAAGATCGACGGGTCGGGATGGTCGTAGCTGATCGTGCCGATGACGTTGAAGCGCCGCAGGTCGTAGACGTACGGCGTGTGGTTGCCGTGCCAGGCGACGACGTCGAGCGGCGAGTGGCCGTACGTGGCCGACCAGAGGTTGCCGCAGAACTTGTTGACGACCTCGACCGGTCCCTCGCGGTCCTCGAACGCGGCGACGGGGGCCAGGAAGTCCCGCGCGTTGGCCAGGCCGTTGGCACCGATCGGACCGAGTTCGGGCAGGACGAACGGCTGCCCGTAGTTCTCGCAGACGTAGCCGCGGGCCCTCGTGTCCAGCAGTTCCACGCGGAAGCGGACACCCCGTGGGATCAGCGCCACATGGCCCGGTTCCGCCCGCAGCAGTCCGAGTTCGGTACGCAGCAGCAGGCCGCCGTGCTCGGGGACGATCAGGAGTTCGCCGTCCGAGTCGCTGAACACCCGGTCCGTCATGGAGGTGTTGGCGTCGTAGAGGTGCACGGCCATACCGGTGCGCTGCGCGGCGTCGCCGTTGCCCCCGAGCGTCCACAGACCGGTCAGGAAGTCCGTACCGGCCGGTGCCGCCGGCAGCGGGTCCCAGCGCAGCCGGTTCGGGTCGGGGACCGTCTCGGTGAAGGGGGCCGTGCGCAGGGTGCCGTTGTCGACGCGGACGAAGGCGGGGTGGGCCGCGGAGGGACGGATCCGGTAGAGCCAGGAGCGGCGGTTGTGGGCGCGGGGCTCGGTGAAGGCGGAGCCGCTCAGTTGTTCCGCGTACAGGCCCAGGGGGGCGCGCTGAGGTGAGTTGCGGCCGTGCGGCAGGGCGCCCGGAACCGCCTCGGAGCTGTGTTCGTTCCCGAAACCGGGGGAGTGGCGGAGTGTCTCCGCCGTCTTCCTCGCCTGCTCGATGCCGCTCATCACGCACTCCCGGTGGAAGGGGGATCCCGTGGACCCCCTGACGAAGAATCCTATGGATCACCGTAGGAATCGGAAGGCGACCCGTCAACGGCATACGGGCATCATGGGGACCGTGTCCCATGTGCATACGAATCTCAGGCGCGTCCCCGTGCAGCAGCGCAGCGCCGAACGCCTGGCCCGGATCCTCGACGCCGGCGCCGGAATCCTGGACGAGACCGGCTACGAGCAGCTGTCCACCAGGGCGGTGGCCGACCGGGCTGGGGTGCCCATCGGGTCCGTCTACCGCTTCTTCCCCAACAAGCGGGCGCTGGTCGACGCGCTGGCCGCGCGCAACCTCGACGTCTACGCCGAGCGGGTCGTGGCCCGGCTCGCGGTCATCCCGGAGCCGGAGTGGCGGGCGGCCATCGACGCCGTACTCGACGAGTACCTGGCGATGAAGCGTTCGGTCCCCGGCTTCGCCCTCGTCGACTTCGGTCCTCCCGCCCCGGTCGCCGACCCGCTCGACGACTCCAACCAGCGGGTCGCGGACCGCCTGAAGGCGCTGCTCGCGAGGCATCTCGGTGCAGGGCGCGCGGGGGCCGTGTCCGACGCCGACCTCTCCCGGACGGTCCTGGTCTGCGTGCAGGCCGCCGACGCGCTGCTCCAACTGGCCTTCCGCGGCGACCCGTCGGGCGACGCGGACCTGATAGCGGAGACCCGGACCCTGCTGCGGGCGTATCTGGCGCAGCTGCTCGAATGAGCCCGTCCGGGGCTGCCGGTGCAGATGGTGCCGCGGCCGGTATCCGGTGGCGCCACGACCTCGCCACCATCCGTACCGGTCGGTATGCTCGCTTCGGCGGGAGGTCGTCCACCGCGCCCGCGGCGCGGGCCGGCGCCCGTCGCATGCCCGCGCGCCACCGCTGTCGCCGCCCCGGGAGGGCCCATGTCCAGCGAATCCCGCACCGCTCTGCGCGTCTGCCCGCTCTGCGAAGCCACCTGCGGACTCACGCTCACCATCGAGGGCGGGACCGTCACCGGCGCCCGTGGTGACCAGGACGACGTCCTCAGCCATGGCTTCATCTGCCCCAAGGGCGCGTCTTTCGGCGGGCTCGACACCGACCCCGACCGGCTGCGCACCCCGCTCGTGCGTACGGACGGCGTGCTGCGCGAGGCGACCTGGAGCGAGGCCTTCGACGCGATCGCCGCCGGCATCCCGGCCCTCACCCGGACGTACGGCAGCCAGGCGGTCGGCGTCTACCTGGGCAACCCCAACGTCCACACGATGGCCGGCGCGCTCTATCCGCCCCTGCTGCTCTCCGCGCTCGGCACCCGCAACGTCTTCACCGCGAGCACGCTGGACCAGATGCCCAAGCACGTCTCCAGCGGACTGCTCTTCGGCGACGCCCACGCCATCCCCGTACCCGACCTGGACCGCACGGGCCACCTCCTGCTGATCGGCGCCAACCCGCTCGAGTCCAACGGCAGTCTCTGCACCGCCCCCGACTTCCCGGGCAAGCTCAAGGCGCTGCGCCGGCGCGGCGGCACCCTCACCGTCATCGACCCGCGCCGCACCCGCACCGCGCGCCTCGCCGACCGGCACGTCCCTGTCCGGCCCGGCACCGACGCCCTGCTGCTGGCCGCGCTCACCCAGGTCGTCGTCGAGGAGAAGCTCGCCGCACCCGGCGCACTCGCCGAGCACCTCGACGGGTACGACGAACTCGCCGCGGCCATCGCGGACTTCACTCCCGAAGCCGTGGCGGCCGCCTGCGACGTGGAGGCCGGGACCATCCGCTCGATCGCCCGCGAACTGGCCGCCGCCCCCGCCGCGGCCGTCTACGGGCGCATCGGCAGCTGCACCGTCGAACACGGCACCCTGGCCAGCTGGCTCGTCGACGTGCTCAACATCCTCACCGGCAACCTCGACCGGCCCGGCGGCGCGCTCTTCCCGCTCTCCGCCACCGCGCGCGCACCCCGCCCCGCAGGCCCCGGCAAGGGGTTCGCCCTCGGGCGCTGGAGGAGCCGCGTCTCCGGACACCCCGAGGCGAAGGGGGAACTGCCGGCCGCCGCGCTCGCCGAGGAGATCGAGACACCGGGTGAGGGGCGGATCCGGGCCCTGATCGTCGTCGCGGGCAACCCCGTGCTCTCCGCCCCGGACGGGGACCGGCTCGACCGCGCGCTCGCCGACGGCCTCGACTTCATGGTCAGCGTCGACCCCTACCTCAACGAGACCTCACGCCACGCGGACGTGGTCCTCCCGCCGCCGCCGCCGTCGCAGAGCGCCCACTTCGACTTCGCGTTCAACTCCTTCGCCGTCCACAACCAGGTCCGCTACAGCCGCCCCGCCCTGCCCCTGGAGGACGGCGGGATGGACGAGTGCGAGATCCTCGCCCGGCTCGTCCTCGCCGTCGGCCCCGGGCACGGCGCACCGCCCGAGTCCGTCGACGACCTGGTCATCGCCACCACACTCGCCCGGGCCGGGGCCCCGGAGTCGCTCGCCGCCGAACTGACCGGCCGCACCGGGGCCGAACGGCGCCTCGACCTGATGCTGCGCCTCGGCCCGTACGGGCTCACGCTCGAGCAGCTCCTGGACCATCCGCACGGCATCGACCTCGGCCCGCTGAAGCCCCGCATACCGGAACTGCTCAAGACCCGTAGCGGTCGCATCGAGCTGTTTCCCGCGCCCGTCGCCGCCGATCTGCCCCGGCTGCGTGCCGCTCTCGGCGCGCGCCCCACCGGTCTCGTCCTCGTCGGCCGCCGCCATCTGCGGTCCAACAACAGCTGGATGCACAACGTCGCTCAGCTCCGCGGCGGCTCCAACGTCTGCACCCTGCAGATCCACCCGGACGACGCGGCCCGCCTCGGACTCACCGACGGCGGCACGGCCCGCATCACCGCGGCCGGCGGGGAGGTGGAGGCGCCCGCCGAGATCACCGACGCGGTACGCCCCGGGGTCGTGAGCCTTCCGCACGGATGGGGACACAGCCGCCCCGGCACCCGTCTCTCCGTCGCCGGCGAGGAGCCGGGAGTCAACGTGAACCAGCTGCTGTCCGGCACGCTCCTGGACCCGCTCTCCGGCACCGCCGTGCTCAACGCCGTCCCCGTCTCCGTATCAGCCGCCCGCTGACCTGGGGTTTTGCTCGTATTGCTCACACGTCAACATCTTGTTAACTCCTCCTTGGGACCCCTAACGTCAGCCGGACCGCCGAGTCCGGTGCGAGTTCAAAGGTGAACGTTAGGTATCCCACATGCTGACAATCCTCGGATTTGCCATGATCGCGACCTTCCTGGTCCTGATCATGATGAAGAAGATGTCGCCGATCGCGGCGCTGGTCCTGATCCCCGCCCTGTTCTGCGTAGCCGTCGGGCAGGGCGCGAAGCTCGGCGACTACGTCATCGAAGGCGTCGGCAACCTCGCGCCGACCGCGGCGATGCTGATGTTCGCCATCGTCTACTTCGGGGTGATGATCGACGTCGGACTCTTCGATCCGATCGTCCGGGGCATCCTGCGCTTCTGCAAGGCCGACCCGATGCGGATCGTCGTCGGTACGGCGGTGCTCGCCGCGATCGTCTCGCTGGACGGTGACGGCTCCACCACCTTCATGATCACCGTTTCGGCGATGTACCCGCTCTACAAGCGGCTGAAGATGAGCCTGGTCGTGATGACGGGCGTCGCGGCCACGGCGAACGGCGTCATGAACACCCTGCCCTGGGGTGGACCCACCGCCCGCGCGGCCACGGCGCTGAAAGTCGACGCGGCCGACATCTTCGTCCCGATGATCCCGGCCCTCGCCGTCGGGCTCCTCGCGGTCATCCTGCTGGCCTGCGTCCTGGGCCGCCGCGAGCGCAAGCGGCTCGGCACACTCACCCTCGACGACGTCCTCGTGACGGAGCCCGAGACCGTCCTCGTGGGCGCGGGCGGCGGCGGGGACCGGCCCGCGCGCGGGCCGAAGCCTTCCACCGGCGGCGGCGCGGCCGTCGGCGAGGAAGGGCAGCACAACGGGGACACGGAGCACGGGAAGGGTGCGGACGAGGGGGGCACGGGCGAGGGATTCAAGGGGCTCGACCCCGACAGGTCCACGCTGCGGCCCAAGCTCTACTGGTTCAACGCCGGCCTCACCGTTGCCCTCCTGGCGGCCATGATCCTCGAGCTCATGCCGATCCCGGTCCTCTTCCTGCTCGGCGCGGCCCTCGCCCTCACGGTCAACTTCCCCCACATGCCGGACCAGCGGGCCCGCATCGCGGCCCACGCCGACAACGTCCTCAACGTCTCCGGCATGGTCTTCGCCGCCGCCGTCTTCACCGGAGTCCTCACCGGCACCGGCATGGTCGAGCACATGGCCGACTGGGTCGTCGGCGCCGTCCCCGACGCCATGGGCCCGCACATGGCCCTGGTCACCGGCCTGCTGAGCCTGCCCCTGACCTACTTCATGTCCAACGACGGCTTCTACTTCGGTGTCCTGCCCGTACTCGCCGAGGCCGGAGCCGCCCACGGAGTCTCCCCGCTGGAGATCGCCCGTGCCTCCATCGTGGGGCAGCCCCTGCACATGTCGTCGCCGCTCGTGCCCGCCGTGTACGTCCTGGTCGGCATGGCGAAGGTCGAGTTCGGTGACCACACCAGGTTCACCGTCAAGTGGGCGGTGCTCACCTCGCTCGTGGTCCTCGGCGCCGGAATCCTCTTCGGCATCCTGTGAGGGCACATCCGCAACCGGGGCCCGGCAGGGGCTGGCTGCTGCGCCTCGTCATCGCCTTCGCCTTCGCGCAGGGGGCGGTGTCGATGGCGCGGCCCGCCGTCTCCTACCGGGCCCTGTCCCTGGGCGCCGACGAGCGGGCGATCGGCGTCATCGCGGGCGTGTACGCGCTCCTGCCGCTCTTCGCCGCCGTACCCCTCGGCCGCAGGACCGACCACGGCCGCTGCGCACCCCTGCTGCCCGTCGGCGTCGCCCTGATCGCCGCGGGCTGCGCCCTCGGCGGCAGCGCGGGCTCCCTGCCCGCACTCGCGGCCTGGAGCGGGGTCATGGGCCTCGGCCACCTCTGCTTCGTGATCGGCGCCCAGTCGCTCGTCGCCCGGCAGTCGGCCCCCGCCGAACAGGACCGCAACTTCGGCCACTTCACCATCGGGGCCTCCCTCGGCCAGCTCATCGGCCCGATCGCGGCCGGTTACCTCGTGTCGGAGCGGGACGGCGCGATGGGCCGTACGAGCGCCCTCGCCCTGCTGGTCGCGGCGGCCGTCGCCGCCGTCTCCTTCACCGCACTGTGGCGCCTCGAGCACCGGGCCGCCCCCGGCCCCGGCGAGCGCGCGGCGCAGCGGGTGCCGGTGGCCCGCATCCTGCGGACCCGGGGCGTGCCGGCGGGCATCTTCGTCAGCCTCGCCGTGCTGTCCGCCACCG
Source organism: Streptomyces sp. B1I3 (assembly GCF_030816615.1). Taxonomy (NCBI): domain Bacteria; kingdom Bacillati; phylum Actinomycetota; class Actinomycetes; order Kitasatosporales; family Streptomycetaceae; genus Streptomyces; species Streptomyces sp. B1I3. The sequence goes on from NZ_JAUSYD010000001.1 coordinate 6,343,614, forward strand.
ACATCATGACCGCCTACCTCCCGGTCGTCGGCGAGCACCGCGGCATCGCGCCCGCCACGGTCGGACTGCTGCTCAGCCTGCGGGCCGCCGCCACCATCGCCTGCCGGCTGGTCATGACACCGATGCTGCGCCTCTTCGGCCGGAGGGCGCTGCTCACCACGACCTGCCTGCTCGGCGGCCTTCTCTGTGCGGGTATCGCCCTGCCCGTACCCGTGTGGGGGCTCGCCCTGATGCTGGCCGCCCTGGGCTTCTGCCTGGGAGTGGGCCAGCCGCTGTCGATGACCACCGTCGTCCAGGCGGCCCCCGCGGCGGCCCGCTCCACCGCCCTCGCGCTCCGGCTCACCGGCAACCGCCTCGGCCAGGTCGCGGCTCCCGCCGCGGCGGGCCTGATCGCCGGGGTCGCGGGCGCCGCCGCGCCGTTCGTGATGCTGGGCGCCCTGCTCCTGGCGGCGGCGGGACTCGGCGTACGCGGTGGTCCGGGGGAAAGGGCGCACGGCCCCGACCCCGGCCCTGAGCCCGCCTCAGCCGAGCCCCGCGCCGAACCCGTCCCGAAGGAGACGGCGCAGGAGTGACCCGCACGGGAGGGCGGACCGGGAGCGCACGTCCCGCCCGGCGCATGTCCCGCGCGGCCGCCGCCGCGCCGCTGTGCCGGCCGTACCGGGGACATCCCCGGCCTCGACGTGCGACTGTTGCCGACAGCCGTGCGTGACCTGTGTCTCCAGCGGTTCCCTGGCGCCGGAAAACTAACAGCGCTAGTTTGGGCCGGGGCGGAACCGTCCACAGACGCAGGACGCAGGACGCAGGACGCAGGACGAGCGACGCACACGACGCGCGATGCACGACCGGCGACGCACGGCTTCGGCGGCAGGCACAGTGAGCCCGGGAGGGGCAGTCATGAAGGCGCATGACGGGATGTACATCGGCGGCACGTGGCGGCCCGCCGTCGGCCAGGACACGATCGCGGTCGTGAACCCGGCGGACGAGCAGGTCATCGGCCAGGTCCCGGCGGGCACCGCGGAGGACGTCGACGCGGCGGTACGAGCCGCCCGCGCCGCGTTCCCCGGCTGGGCCGCGACCCCGCCCGCCGAGCGCGCCGCGCGCATCGGCGCCCTGCGCGACGTCCTGGCCGCCCGCAGGGGTGAGATCGCCGAGACCGTCACCGCCGAGCTCGGCTCGCCGCCGGCGCTGTCCCAGGTGGTGCACGCGGGGGTGCCCATACTGGTCGCCGGCTCGTACGCCGAGCTGGCCGCGACGTACGCGTTCGAGGAGAAGCTGGGCAACTCGACCGTCCTGCTGGAACCCGTGGGCGTCGTCGGCGCGATCACCCCCTGGAACTACCCGCTCCACCAGATCGTCGCGAAGGTGGCTCCCGCGCTCGCCGCCGGCTGCACCGTCGTGCTCAAGCCCGCCGAGGACACCCCGCTCGTCGCCCAGCTCTTCGCCGAGGCCACCGCGGAGGCGGGCCTGCCGGACGGCGTCTTCAACCTGGTCACCGGTCTCGGCCCGGTCGCCGGACAGGCGCTCGCCGAGCACGAGGGCGTCGACCTGGTCTCCTTCACCGGGTCCACGGCCGTCGGCAGGCAGATCGGCGCCACGGCGGGCGCGGCGGTCAAGCGCGTCGCGCTGGAGCTCGGCGGCAAGTCCGCCAACGTGATCCTGCCCGGCGCCGACCTCGCCAAGGCGGTGAACGTCGGCGTCGCCAACGTGATGTCCAACTCCGGCCAGACGTGCAGCGCGTGGACCCGGATGCTGGTCGACGCCGACCGGTACGAGGAGGCCGTGGCCCTCGCGGCGGCGGCCGTCGCCAAGTACGTCCCCGGGGAGCGGGTCGGCCCCCTCGTCAACGCCAAGCAGCAGGCCCGGGTGCGCGGTTACATCGAGAAGGGCATCGAGGAAGGCGCCCGGCTGGTCGCCGGAGGCCCCGAGGCGCCCAAGGAACAGGGCTACTACGTCAGCCCCACCGTGTTCGCCGACGTGACGCCCGCCATGACCATCGCGCAGGAGGAGATCTTCGGCCCGGTGCTCTCGATCCTGCGCTACGAGGACGTGGACGACGCCCTGCGGATCGCCAACGACACCGTGTACGGACTGGCCGGGGCCGTCTGGGCGGCCGACGACGCCGAGGCCGTGGCCTTCGCCCGCCGCATGGACACGGGGCAGGTGGACATCAACGGCGGCCGGTTCAACCCCCTGGCACCCTTCGGCGGTTACAAGCAGTCCGGGGTGGGCCGCGAACTCGGCCCGCACGGCCTGTCCGAGTACCTCCAGACCAAGTCCCTGCAGTTCTGAGCCCCTCCGGCTCCCAGCCCCTGCCCGCTCCCCACCGAGGAGTCCGTTCGTGGTCCGCGCCGCTGTCCTGCCCGCCGTCGGAGCTCCCCTGGAGATCACCGACATCGAACTCCCGGAGCCCGGCCCCGGCCAGGTGAGCATCAGGCTCGCCGCCGCAGGCGTCTGCCACTCCGACCTGTCCCTGTCGAACGGCACCATGCGGCTGCCCGTTCCCGCCGTCCTCGGGCACGAGGGCGCCGGGACGGTGCTGGCCGTCGGCGAGGGCGTCACCCATGTCGCCGCCGGTGATCCGGTCGTCCTCAACTGGGCGCCGTCCTGCGGGGAGTGCTTCCACTGCGGGATCGGCGAGGTCTGGCTCTGCGCCGACGCGCTCAAGGGCGCAGGCAACATCCACGCCCGCCTGGCGGACGGCACGGAGCTCCATCCCGGACTGAACGTCGCGGCCTTCGCCCAGGAGACCGTCGTCGCCGCGAACTGCGTGCTGCCCGCCCCGGCCGGCATCCCGCTCGACGACGCCGCCCTGCTCGGCTGCGCTGTCCTGACCGGGTACGGGGCGGTCCACCACTCCGCCCGGGTCCGTGAGGGCGAGAGCGTCGTCGTCTTCGGCATCGGCGGGGTGGGCCTCGCCGTCCTGCAGTCGGCGCGTCTCGCGGGCGCCTCGCGGATCATCGCCGTGGACGTGTCGCCGGAGAAGGAGGAGCTGGCCCGGCGGGCCGGTGCCACCGACTACGTCGTCGCCTCCGACACCACCCCACGCGCCGTCCGCAAACTCACCGGCGGCCAGGGCGCGGACGTCGCCGTGGAGTGCGTGGGGCGTCCCGCCACGATCCGCGCAGCGTGGGAGTCCACCCGCCGCGGTGGCCGCGCGACCGTCGTGGGCATCGGCGGCAAGGACCAGGTGGTGAGCTTCAACGCCCTGGAGATCTTCCACTGGGGCCGTTCGCTGACCGGGTGCGTGTACGGCAACAGCGACCCCGCCCGGGACCTGCCCGTGCTGGCCGAGCACATCCGCGCCGGCCGCTTCGACCTCTCCATGATGGTCACGGAACGCATCACGCTGGACGGCATCCCCGCGGCCTTCGACACCATGATCGCGGGCAAGGGCGGGCGGGCGCTGGTCGTGTTCCCCGGCGCCGACGCCGCGCCCTGACCCCCGGGCCGTCCCCCGGCTCCCAGCCCTCGGCCGGCGCCGGGGGTGCCGGGACGCGGTCGCCGGCGCCGCGCCCCGCGGATCCGCGTGGACCTCCAGGCCGCCGGGCCCACCGTGCACGGCCGGGTCTGGGCGTCGAACACCGGGGGAGAGGCGGCGACGGCGGTCCGCTCCCCCGGGAGCCGGGAGCGGCGTGTGCGGTGTGCTGCGTCACGTGCCGACCTCCTGCCGCCGGGGCCGCGCGGCGGCCCGGGCCGGCCACGCGGGCTGTGACTCATCTCCCGGCGTTCGGCTCCGACGCGGCCGACGTCAGGGGAGTCGGCCCCTTGCCGGAAGGCTTCTTGCCCCGTCCCGCCCGGGCCCGGGTGCGCGAGACGGCGACGCCGGCGAGGCAGAGCAGCCCGCCGCCGACCGTGAGCAGTGCGGGCACCTCGTCCAGCAGCAGCCACGACATCAGGACCACCAGCGCCGGCACCGCGTACGTCGTCGCGCCCATCCTGCCCGCGGTGGTGCGGGCCAGGGCGTACGCCCAGGTGGTGAAGGCCAGCGCCGTCGGGAAGACGCCGAGATACAGCATGTTCAGGGTCGCGGAGGCGGGGGCGTCGGCCGCTTCGGAGATGAGCAGGCCGGAGAACGGCAGGCAGGCGACCGTACCGATCAGGCAGCCGAAGGTCGTGATCTGCAGCGGTGTCCCGTGCCGCAGCGCGGGCTTCTGGATGACCACCCCGCCCGCGTACGACACGGCGGCCAGCAGGCAGAGCAGCACGCCGAGCACGGACGAACTGCCGTGCCCGGACATCGAGAGGCCCACCACGACCGCGCCCGCGAACGAGACCGCCATGCCCGTCAGGAGCCGGCGCGGCAGGCCTTCTCCCAGCAGGCGGGCACCCAGCAGCGCCATCAGGATCGGCCCCACGTTCACGATCATGGCGGCCGTACCCGCGTCGACCTGCTGCTCACCCCAGTTGAGGACCACCATGTACAGCCCGAACCAGAGCAGCCCGGAGCCGACGACGCCCGGCCACGCCGCGCGGGCGGGCAGCCCTTCCCGGCGTATCAGCAGGATCGCCCCGAGCCCGGCCCAGGGCCAGCGCCCCGGGGGAGTAGGCCTCGCCCGCGCTGCGGATGGAGACAAAGGCGGAGGCCCACAGCAGCACCGTGGTGCAGGCGGCGGCCGGCGCACGCCAGTCGCGGCCCGGCGAGGCGGTCGCCGGTGAGGTCGGTGTCGTCGTCATGGTCACGACCGTAGAGCCGACACGCGTCGGCCCCCACCGAATTGTCAGGGACCGTCAATCGTCGCGGGTTCGATGCCCAGGTGATCCGACAGTGCGCGCAGCCCTTCGGGCGTCGTGCGTACCGCTCGCCCCGAACCGATCCGCTCGCACCAGCCGGCGTCGAGCGCGTGGGTGCACAGGGCGGCGCCCGCGACGCCCGCCAGGTGCGGGCGCCGCTCGGTCCAGTCCAGGCAGTCGCGCGCCAGGGGCCGTCGCGCGCCCGTGTCCAGGGGGACGCCGAGCGCACCGAACCACCGCAGTCCGTCGTCGGTGAGCGCGAAGCCGGTGTCCTGCCGCAGCAGGCCCCGGGTGGTCATGGCGTCCGTGATCGTGATGCCGAGCCGCCCGGCGAGGTGGTCGTAGCAGGTGCGTCCCCGGGCCAGTGCGCTGCTCAGGCTCGCCGCGCGCAGGGTCCGGGGCCGCGTCTCGTCCGGCCCGGGGACGACCCGGGCGGCGAGTTCCTCGAGGAGCCGGGCGGTACGGGCGCCGGCGAGCCTCACGTAGCGGTGGCGGCCCTGCCGCTCCTGGGTCAGCAGCCCGCCCGCGACCAGCTTCCCCAGGTGCTCGCTCGCGGTGGAGGGTGCCACACCGGCGTACCGGGCCAGCTCGCCCGCCGTCCAGGCGCGCCCGTCGAGCAGGGCGAGGCAGAAGGAGGCGCGGGTCTCGTCGGCGAGCAGTGCCGCCAGCGCGGCCAGGCGGGGCGCTGCCGGGTCCCGCGGTGTCCTGGGTGTCATACGGTCCAGGATGCGTCAGGCACCGTTCGGCGCGCGCCGAACGGTGCCGCCGCCACCGGCGGTCTGCTCGTACTGGAGCACGAGGCCGTCCAGGAGGGCCCGCAGACCGGTCTCGAAGGCGCCCTCGTCGACCTGCTGGCGGCGGTCGGCCAGCAGATGGGCCTGGCCGAGGTGGGGGTAGTCGGCGGGGTCGTACGCCGTCTCGTCGTCCACGAAGCCCCGGGCGAAGGAGCCGAGTGCCGACCCGGTGACGAAGTACCGCATCAGCGCACCGATGTACGTCGCCTGGGCGGGCGGCCAGCCGGCGCGGACCATGGCGCCGAAGACCGCGTCGGCGACCCGCAGGCCGGCCGGGCGGCGGCCGGGGCCCTGCGCCAGCACCGGGACGATGTGCGGGTGCGCGGCGAGCGCGGCACGGTAGGAGACGGCCCAGTCGTGCAGGGCGGCGGGCCAGTCCCGCGGGTCCGCATCCTCGAACATCGACAGGTCGACCTGGGCGGAGACCGCGTCGGCGACCGCGTCGAGGATCTCGTCCTTGTTCCGGAAGTGGTTGTAGAGCGAGGGCCCGCTGACTCCGAGTTCCGCCGCGAGCCGACGGGTCGAGACGGAGCCGAGCCCCTCGGCGTCCACGAGCGCGCTCGCCGCCTCGACGATGCGGTCTCTGCTGAGGAGGGGCTTGCGCGGTCGTGCCATGCGGCACATAGTAGGGCCTGCGAACAGAAAACTAGCAGTGCTAATTAAAAGTGGGGTGTCACAGGATGAACCTGGAGCTGAGCGAGGAGCAGGACGCCGTCCGGCAGCTCGCCGAGGACTTCGTCGCACGGGAGATCACCCCGCATGTCGTCGAGTGGGACCGTGCCGAGAGTGTCGACAAGTCGATCGTGAAGAAGCTGGGTGCCCTCGGCTTCCTCGGACTGACCGTCCCCGAGGAGTACGGCGGCTCCGGCGGTGACCACCTCGCCTACTGCCTGGTGACCGAAGAGCTGGGGCGCGGCGACTCCTCGGTGCGCGGCATCGTGTCCGTGTCGCTCGGCCTGGTCGCCAAGACGATCGCTTCCTGGGGCAGCGAGGAGCAGAAGCGGCAGTGGCTGCCGGAGCTCACCGCGGGCGAGGCCGTCGGCTGCTTCGGCCTCACCGAGCCGGGCACCGGCTCCGACGCGGGGAACCTGACCACCAGGGCCGTGCGTGACGGCGGCGACTACGTCATCAACGGCTCCAAGATGTTCATCACCAACGGCACCTGGGCCGATGTGGTCCTGCTGTTCGCCCGCACCGGCGACGCGCCGGGCCACCGGGGCATCTCCGCCTTCCTGGTGCCGGCCGACGCCCCGGGCCTGACCCGGCGGACCGTCCACGGCAAGCTCGGCCTGCGCGGGCAGGCCACGGCCGAACTGGTCCTGGAGAACGTCCGCGTCCCCGCCACCACGCTCATGGGCCCCGAGGGCAAGGGCTTCTCCGTCGCCATGTCCGCCCTGGCCAAGGGGCGCATGTCCGTCGCGGCCGGCTGCGTCGGCATCGCGCAGGCCGCGCTGGACGCCGCCGTGCGGTACGCGGGGGAGCGCGAGCAGTTCGGCAAGTCCATCGCGAGCTACCAGCTCGTCCAGGAGCTGATCAGCGACATCTCCGTCGACGTGGACGCCGCCCGCATGCTGACCTGGCGCGTCGCCGACCTCGTCGACCGCGGCCAGGACTTCGCCACCGCCGCCTCCACGGCGAAGCTCTTCGCGTCCGAGGCCGCCGTGCGCGCCGCGAACAACGCCCTCCAGGTGTTCGGTGGTTACGGCTACATCGACGAGTACCCGGTGGGCAAGCTCGTCAGGGACGCCCGTGTGATGACCCTGTACGAGGGCACCAGCCAGATACAGAAGCTGATCATCGGCCGTGCGCTGACAGGAGTCTCCGCCTTCTGAGCGCGGCGGCCCGTCGCCGCCGCCTGCCCGCCGGCGACCGCACCGGTGAGTACCGGCTGAGTACGCCGACGGATGCCGTGGTACGCCACCGCGCCCCATGCTGTGCGGCATGAGTGAGACAACATCGGTCAAGCAGCAGAGCACCGCCGCCTTCTACGGACAGGCCGTCCTCTCCTTCGGGGTGGCGATGGGCGCGGTGGCCCTCGGCATCTTCTTCCTCGACGCCGACGCCTGGGTGCGTGCCTTCCTCGCCGTCGGCGTCCTCTACCTCGTCACTTCGTGCTTCACTCTGGCCAAGGTCATCAGGGACCGGCAGGAGGCGGGGCAGATCGTCAGTCGCGTCGACCAGGCCCGGCTGGAGAAGATCCTCGCCGAGCACGACCCCTTCCAGAAGCTCTGAACGGTCCCGGCCGCGCGAGAGACCCTAAGCGCTTGCTCAGGTTCGCGGTATGGTGTTCGTCCTGCGAGGGAGAGGGGCACGTGAGCATGAGCACGGCGGAGGAGACCGACGGCGAGAACACGCCGTGGAGTGAGGTCACGCCCGAGGCGGCCCGGCGACTGCTGGTCGCCGCCGTCGAGGCCTTCGCCGCGCGCGGCTATCACGCGACCACCACGCGGGACATCGCCGGCCGGGCCGGGATGAGCCCGGCGGCGCTCTACATCCACTACAAGACCAAGGAAGAGCTGCTCCACCGGATCAGCAGGATCGGCCACGACCGCGCCCTGCTCCTCCTGGAGACGGCCGCGTGCAGTGGCGGTACGGCGGCCGAGCGGCTCGCCGGCGCCGTGCGGTCCTTCGTCCGGTGGCACGCCGAGCGGTACACCACGGCGCGCGTGGTGCAGTACGAGCTCGAGGCCCTCGGCGAGGAGCACCGCACCGAGATCGTGGAGCTGCGCAGGAAGAGCGACGCGGTGGTGCGCCGGATCATCAGCGAGGGCGTGGCGGCGGGTGAGTTCGACGTCCCCGACGTCCCCGGCACCACGCTGGCCGTGCTGTCGCTCTGCATCGACGTGGCGCGCTGGTTCAACGCGCAGGGGAGCCGGACGCCCGACGAGGTCGGGGCGCTCTACGCCGACCTCGTGCTGCGGATGGTCGGCGCCCAGAAGTAGGCCCGGCCGGACGGCGCCCCTCGGTAGGCCCGGCCGGAGGGCGCCCCGAAGGGGGCCGGGCGCGTGCCGCGCTCCCGGCTGCGCCGGGGCGCCCCGGGGGCCGTGCCGTCCCGCAGGCGCCCCGGGGGTGTCCGGCAGCGGTTCAGAAGTAGTAGCGCGACACCGACTCGGCGACACAGGCGGGCTTGTCGCCGCCCTCGCGCTCGACCGTGACGAGCGCGGTCACCTGCACGCCGCCGCCGGTCTCCTCGACGTCCTTGAGCACCGCCGTGGCCCGCACCCGGGAACCCACCGGGACGGTCGAGGGGAAGCGCACCTTGTTGGTCCCGTAGTTGATGCCCATCTTCGCGCCCTCCACCTGAAGGATCTGCGGGACGAGCACGGGAAGCAGCGAGAGTGTCAGATAGCCGTGCGCGATCGTCGTGCCGAAGGGACCGGCCGCGGCGCGCTCCGGGTCCACGTGGATCCACTGGTGGTCGCCCGTGGCCTCGGCGAACAGGTCGATCCTCTTCTGCTCGATCTCCAGCCAATCGCTGTGACCGAGCTCCTGGCCCACCCCGTCCCGGAGCTCCTGCGCGGAGGTGAATATCTTCGGCTCTGCCATGTTCCTGGTCCCTGCCTTCCGGCTGTCCGCCGTCGTCGCCGAGTAGTGTCTAAGCGCTTGCTCAGCATGCTGGGGCCGCGCGCTCCTGTCAACGACGGTCCGCCGGGCCGGGAGCCCGGTCAGCGCGCGACGTCCGGGCCCCAGTACGGACCGTCCGCCTCCCGCACCCGGCCGTCCTCCTCCACCACCACGAAGCGGTCGAAGGTGCGGGCGAACCAGCGGTCGTGCGTGACCGCGAGGACCGTGCCCTCGAAGCGTTCCAGGGCGGATTCCAGGGCCTCGGCGCTGTGCAGGTCGAGGTTGTCGGTCGGCTCGTCCAGCAGGAGCAGCGTGGAGCCCTGGAGTTCCAGCAGGAGGATCTGGAACCGCGCCTGCTGGCCGCCCGACAGCTGGTCGAAGCGCTGGTCCCCGTGTGCCTGGAGCTCGTACCGGCGCAGGACCGAGACGGCTGCCCCCCGGTCCCGCCCCTCCCGGTCGCCGTCACCCCGGCCCAGTACCTCCACCAGCGTGCGGCCCGCCAGGTCGGGCCGCGCCTGGGTCTGTGCGAACCAGCCCGGCCGCACCCGCGCGCCCAGCCTGGCCACCCCGGTGTGGCCGACCGGTTCGCCGTGGCGTGCCGGATCGTGCAGATCCTGCTCGCTCCCGCCGGCCGCGAGCAGCCGCAGCAGGTGCGACTTGCCCGTACCGTTCGAACCGAGTACGGCCACCCGCTCGCCGAAGTAGACCTCCAGGTCGAACGGCTTCGTGAGCCCGGAGAGTTCGAGCGCCTCGCAGCGGACGGCCCGTACGCCGGTGCGGCTCCCGCGCAGCCTCATGCGGACGTTCTGCTCGACCGGCCGCTCCGGCGGCGGGCCGGCCTCCTCGAACCGGGCGAGCCGCGTCTGCATGGCGCGGTACTTCCCGGCCATCGAGGCGGAGGCCTTGGCCTGCTGCTGGAGCGTGCGGACCAGGTTCTTGAGCCGCTGGTGCTCCTCGTCCCAGCGCCGGTGCAGCTCGTCCAGACGTTCGAGACGGGACTGCCTCGCGGTGTAGTAGTCCCGGAATCCGCCGCCGTGCACCCAGACGCCGTTCGCCTCCAGGGTGAGGACGCGGGTGGCGGTGGCCGCCAGCAGTTCGCGGTCGTGGCTGATGTAGAGCACGGTCTTGCGGGACGCGGCCATCATCTCCTCGAGGTGGCGCTTGCCCGGTACGTCGAGGTAGTTGTCCGGCTCGTCCAGCAGCAGCACCTGGGCGTTGCCGCGGAACAGCGCCTCGAGCGCGAGACGCTTCTGCTCGCCGCCGGACAGGGTCCGCAACTCCCTGGACCTGGCCCGTTCGAAAGGGAGCCGCAGCGCCGCCCCGGTGACCAGGTCCCATTCCACCTCGGCGTCGTAACCACCGGTCTCCGCCCATTGCGAGAGCGCTTCCGCATAGCGCATCTGCACGGCTTCGCTCTCGCTCTCCAGCATGGCCAATTCTGCGCTCTCCATGGCCGAAAATGCCTGTTTCAATTCCGGCCTGGACAGTGAGACGAGAAATTCGAGCACGGTGGTCGCGTCGCGCACGGAGCCGACGAACTGGGGCATGACCCCGAGCCCGCCCACCGTGCGCACCGTCCCGGAATGAGCCTTCAACTCGCCTGTGATCAGGCGGAACAGCGTGGTCTTCCCCATTCCGTTGGCTCCGATGAGAGCGACCTTGTCGCCGTCACCGACACGGAAGGAAGTGTCATGAAAAAGCATCCGGCCATCCGCCAGCCAGTACTCCAGACCGGAAACTTCCAAGAACCCCACGGCTTTTCACCCCTCGATCGCGTTTAACGTCCCTCCGGACTCTTCAATCTCTCATGCCTTCTTGTTTTGTTTCCGGGCCTTGTGCAAGCATCCCGTCATCCGGTCACCGGACATCACGCTCGGTGACCGGGGGTCCAGGGCGCACCCAAGGGGTGAGAGCTCCGTCCCGGTGTGCCCGTCCACTCACACGAGGGGAACCACCATGGAATCCAACGCCCAGCGTCCGGTGAACGAGGAGACCCCCGAGCTGCGCCAGCAGGACGGCGACACCTCGGGTCCGGAGCTCGAGACCGACGGTCTGGTCTTCAAGCGCGAGCTGCTCAACGAGTTCCTCGGCGGACGCGTCCGCAGCTGACCGAAGCGCCACCGGGCTCCGGCAGACGCAGGGCCGGGGCCCGGTGGTGTGCGACATCGGGCCGACGAGGCGGAACGAAGGTGCCGACACGGAGCGGGGGGCGGTGGTCGACGTGCGGACGGACGAGACCGGCGAGGGGAAGCGCGGCCCCCGCCCGTTCACCGTGGACATCGACGCCTGGCCGCTCAGTCTGGACCCGTACCACGTCGTGGACTTCAACCAGGCGCTCGTCCTCGACGCGCTCGTCGACCCACTCACCCGCGAGGACCCGCTCGACCCGGGGGTCGCGCTGCCCTCGGCCCTGAGCTCGCTCGACCCCCTGGACGACGGACGGACCTGGCTGCTGCGCCCGGCGCCCGGTCAGATCTGGGACGACGGCACACCCGTCCGCCCCCAGGAGATCGCGGCCGGGATCCACCGGGCCTGGGGCCCCACCGGGCTCGTGCTGCCCGACGGGTACGCCACCCACGACAGCGGTCCGGGCGGCGGCGCCCGGTCGCCGGTCACCGCACGCGTCGTCGCCGGCGACGGCGGAGCCGTCACCGGGCGCACGGTGATCGAGGTGCGGTCCTCCCTGGCGCTGCCCTACCTCGCCGGGCTCCTGGCGTTCCCGGGCGCGGCCCCCGTGCGGGAGGAGGGACACGGCTGGACGGCCAGCGGGCCCTACCGCCCGGTGAGCGCCGACCGCCGGCTGGGCAGGATCGAGCTGCGCCGCAAACCGTCCCGCAGGACCGGCCCCGGGACACCCGCAACCGTCGTCTTCCAGGTGCACCGCGAACGCGCGCGGGCACTCGCCGCGTTCGACGAAGGACTGCTCGACCTCTCGCTCAACACCGGTCTGCCGCCGGCGGACTTCGGCCGGCTCGCAGCCCTGCCGCACGCGACGGTACGCACCCTGTCCATGGCCTGTCAGCTGTGGGTGCGCCCCGGCACCGACTCCGTCCTGGACACCGCTGCCGGACGGCGCGCGTTCGGCGACGGCTTCGACCGGGAGGCGGTCTCCGCCCGGCTGCAGCGGGCCGTGGTGCCGTTGCACCGGTACAGCGGGCTGTGGGACACGCACCGGCCGGCCCCTGGGATGCCCGACATCGCGACGCCGCCGCCCCGCCGGCTTCCGCCGTCCGGCCGCCGCGCGGAACTGACCCTCACCTACGCGGACTTCCCGCCCAACGACCGGGTCGTCGCGGCCCTCGCCGCCGACATCGAAGCCCGCCTCGGCCATCGTGTCCATCCGCGCCCCCTGACCTACCGCGCGTTCGCGAAGGCCGTCACAGCCCTCGACTACGAACTGCTGTACTGCATCAATCCGGCGCCCCTGGCGCACGTGGCCGGCTACCTCACCCAGTTCCACAGCGCCGCGGCCACCGGCAGAGCGCTCGGGCTGCGTGACGCGGAAGTGGACGCGGCCCTCGACCGCGCCCTGCGCACGCCGGGGGCCGAGGCCTCCGCCCGGGCCTGGCAGCAGGCCGAGGCGGCCGTCCTGAGCCGGGCCCCCGTGGTGCCGCTCTTCCAGGTCAACAGCGTCACCCTGCACCGGCCCGGCTCCCCGCCACCCGCGGTGGCCGCCACCGGAGCCATCGACCTGGACCGTGCCGCCGGCCCCGCCGCGCCCCACACCCACGACCGGAAGGTCCTCTCCGCATGACGAACACGACCACGGGCAGGGCCCATGCCTACCGGGCGGCGGACCGGACCCCGCCGGAACTGGCCGCCCTCGGCGCCCTCCTGCGCCGCGACCCCGCCCGCCCGGTCCACCTCGACGGATTCCTGCCCGCCGAGCGGGCGGACCGCCTGGGCGATGCGGTCCGCGCGCTCCCCCGATGGGCGTCGTCGGCCGTGGTGTGGACCGAGGACCGGAGCTCCACCGTCAAGGTCACCCCGCAGGAGTGGCGGGCCGCGGAACCCGGCCGGCGGGCCGCGATCCGTGACGTCGCCCAGGACATCCCCGCCCTGTTCGACGGGGACTTCACCTACCCGGCCGCGTACCGGGAGGAGCTCTCCGACTTCTTCGTCTTCGCCGGCATGGGGCCCGTCCTGCGCACCCGGCTCGCCCGGTGGGTGGCACCGGACGGCCCGATCACCACCAACGTCGAATTCGCCCGCTACGGCCGGGACGACCAGCTCGGCGAGCACTCCGACGCGGAGTCCGACACCCTCTTCGTCCTCAACCTCTACCTCGATCCCGGATTCCGGGAGGCGGACGGCGGCGTACTCGGGTTCCGCAACGAGGCGGGGGAGGAGTTCCGCATGCCGCCCCGCTTCAACAGCGTCTCCGTGGTGCCGATCCGGCCGGGATGCGTGCACTGGGTCGAACGGTGGCGGACCGGACGCATCGGCCGGCACACCGTCAGCATCGCCGTGACCCCGGCCCCCACGACGAACGCCGAGGTGAAGTGACCATGGCAGTAAGTGCTGGGAACGCTCCCGGGACGAAGAGCGCGGGGACCTCCACGAGCGGCGCGGACGGTGCGCGGTCCGTGGTGCTCGCCTTCCCGCCGCTCGTCGAGTCCAGCTTCGGCCGCTACTTCCCCTCCGTCGCCGCACTCGCCGGATACCTGGACAGCCGCGGGGTCACCACGCGGCAGTGGGACCTCAACGAGGAGTTCGCCCTGCACCTCCTCGAACCGGCCCACCTGCAGGCGGCCGGCGAGGGCAGGCTCACCGGCCTCGAGGACCACTCACCGGAGGCGATGAGCGCGGTCGCCGGGCGTTGGCTCGCCGGTCACCGCGACACGCTCTTCGACGACGAGGGCCGTCACGCCTTCGCCGCCTCGGCCGGTCCCGCCTACCTGCTCTCCGCCCTCGCACAGCCCTACCTCATCGATCCGGAACCGCAGTGGCTCGGCGACGCCGCGCTCCTGCGGTCCGCGCCCACGCTCGTCTACCGCACCTACTACGCCCGCCTCGGCCTGGCCTCCCGCATTCCCGCGGACGCCTGCCTCATCGGCATCTCCGTCCCCATGGGACCGCAGCTGGTTCCGGCGCTCCTGCTGGCCGAGGCCGTCAAGGAGGTCCGCCCCGACGTACGCGTCGTGCTCGGCGGGCCCACGCTGTCGCTCATGCAGGAGGAGGACCTCACCACTCTGCTCGCCACCCACCGGCAGGTGGACGCGGTCGTCAGGTTCGACGGCGAGACGCCGCTCGCCGCCCTGTGCTCCCACGCACGCGAGGGCGGCTGGCGTCCCGGCGAGGTGGCGGGAGTGTCCTCCTGGTCGGGGCAGGGCGTCACGCACGTACCGCCCGGTCCCGGCCTGCACCCCAACGTGCTGCCGCCCGCGGCGTACGACCACGAGCTCCTCGGCAGGCTCGTCGCCCCCGAGATCGGCATCTCCCAGGCGCGCGGCTGCTACTGGGGCAAGTGCGACTACTGCGACTTCGTCGAGCTCTACGACGGCAGCCCGCCCTACCGCGGACGCTCGGTGAAGACCTTCATGGCCGAGCTGGAGCACCAGGTCCGCTCGCACGGCGCCCGCCACTTCGAGCTGATCACGGAGTCCATCCCGCCCGCGTTCGCCCGGCGCTTCTCCCAGGCGGTCATCGACCGAGGGCTGGACATCGTCTGGAACTCCTTCGCCATGGTCGACCGGCGCTTCGACGCCGAACTCCTGCAGCTCATGGCCAGGGCCGGGTGCGAGTACCTCGTCATCGGCATGGAGACCACCAACACCCGCGTGCTGAACCTCGTCCACAAGTCGGCCGACCGCGAGGAGAACCTGCGCTTCATCCGCGAGGCGCACAGCGCGGGGATGAAACTGCGGATCAACCTCATTCCCGACCTGCCCTCCACCACCCGCGAGGAAGCTCTGGAGTCGCTCCGGGACGTCGCCGAACTCGCCGATCTCGTCGACTCGTTCACCGTGTTCCCCTTCGAGGCGACCCGGTCGTCCGAAGTCGGCCGCAACCCCGAGCGCTTCGGGCTGGTGATCGCCGACTCCGGCACGGGCACCGCCAACCAGGCGCAGTACGCCCTCAACCACCTGGGCAACATCGATCCGGCGATGACCGACGAACAGCGCCGCGGTGTCCACGAGGTGTACCAGGACTTCGCCGTCCAGCACGGCTCCGGTTACATGCGGGTGACCGGCTCGGACTTCCTCGGGCGCCTCCCTGCCCCGGACGAGCCGTTCCGCCTCGGCACCGAGTACCTGGACGTCCTGCGGCGCGGGGAGGCACTGGTCGTCACCCACGTGCTGCGCCGCGAACGCACGGTCCTGCCCGCCGCCGTCGCCACCGGACTGACCCGCTGGCTGGACGGATCACCGCTGACCCGTCAGGACCTCGCCCACTCCTACGGGGACGACGGGGCGCGACGGGTCGTCGAGCAACTGGTCGACGCCCGGATGCTGATGACGGCCGCCGGGGCCGTCGACAACGAACCCGCCGTCGTGTGACCCGTACGGAGCAGAACGACACCTCCGCCACCCACGAGGAGAATCCATGCGCAGTACCACCGAGCAGCCGACGCACCCGGAGCTCGCCGCGGCAGTGCCGTTCATCGCCCCCGAGTACCTGACCGGCGACTTCTTCGCCAGGATGGGTGACTGGTACCACGGCGACGAACCCCACCCCCTGCACCTGCACAACTTCCTGCGGCCCGAGCTCGCGGCCGCGGTGTCCACGGCCGTGCGCGGCATCCCCGACTGGTCACCGCACGCAGCGCTCTACGAAGGCCGCATGGGCAAGACGGAGTTCTGGGACGAGGAGGCGGACGCCGGCCACGAGGTCACCATCAGCCAGCTCGCCGTACGGGACATTCCCGCACTGCTCGACAGCGGGGCCATGGACCCCGCCCACCAGCAGGTCATCGAGCAGTTCCTCGCCTTCGCCCTGCTGTCCGACACACTCCGCGACTGGATCAAGGCCGGCACCGGTCTGGAACTGCGCAAGCGGGCCTTCATGGAGATCGCCGCCTACCGCCGCTCCGACGGGCTCGGCGCACACCAGGACCTGGTCCCCGGCCGGGTGCTGGCGATGAACTTCTACCTCGACGAGAACTACCGCGCCGAGCACGGCGGCCGGCTCAGCTTCCGTGACGGCGAAGGCCGTGAGCACCACATCGAGCCCGTCTACAACAGCCTCTCCATCATTCCGATCCGCGAGGACTGCTGGCACTGGGTCGAGCCCTTCAGCAGCGACACGGTCGGCCGGTACACCATCGCCATCGGGCAGCATCTGGAGGGGAGCTGAACCGCACCCTGCGCCTCCTGCCCGCCGTGGCGGTCCATGAGACCGAGTGCGAGACGCTCCTGAACCTCGGTGACCGGCTGCTGCGCGTCGGCGGCCCCCAGCCGCGGGTCCGCGCGGCACTGGACCGGCTGCGCACGGGAACCACGCAGGACCGGCTGGCCGCGGACTGGGCCCCCGGTGCGGTCGCGGCGCTGCTCGCCGAACTCCGCGACCAGGGCTGGCTCACCGGGGAGAGCGAAGAGGAACGTGCCGCCTTCGCCGGGGAGACGTACGAGCGCCAGGTCGACCACCTGGCACTCTTCGGCCCCGACACGGCCGCCGCGCAGCGCCGGCTGCTCGGGTCCCGGGTCGCCGTCATCGGCCTGGGAGGCATCGGCGGCATCGTCACCCAGCACCTGGTGGGAGCGGGCGTCAGCCGGTTCTGGCTCGTCGACGACGACTGCGTGGCCGGCCACAACCTCAACCGCCAGTTCACGTACGGGTCACAGGACATCGGCAGTCCCAAGACCCGGGCGCTCGCCCGCAGTCTGTCCGCCCTGCGGCCCGGCATCCGCACCACCGGCGTACGGAAGCGGATCACGGAGGCCGCCCAGCTCTTCGACGAGCTCCCCGGCGACCTGGACCTGGTGATCGTGGCCGCGGACACCCCGCCGGGTCTCCCGGACGTCGTGTGGGAGTGGGCCGTGGCCACGGGCACCCCCACGGCCGTCGCGGCTGTCGGTGTCGGCATCGGCTTCTGGGGCCCCGTCCTCGTGCCCGCCCGCGACGGCTGCTGGCCGTGCTTCGAGCGCGGCCGGCGAGCCGTCCTCACGGGACTGGAACGAACCGTCGAGGACCGATCCGCCGAACCTGCCCCCTTCTCCTTCGGTCCGAGCAATACAGTGATCGCCGCGATGCTCGCCCATGACGTCGTGGAGTTCCTGTGCAGCGGATCGTGCCCCACCCTGGGCCGCCGTGCCGCGCTGGACTTCCGGCGCCAACGGATCACCCACAGCGAAGAAATGAAGTGCTCGTGTCCGACGACCTGATAACGCAGCAGAAGCAGAAGGCGGCGGGCCGCAGGAAGGAGTCGTTCAGGGGCACCGGCTTCCTGCGCCTGTGGTCGGGCGAGACGGTGTCCGTGGCGGGCACCGAAGTCACCTTCATGGCGATCGGGATCGCCGCGGCGACCACCCTCGCCGCGACGCCCTGGCAGATGGGTGTGCTGGAGGCCGCGGAGTCCGCCGCGGTCCTGCTGCTCGGCCTGTCCGCGGGCGTGTGGGCGGACCGCTACGAGCGGCGCCGCATCATGCTCATCGCCAACCTGGCACGCTGCGTACTGATCCTCTCCGTCCCGCTGCTGTACTGGCTGGACGCACTGACCATGCCCGTGCTGTACGCGGTCGTCTTCCTCGTCGGTGCCCTGACGCTGCTCTTCGACAGCGCGATGTCGGCCTATCTGCCACGGCTGTTGCCCCGCAGCCAACTGGAACGCGCCAACTCCTGGATGGAAGCCAGCACGTCGGTGGGCTCGGTCGCCGGACCGGGACTCGCCGGAGTGCTCATCCAGGTCATGAGCGCCCCGGTGGCCCTGGTCGTCGACTCCGTCTCCTACCTGGTCAGTTACCTCACCCTGTCGCGGCTGCCCCAGGCCCCGCCGTCCGCCGACCCGGGGACCCCGGACGCGGAGCCGCAGGAATCGCACCGGCACGCCGTCCTCAAGGGCCTGCACCTGCTGCGCGTCGACCGCATCCAGCGGCCGATGATCCTCGCCGCCGCGCACTTCAACATCTTCCACACGATGTTCTTCGCCGTGCACACGCTCTTCGTGTTGCGTGTACTCGACTTCAGCCCCGGCCTCCTCGGCGCCACCAGCATGGCGGGAGGTGTCGCAGGACTCCTCGGCGCGTCCTTCACGCCGGCGCTCACCCGTCTTTTCGGCCAGGGCCGCACCCTGATCATCGTCTACGCCGCCCCGGGCCTCTCGGCCCTCCTGGTCCCGCTGGCCCACCACACGGGCGACCGGGGCCTCGCCATCGCCCTGGTCTCGCTGTCGACCTTCACGTGGACGTTCGCCGTGGTGGTCAATCTCGTCATCAGCGAGACGGTGAAGCAGACCCTGGTCCCCGACCACCTCCTGGGCCGGGTCACCGCCACCACACGCTTCGTCAGCTGGGGGGTCCAGCCGGTCGGCGCGCTGCTCGGCGGCTGGCTCGGCGGACGGCTGGGGCTCTCGGAGGTCATGGTCGTCTCGGCGGCCGGCCTGTTCACGTCCGCGCTCTGGCCGCTCCTCAGCCCGGTACGCAATCTGGTCGGACCGCCTGACGACGACACGGACGGCGGCGTGACGGACGGCGACGGCGGGGACGTCGACGGCGCGAGCGGCGCGACGAGCGAGCCGTCGCCGCCGCCCGAGAAGACCTGACGACAGCCGGCCCGGTCCGTCCGCAGAGCCTGAACACAGGAGCAGAAGATGCCCGCGCTCAATCCGATCGGCCGCACCTTGTCCAACGGCCTGCGGGTGATCGTCTCCAGGGACACCACGGTCCCCGTCGCCGCGGTGTGCCTGTGGTACCGGGTGGGATCGTGTGACGAGCCCGCC
This sequence comes from Streptomyces sp. B1I3, assembly GCF_030816615.1. Lineage (NCBI taxonomy): Bacteria > Bacillati > Actinomycetota > Actinomycetes > Kitasatosporales > Streptomycetaceae > Streptomyces > Streptomyces sp. B1I3. The sequence goes on from NZ_JAUSYD010000001.1 coordinate 6,362,580, forward strand.
GGCCGGACAGGTCTCTCCCACCTGTTCGAACACCTGATGTTCCAGGGATCGACGCACGTCCCGGCCAACGGCCACACCGCCGCCGTGGAGGAGGCGGGCGGTCTGACCAACGCCTCCAGCGGCTTCGAACGCACCACTTTCTACACGGTCGTCCCCGCCGGCCAGCTGGAACTGGTGCTGTGGCTGGAGGCCGACCGGATGGGAGGCATGCTCGACGCCTTCACGCCCGAGGGCCTCGGCAACCAGCGGGACGTCGTGCTCAACGAGCGGCGGGAGCGGTACGACAACGTGCCCTACGGCACCGGATGGGAGCAGCTGGTCGCCATGACGTTCCCTCCCGGTCACCCCTTCCGCGAGTTGCCGGCAGGCAGCCCCCGGGACCTGGCCGCCGTCACGGAGGACGACTGCCGGGCGTTCTTCCGCCGGCACTACGCCCCCGACCGGGCGATCCTCACGGTCGTCGGCGACGTGGAACCGGACGCGGTGGTGGATCTCGCGGAACGCCACTTCCGTCACATAGCGCCCTCCGCCTCCGGCCGCTGGGCACCCCCGGCGTGCTCGCGCACCCCCGCGCTCCCGGCCGAGACCCGGCGCCACGCCGAGGCGGCGGTGCCCGGTCCGGCGTTCATGGCCGCCTACCAGCTGCCCGCCCGTGGTGGACGTGCCTACGCCGCCACGGACCTCGCTCTGACGCTGCTGGGGGGGATGAGCAGCAGCGGACTGCACGACCGGCTCGTGCGGCGGGACCAGCTCGCCCACAGCGCCCGCTTCTCCCTGTTGCCCCTGCGGTCGGCACCCTCCCTGGGCCGGCTGGACGTGCGCGCCGTGCCCGGCACCGGCCTCGACGTCGTGGAGAAGGTGGTCGACGAGGAGATCGAGCGCCTCGTCGACCACGGGGTCGCCGACGCGTCGCTGCGGGGGGCCAAGGCCCAGATCCGGCGCGAGTGGTACGACCGCCTCGCCCATCCGGGCAGCCGGGCCGACGAACTGTGCGCCCAGGAGGCTCACTTCGGCGACGCGGCGCTGGCCGACGCCCATCTCGGTGAGGCCTTGGACATCTCCGCGGCCGAGGTGCGGCAGGCCGCGGCCGACTGGCTCGCCCCCGAACGGCGCTCGGTCCTGACCTATGAACCCGCGGGTGCCACGGACCCGGCCCGAGCCGCGCGAGGAGCCGCCGCATGACCGCCCCCGCCACCACCGGCCCGCGCCCCGCCCGTCCTGCCACGGCGCCCGTCCGGCCGTGGCACTTCCCCCGGCTGCACAGGAGCGTCCTGGACAACGGCCTCACGCTGCTGACCTGCGACCGGCCGGGTCAGGAAGTGCTGAGCGCCGAGATCATCGTCGCCGTGCCGCTCGCTCTCGAACCACGCGAGCTGGAGGGCGTCGTGGGCATCACGGCCAGCGCCCTGGCCGAGGGCGTACCGGGACTGGACTCGCTCGACTTCATCCACGCGCTGGAACACTGCGGAGCCACCCTCGGCGTCGGCGCCGAGCACACCGGCCTCCGGATCACCCTCGACGTCCCCGGTACCCATCTGGAGGAAGCGCTGGGCCTGCTCACCTCGGCTCTGCGCACCCCCCTGTTCCCCGCTCGATCCGTCGAACGCCTGGTCGGAGCACGCGCGAACGCGTACGTCCGCAACCGGGCCGACGCCGAGCGCCGCGCGTCCATGGAACTGCACACCGCCCTGTTCGACGCGGCGGACCGCCGTTCGCGGCCGGCCCGCGGCACCGACGTGACGGTCCGCGGGATCGACCGGGACGCGGTCGCCGCCTTCCACCACCGCTTCGTCCGCCCGGCCGTCTCCACCGTCGCGCTCGCGGGCGACCTGGCCAGGTACGACGTCGACGCCGTGCTGCGCCGCGTGCTGGGCACGTGGGAGGGCGAGCCGGGCACCCTTGAGGCACCCCCGTCCCCGCCGGTGCGCGACGAGGCGCCGGTGATCCTCGTCGACCGGCCAGGGGCCCTCCAGACCCGGCTGGTCCTCGGGCGGGTCGCACCGGGCCGTGCCACGCCCGACTGGGACGCGCTGCTGATCGGCAACCACAGCCTCGGCGGCTCGGTCAACGCACGGCTCGACCGTGAACTACGCGAGGCCAAGGGCTACACGTACGGGTTCCACAGCCGCCTGCTGGGTGTGGTCCAGGACTCCCTCGCCGTCGTGACGGGGGCGGTGGAGACATCGGTGACGGCGCCCGCGCTGAACGACATCACCCGCATCCTGACCGAGGTCGCCGACCGCGGGATCACGGAGGCGGAGCGCGCGGCCGCGGTGGCGCAGATCGTGGACGCGGCGCCGCTGCGCTACCTCACCGCGTCGGCGGTCGCGGAGGAGATGGCCCTGCTGGTCCTCGACGGCCGGGACCCCGCGAGCCTGCCGGACGCCTTCCGGCGCGCGGCGGCGATCACCACCGAGGAGGCCTCCGGCGCCCTGCGTTCAGCCTTCCCTCCGGACGGCATGGTGACGGTCGCGATCGGCGACGTCTCGGTGTTCGGTGAGGAACTCCGGGGGAACGCCACGGCTCCGGTGCACCTCCTGCGAACGGGGTCCTCACGGCTCCCGTAGGTCCCCAGGGCGACATGGCGGAGCCCGCTCCATGGGAGGGGCGAGGTCGTTAGGGTGGGAGGGGTGCCCCAGATCCCGCAGACACTCCACGAACTCACCGTCGGCCAGCTCTCCGCGCGCAGCGGCGCGGCGGTGTCGGCCCTGCACTTCTACGAGTCCAAGGGCCTGATCACGAGCCGCCGCACCAGCGGCAATCAGCGCCGCTACACCAGGGACGCCCTGCGCCGGGTCGCGTTCGTGCGCGCGGCCCAGCGGGTGGGTATCCCGCTGGCGACGATCCGGGACGCGCTCGCCGAGCTGCCCGAGGAGCGCACACCGAACCGCGACGACTGGGCACGGCTCTCCCGGGCGTGGCGCGCGGAGCTTGACGAACGGATCAAGCAACTGGGGCGGCTGCGGGACCATCTCACCGACTGCATCGGCTGCGGCTGCCTGTCGCTGGAGACGTGCGTGCTGTCCAACCCCGACGACATCACCGGTACACGCATGGCGGGGTCGCGTCTGATGCCCGAGCTGATGGCGCCGGACCGTTCCTGAACCGCTCGGGCCCCACGCCCCCGGGCACGGGCGACACGGGCGACACGGCCCACGCATGCCCCGCCCGCCTCAGGCCGCCGACGCCAGGTCTCTCGTCCGTGTCCTCCTCGCCTTCGCCAGGGCCCCTGCCGTCAGGACGGGCCTGGGGACCACGATGCCGCACCCGGTGCACACGGGGCCGGACGACGGCTCACGGTCCAGGTCCTGGCGCCAGACGATCCCGGTGTCCGAGCAGACCGGGCACGCGGCACCAGGCTCCGTCCCCAGCGCCGCGATCAGCCGGCCCAGGACCTCGGCGAGGGGGGCGGTCGGGTGGGTACCCGGGTTGTCGCAGAGGGCGATCCCGTTGCCGCCCCACGTCCGCCTGTGCCAGTCGTCGAACGAACCGGGCCGGCGCAGTCCGTCGTGCTTCTCCCGGCGCCGCCGCTCGGCGAAGCCCGACTCGTACGCGAGCCAGACGGCCCGCGCCTCCTCCAGCTCCTCCAGCGCGCGGATCAGGCGCGCGGGGTCGGGAGCCCGGTCCTCGGGTCCGATACCGTGCCGGGCGCACAGATGGTCCCAGGTGGCCCGGTGGCCGTACGGGGCGAAGCGCTCCAGGCATTTTCGCAGCGAGTACCGCCGCAAAGCCAGATCGCCCCGTGGATCACGGACCTGTCTCGCAAGACTCCGGAAACCGGCCATGGCACTGCCACCTCCGTCGCTCGTACTTCGGCGTCAAGGGATGGACGTACGACTGCCCGATTCGGCTCCATCGAAAGGTGATTGCGTCCGCGGAGTGAGACGGCACCTGTCGGGCGAGGTGCGGAGGCGCCGTGCGCGGTGTGTCGTGCGCCGCCCTGCGGACCGGAGTGTGGCGGTTCGGAAAAAGTGACCGATGTTCACCTTACCGGCGGTACAACCCGCCGGTAACCTCCGGCGCATCGGTCTCACCGGAGGAGCACGCATGCCCCCACGCACCCGCACGCTCTCGGCCGCCGCAGTCGCGGCCGTCCTCGCTCTCGGTACCTCCCTGCTCGCCGCCACGGCCCCCCGGGCCGAAGCCGCGCAACCGGATCCCGTCGCCGCCACCGACTTCTGCCAGGGCCGGTGCGCCGACATCCTGCCCCCGGGCGAGAACGGCAACGCCACCCTCGCCGAGATCCTCGGCAACAAGGCGTTCGGCACCCACCCCGCCCACAGCGACGACCAACTCGACCGCTACAACGGGCTGGTGGCCGGCCACACGACCCTCACCGACCAGAAGCTGACCGACTTCTTCGGCGACGCCTCCTTCGGCGTCGCCGCGGACCAGGTCGAGTCCGTCACCTCGCCCCGCGAGGACGTCACCATCACCCGCGACAAGAAGAGCGGCGTCCCGCACATCAAGGGAACGACCCGCTACGGCACCGAGTTCGGCGCCGGCTTCGCGGCCGGACAGGACCGGCTCTGGCTGATGGACCTCTTCCGGCACATCGGACGAGGCGAGCTGACCCCGTTCGCCGGAGGAGCCCTCGCCAACCAGGGCCTCGAGCAGCAGTTCTGGCCCCAGGCCCCGTACACCGAGGCGGATCTCGAGGCCCAGGTCGAGCGGATCAGGACCACCGAGGGGGCGCACGGTGAGCAGGCGATGGCCGACGCGCAGGCCTACGTCGACGGCATCAACGCCTATCGCGAGAAGTCGAAGAAGGGCCGCTACTTCCCCGGTGAGTACGTCCTCACGGGAAAGATCGACGCCATCACCAACGCGGGCGAGATCCAGCCGTTCAAGCTGACCGACCTGATCTCGATCGCCTCGGTCGTCGGCGGACAGTTCGGCGGCGGAGGCGGCGGCGAGGTGCAGGCCGCACTGTCACTGCTCGCCGCCCAGCAGAAGTACGGAGTCCAGGAAGGCACCCGCGTCTGGGAGTCCTTCCGCCAGCGCAACGATCCCGAGGCCGTCCTCACCGTCCACGACGGCACCTCCTTCCCGTACGCGGGCAAGCCCGACGAGGCCCGCGGCGCCGCACTCCCCGACCCGGGCACCGTCACCCCGGAGCCCTTGATCCACGACCGCACCGGCGCGGCGGGCACGGACAGGAAGGACCCGGTCGACGCACCGGCCCGCCTCGAACCGGCCCAGGGAATGTACGACGACGGGGTCATCCCGGAGGGCTCGCTCCCGGGATCCGGTGAGGGCGCCCAGAAGCGAGGCATGTCCAACGCACTCCTGGTGTCCGGCGAACACACCGCGAGCGGCAACCCGATCGCCGTCATGGGCCCCCAGACCGGCTACTTCGCCCCGCAGCTGATGATGCTCCAGGAGATCCAGGGCCCCGGCATCAGCGCGCGAGGCGTCTCCTTCGCCGGGGTCGGCATGTACATCCAGATGGGCCGAGGCCAGGACTACGCCTGGAGCGCCACCTCGGCGGCCCAGGACATCACCGACACGTACGCCGTCGAGCTCTGCGAACCCGACGGCTCCGCCCCCACCAAGGACTCCACGCACTACCGCGACCACGGCGCCTGCACGGCCATGGAGAAACTGGAGCGCGTCAACTCCTGGAAGCCCACCGTCGCCGACTCGACGGCCAAGGGCTCCTACCGGATGCGGGTGTGGCGCACGGACTACGGCATCGTCACCCACCGCGCCACGGTCGACGGCAAGCCCGTCGCCTACACCTCGCTGCGCACCACCTACCGGCACGAGGCCGACTCGATCATCGGCTTCCAGCTGCTCAACGACCCGGCGTACGTGACGGACGCGGCGTCCTTCCAGCGGGCGGCGAGCCACATCGACTACGCCTTCAACTGGTTCTACGCGGACTCGCGCACCGCGGCCTTCTACAACAGCGGCATGAACCCGGTGCGCGCCGCCGGGGTCGACCCCGCGCTGCCGGTCAAGGCCGAGAAGGCGTACGAGTGGCAGGGCTTCGACCCGGCCGCCAACACCAGCGACTACACCCCGTTCGCCGCACACCCCCACTCCAGCGGACAGGACTACTACATCTCCTGGAACAACCGTCAGGCCAAGGACTACGCCACCGCCGCCTTCGGCTTCGGGTCGGTGCACCGGGGCGACCTGCTCGACGACCGGGTGGCCGCACTCGTCGAGGACGGCGGAGTGACCCGCGCCTCCCTCACCCGTGCCATGGCGGAGGCCGCCGTCACCGACCTGCGGGGCGAGCAACTGCTGCCGGAGCTCCTGAAGGTGATCCGCTCCCGGCCGGTCACCGACCCGGAGCTCAACGCGGTGGTCCAGCAGCTGGACTCCTGGCGGGCGGCCGGTGCGCAGCGCAAGGAGACCCGCGAGGGCTCGCACACGTACACGCACGCGGACGCGGTACGGATCATGGACGCGTGGTGGCCGAAGCTCGTCGAGGCGGAGTTCCGTCCGGGTCTGGGTGACGACCTCTACGCGGCGTTCACCGCGAGCCTGGCCACCGACGAGTCCCCGGCCGCGAGCCACGGGCCGAGCGGGGCGCACAGCGGGTCGGCCTTCCAGTACGGGTGGTGGGGGTTCGCCGACAAGGACCTGCGCCAGGTCCTCGGGCAGCCCGTCGCGGGGCCGCTGGCGAGGACGTACTGCGGCAACGGCGATCTGGCCACCTGTCGCGACGCACTGCTGACCACGCTGAAGCAGGCGGCCGCGGTGCCCGCCACGACGGTCTACCCGGGCGACGACAGCTGCACGGCGGGGGAGCAGTGGTGCACCGACGCCATCGTGCACCGCCCGCTCGGCGGGATCGGCCACAAGATGATCCACTGGCAGAACCGGCCGACCTACCAGCAGGTCGTGGAGTTCCCCTCCCACCGCTGAGCCCCGGTCGGCCGGCGCCAGGCGCGCCGAGCCCTGCCCGGAAGACCTGACGGTGCAACACATCCCGTCCCCCGTACCGCCGTTCACGGCGGGACGGGGGACCCCGTCGTGCGCGGACCGGATGCGCTTCGGCCGCCCCGGCGTGCCCGGTCCGTGAGGCAGCCAGTAGCATTCCGCCGTTCAACAATGTCATGTGCATCAAGGGGTGGGGACAGCTTGAGACTGAATCGAGTGCGCGGTACGGCCGTGGCCGCCGCCCTCGGAGTCGTCGCGGTTCTGGGATTCCAGGGCGTCGCGAACGGCACCGGGGCGGGCGAAGCGCCCAACGAGGGCGGGCCGGCCGGCGGGGCGGGCGTCCACAGTGCCGCGGCCAAGGGGAACGGACCGGTCAAGAGCGAGGTCCACAAGCTCGCCCTGAAGTCCGAGGGGCGTGGCGAGGCCACCCTCTCGCGGCGTACGACGGAGCCGTTCGGCATGCTGGGCGTGTCCTGGCCCGACGCCGACGCGAAGATCAAGGGCACGATCGAGGCCCGCACCCGCAGCGTGGAGACCGGTGCCTGGTCCGACTGGATCACCCTGGAGCCGTACCTGCCCGGCCTCGACGGCGAGCGTCCCTCGGAGCGCGGCTCCACGGAGCCCGTCTGGGTCGGACGTTCGGACGGCGCCGAGGTACGCGTGAGCGACGGAGCGGCCTCCGGCACCCTGCCGGCCGGTCTCCGGCTCGACATGGTGGACCCGGTCGCCGGGCAGAGCGCGGCAACCGGCGGTGGACTGAACGCCGAGCCCGCCGCCTACTCGTCCTCGGCGGCCGCCGCGGTCGACCCCGGCCCGCCTTCGACGGTTCCGCAGCCCCCGGTCGTCACCCGCGCCCAGTGGGGTGCCGACGAGTCCCTGAACAACGAGGGCCCGATCTACCTCGAGGGCGGCGTCATCAAGGCCGTCTTCGTGCACCACACCACGGACGGCGCCTACAACTGCGCCGATTCCGCGGCCGTGGTCAGGGCGCTGCACGTCTACCACGTGAAGACGAACGGCTGGCGCGACCTCGGCTACAACTTCCTGGTCGACAAGTGCGGGACGATCTTCGAGGGCCGTCAGGGCGGCATCGACCAGCCGGTCATGGGCGCGCACACGTACGGCTTCAACAGCGAGTCGACCAGCGTCGCGATCATCGGCAACTACACGAACGCCGGTGCGTCGAGCGCCGCTCTCGAGGCGACCGCCCGGGTGGCCGCGTACAAGCTCGGGCAGTACGGCGGTGACCCGGCCGGCAGCACCACGCTGGTGGCCGGCGCCACGCAGAAGAACTACGCGGGCAAGGAGTTCGTCGCCGGGCAGTCGTACCCCTTCAGCCAGATCTCGGGCCACCGGGACGGCTTCAACACCGAGTGCCCGGGTATGCAGCTCTACCCGCAGCTTCCGGCCATCCGGACGCTGGCCGCGGGCCCGGTGCAGGGCCTCAAGGTCACCTCGGTCGGTGGCGGGGCGTTCGCCGTGGACTCCGGCTACGAGACCCCTGGCCCGGTCTCGGTGAACTGGTCGACGACCACCCCGAGCTCCCTGATCAGCGGGTTCGAACTCGTCGTCGACGGCCGGACCGTGACCAGTGTCGCGGGCAGGGTCCGCACCGCCTCCACGACGCTCGTCCCGGGCAGCCACAAGGTCGCCGTGAAGGCCGTCCACCAGTCGGGCAGGACCACGGTCACCGCCGCGGTGAACGTGAACGTCCCGAGCCCGAAGAAGTTCGTGCCCGTCACCCCGCAGCGGCTGATGGACACCCGTGTCGGCCTCGGTGTGCCGAAGGCCCAGGTCGGTCCCGCGGGTGTCGTCACCCTTCAGGTGACCGGTACCAACGGCATCCCCGCCACAGACGTGGGCGCCGTCGTGCTGAACGTGACGGCGACGCACGTGTCGGCGACGAGCTTCGTGTCGGTCTACCCGAACGGGACGACCCGTACGAGCGCCTCGAACCTGAACGTGGTGCAGGGGCAGACGGTCCCGAACCTGGTGGTCGTGCCGGTCGTGAACGGCAAGGTCAGCTTCTACAACAACGCGGGCAGTCTCGACCTGATCGCGGACATCACCGGCTACTTCACCTCCGCCGGCGAGGGCTCCACGCACGTCAACCTGGGGCCGCAGCGCGTGATGGACACCCGTGAGGGCCTGGGTGTGCCGAAGGCCCAGGTCGGCCCGGCCGGTGTGGTGACCCTGCAGGTCGCGGGCGTCAACGGGGTGCCGGCCGAGGGTGTCACGGCGGTCGTGCTGAACGTGACGGCGACGCACGTGTCGGGTACGAGCTTCGTGTCCGTCTACCCGGACGGCACCACCCGGACGGACGCCTCGAACCTGAACGTGGTGAAGGGGCAGACGGTCCCGAACCTGGTGATCGTGCCGGTCGTCAACGGCAAGGTCAGCTTCTACAACAACGCGGGCACCGTCGACCTGATCGCGGACATCACCGGCTACTTCACCTCAGCCGGTGAAGGCGCGTCGCACATCAACCTCGGCCCGAAGCGCGTGATGGACACCCGTGAGGGCCTGGGCGTGCCGAAGGCCCAGGTCGGCCCGGCCGGTGTGGTGACCCTGCAGGTCGCAGGCGTCAACGGGGTGCCGGCCGAGGGTGTCACGGCGGTCGTGCTGAACGTGACGGCGACGCACGTGTCGGCGACGAGCTTCGTGTCGGTCTACCCGAACGGGACGACCCGTACCAGCGCCTCGAACCTGAACGTGGTGCAGGGGCAGACGGTCCCGAACCTGGTGGTCGTGCCGGTCGTGAACGGCAAGGTCAGCTTCTACAACAACGCGGGCAGTCTCGACCTGATCGCGGACATCACCGGTTACTTCCGCAAGTGACCTGACGGAGGCGGGGTGGTCCGGGCCCGGCCCGGACCACCCCGCCTTCGCGTGCGGCCACCGGGATCCGGCCACCCGCCGCCTCCGGCCGCCGACCGGTACGGGCGCTGCCCCCGACCCTTCACCGGTACAGGAGGTACTCCCGCCGCACCGCCCGGAACGCCGCCAGATCCGCCGCCCAGGCGCCCACCACCTCGTCCGTGCCGGCGCCCGCGTCGATCATCGTGCGCACGCGGGTGTTGCCGGTGAGCTTGTCGATCCAGTTGTCCGCGCGCCACGCGAACCCACTCCACGTCCGCTTCGCCGTCACCAGCAGCGCGATCCCGGTGCGGACCGGGTCGAAGGACTCCCGGTCGTGGACGTGCAGCTGCACGCCACCCACCGTCCTTCCCTGGAACTTGGAGAACGTGGGCGCGAAGTACGCCTCGCGGAAGGCCACTCCCGGCAGGTCCAGCGCGTTCGCCGCGGCCGCCCACCGGTGGTCGATCCCCTCCGCGCCCAGCAGCTCGAAGGGGCGGGTGGTGCCGCGGCCCTCGGAGAGGTTCGTACCCTCGAACAGGCAGGTCCCCGGGTAGACCAGTGCCGTCTCCGGAGTCGGCATGTTCGGGCTGGGCGGCACCCATGGCAGGCCCGTCGCGTCGAAGAAGTCGGACCGCCGCCAGCCCGCCATCTTCACGACCTCCAGTTCCACCGGCCGGTCCGCGAGGAACTCCGCGTTGAACAGCAGTGCCAGCTCGGCGACCGTCATCCCGTGCGCCTGTGCGATCTCCCGGCGCCCCACGAACGTGGCGAACGCCGGGTCGAGCACCGGACCGAGCGCAGCCCGCCCGGTCACCGGGTTCGGCCGGTCCAGGACGACGAACCGCTTGCCCGCGAGCGCCGCCGCCTCCATGCAGTCGTACAGCGTCCAGATGTACGTGTAGAAGCGGGCTCCGGCGTCCTGGATGTCGAAGACGACCGTGTCCACGCCGGACGCCGTGAAGACGTCGGCGAGCGCCTGCCCGCTCCTGAGGTAGGTGTCGTAGACCGGCAGACCCGTCGCGGGGTCGTCGTAGCGGCCCTGCGAGCCACCCGCCTGCGCGGTCCCCCGGAAGCCGTGCTCGGGACCGAAGACGGCGGTGAGGCCGACCCGGTCGTCGGGGTGCATCACGTCCACGATGTGCCGCACGTCCGCGGCGATCCCGGTGGGATTGGTGACCACACCGACCTTGTGCCCCGCCAGCAGGCGGTATCCGTCCGCGGCCAGCCGGGCGAACCCGGTCCGTACGCCCGGGCGCCCGCCACCGTGGCCGGGAGCGGCGGTGGCCGGGCCGGTCCCGGTGACCGCGAGGGCACCCACCGCGCCGCCGGCCGTCAGCACACCACGTCTGGACAGGGTCATTCCACTACCTCCATGATCGCGCCGACCGTCATGGCCACGCACGCTAGCGCGGGCGCGCGCCACACGGAACGCCCATGACCGGGCAGATTCCCAGTCCTGCCCCGGACCCCTTCCCGGATCACATACCGACTGGTTAGTCTGCCGGAGGAAGACGGCCGAGAAGGGTGGAACGGATGAGTACGGTGCAGGGCGCTGGTGTAGTGGTGACCGGAGCCGGAGGCGGCATCGGTGCCGCTCTGGCCCGCAGATTCGCCGCGGAGGGCGCCCGGGTCGTCGTCAACGACCTCGACGGCGACCGGATCAAGGCGCTCGCCGAGGAGATCGGCGGCACCGTCGTGGCCGGCGACGCCTCCGGTGTCGTGGCGGCCGCACGCGACGCACTCGGCGGCACGGTGGACGTCTACTGCGCGAACGCCGGCCTCGGATCGGGCGGCGACGCCTTCGCCGGCGAGGACGTCTGGGCCGCGGCCTGGGACGTCAACGTGATGGCGCACGTCCGCGCGGCCAGGGAGCTCCTGCCCGACTGGCTGGAGCGGGGCAGTGGACGCTTCGTCTCCACCGCGTCGGCGGCCGGCCTGCTGACGATGATCGGAGCAGCCCCGTACAGCGTCACCAAGCACGGCGCCGTCGCCTTTGCCGAATGGCTCTCCCTGACCTACCGGCACCGAGGCGTCAAGGTGCACGCGATCTGCCCGCAGGGCGTGCGTACGGACATGCTCACGGCGGCCGGCTCCGCCGGCGACCTCGTGCTCGCCCCCACCGCGATCGAGCCGGAGGCCGTCGCCGACGCCCTGTTCGACGCCATGGAGCAGGACCGCTTCCTCGTGCTGCCGCACCCCGAGGTGGCCGGGTACTACCGGGCGCGCGCCAAGGACCCCGACCAGTGGCTCGGCAACATGAACCACCTGCAGCAGAAATGGGAGGCGACCGGCGCATGACCGAGTCCATCTACGCGGCCAAGCCCTGGACCGCCCTGCTCAGCGAGGCGCAGCTCGCGCCCGCCCGGCCGGCCGAGACCGTGGTCCACGCCTTCCGCGAGGCCGTCGACCGGGCGCCGGAGCGCACCGCGCTCGCCTACTTCGACGGACGCCTCAGCTACCGCGAGGCCGACGCGCTGTCGGACTCCGTGGCCGGGCACCTCGCCGCCGAGGGACTGCGGCGCGGCGACCGGGTGGCGATCATGCTGCAGAACACCCCGCACTTCGTCCTCGCGCTGTTCGGCGCCTGGAAGGCGGGTGCGACCGTCGTCCCGCTCAACCCGATGTACAAGTCCGGCGAGGTCGGCCACGTACTGAACGACGCGGGTGTGAGCGCGCTGATCTGCTCCGACCGGGCCTGGGCGTCCTACCTGCGGGAAACCGCCGAGGCCGCCCCCGGCGTGCGGATCGCCCTCACGGCCTGCGAGCTCGACCTCCAGACGACCGACGACCCGCGGGTGCTCGGCTTCGAGCGGCTCCCCGCCCCGGGTCCCGACGACTGGGCAGCCGATCTGGTGGCCGTGGCCCGCCGGGGTCTCGGCGCCCCCGAGGGCCGGGAGCTCACCGCGTCGGACACCGCTCTGATCAGCTACACCTCCGGGACGAGCGGCACCCCCAAGGGGGCCATGAACTCCCAGGGCAACATCATGATCAACGCCGAGCGCCAGCGGGCCGGCCACCCCATCGAGGAGGGCTCCTCCTACTTCGCGCTCGCCCCGCTCTTCCACATCACCGGCATGGTGTGCCAGCTCGCCACCTGCGTCGCCAACGCCGGCACCCTCGTGCTGGCCTACCGCTTCGAGGCGAGCGTCGTCCTGGAGGCCTTCGCCGAGCACCGCCCGGCCTACACGGTGGGCCCTTCCACGGCCTTCATGGCCCTCGCGGCACACCCGGGGGCGACACCGGAGCACTTCGCCTCCTTCAAGGTGATCTCCTCGGGCGGCGCACCGCTGCCGCCCGCCCTGGTCGAGAAGTTCCGCGCCGGCTTCGGTCCGTACATCCGCAACGGATACGGCCTCACCGAGTGCACCGCACCCTGCGCCGCGGTGCCGCCCGAACGCGAGGCCCCCCTCGACCCGGTCTCCGGGACCCTGTCCGTCGGCGTGCCCGGCCCCGACACCGTGGTGCGGATCATCGACGAGAAGGGCCACGACGTGCCCTTCGGTGAGCAGGGCGAGATCGCGATACGCGGACCGCAGGTCGTCTCCGGCTACTGGAACCTCCCCGAGGCCACCGAAGCCACCTTCCCCGACGGGGAGCTGCGCACCGGAGACATCGGCTTCATGGACACGGCGGGCTGGCTCTACGTCGTGGACCGCAAGAAGGACATGATCAACGCCTCCGGCTTCAAGGTCTGGCCCAGGGAGGTCGAGGACGTCCTCTACACCCACCCCGCGGTCCGTGAGGCGGCCGTCGTGGGCGTCCCCGACGCCTACCGGGGCGAGACCGTACGGGCCTACGTCAGCCTGCGCCCCGGAGCGGTGGCGGAGCCCGCCGAGCTGAGCGCGTACTGCAAGGAACGCCTCGCCGCGTACAAGTACCCGCGCGAGGTGGAGGTCCTGACGGAGCTCCCCAAGACGGCAAGTGGGAAGATCCTCAGGCGGGAACTGCGTTCCCCCCGTTAGACGGTTCACGCATGGACGAGAGGGCAGGTGGCGGCAATGGCCAAGGCGACGGACGGGAACGGTACGCCCGTCCCCCAGAGGCTGCTGGCCGCCGCCACCCGGCTCTTCGCCGAGCGCGGTTACGACCGCACCTCGGTCCAGGAGATCGTCGAGGCGGCGGGCGTCACCAAGGGCGCCCTCTACCACTACTTCGGCTCCAAGGAGGACCTCCTCCAGGAGGTCTACGCCCGGGTGCTGCGCCTCCAGCAGGAGCGGCTCGACGCCTACGCGAACGCCGAGGCGCCGATCGAGCAGCGTCTGCGGGACGCGGCGGCGGACGTGGTGGTCACCACCATCGACAACCTCGACGACGCCTCGATCTTCTTCCGCTCGATGCACCACCTGAGCCCGGAGAAGAACAAGCAGGTCCGCATGGAACGCCGCCGCTACCACGAACGCTTCCGCGCCCTGATCGAGGAGGGCCAGCGAGCCGGGGTCTTCTCCGGTGCGACCCCGGCCGACCTGGTCGTCGACTACCACTTCGGCTCGGTCCACCACCTGTCGACCTGGTACCGCCCGGACGGCCCCCTCAGCCAGCAGGAGGTCGCCGACCACCTGGCGGACCTGCTGCTGAGGGCCCTGCGTCCCTGAGTCGCCGCATCCCTGCGCCGCTGTGCCCTTGCACCGCCGCGCCCCTGAACCGCCGCGCCCCTGAGCCACTGCGACCCTGAGCCACTGCGACCCGAGCCGGACCGACGGGCCTTCGGCAGGTCAGGAGGCGGGCGGGCAGAAGAGGCCGTCTGCCGTGTGTAGCCCATGCTGCGGAAGGCATGGCCGGTGACGTCGAATCCGTACGTCTTCACGGGGTGCCGTCGATCCTGAGTTCCCCCGTCCCCAGGACGCTGCGGGCGGGCGCCCCTCGGTGTGCGACCGCCTCCGGCGTGCTCCGGCACACGCCGTGGCCGGCCGCCCGGGTGCGGCCCAGCCCGCGAGCCCGCCGAGCCCTCCTCGGGCCTTCGGCGTCCTTCACGTCCTTCGGGCCGGGCCCTTCCGGCCGGAGGGGGCGGCACGAACCTCGGCGCCCGTCACGGCCTCCCCCCGGATGTCCGCTGAGCGAACGCGCCTGTCCGGATTCCACCCTTGACGGTACTCGGTCACCTACCCGAGCATCGGGGGCGCACTTCCCCCCACTGCTCCAGGCCCCGGGCCGTGCACGGCCCGGGGACCCCCCGCACGTTCCGTCAGTCCCCGAACGGAGTCCGGAGCCTTCGATGAGACCTGCCCGCAGCACATTCCTCCCCGCCGCCACACTCGCCGTCGCCGCCCTGCTGGCGACCGCCGCCCCCGCCGCCCCCGCCGTGCAGGCCGCGCCCGCGACGGCCGCCGCCGCCCCCGACATCCCCCTCGCCAACGTCAAGGCGCACCTCACCCAGCTCCAGTCCATCGCCACCGCCAACGGTGGGAACCGGGCCCACGGCCGGACCGGCTACAAGGCCTCCGTCGACTACGTGAAGGCCAAGCTGGACGCGGCCGGATACACCACGGCGCTCCAGCAGTTCACCTCCGGCGGAGCCACCGGGTACAACCTGATCGCGGACTGGCCGGGCGGAGACCCGAACCGGATCCTCATGGCCGGCTCCCACCTCGACTCGGTGACCTCCGGCGCCGGCATCAACGACAACGGATCGGGTTCGGCCGCCGTGCTGGAGACGGCCCTCGCGGTCGCGCGGGCACAGCTCGCACCGGACAAGCACCTGCGCTTCGCCTGGTGGGGCGCCGAGGAGCTGGGCCTCGTCGGATCGAAGTACTACGTCAACAGCCTGGCCTCCACCGAGCGTGCCAAGCTCGCCGGGTACCTCAACTTCGACATGATCGGCTCGCCGAACCCCGGCTACTTCGTCTACGACGACGACCCGGTCATCGAGCGGACCTTCAAGGACTACTACGCGGGCCTGTCGATACCCACCGAGATCGAGACCGAGGGTGACGGCCGTTCCGACCACGCCCCGTTCAAGAGCGCGGGAGTCCCCGTGGGCGGGCTCTTCTCCGGAGCCGACTACACGAAGACGACCGCCCAGGCCCAGAAGTGGGGCGGCACGGCGGGCCAGGCCTTCGACCGCTGCTACCACTCCTCGTGCGACACCGTCACGAACATCAACGACACGGCCCTGGACCGCAACAGCGACGCGATCGCCCACGCCGTCTGGACCCTGTCCGCCGGGACGGTCACCCCGCCGACCGGAACGGTGTTCAGCAACGCGACCGATGTCGCCGTGCCCGACAACGGAGCCGCGGTGACCTCCTCGGTCGCGGTCACCGGCCGCACCGGCAACGCCCCGTCGGCGCTCAAGGTGGGCGTCGACATCAAGCACACCTACCGGGGCGACCTCGTCGTCGACCTGCTCGCGCCCGACGGGACGGCCTACCGCCTGAAGAACTCCAGCAGCAGCGACTCCGCGGACAACGTGATCGCGACCTACACGGTCGACGCGTCGAGCGAGACCGCCAACGGCACCTGGAAGCTCCAGGTCAGGGACGTCGCGGCGCAGGACACCGGCTACGTCGACAGCTGGCAGCTCACCTTCTGACCCGCCGGGGAGGCGGCCACCCGGGCGCCTCCCCGTACAGAGTGGTCAGAGGTACTTCTTGATCTCCCGCCGCGCCAGCGACCGCTGGTGCACCTCGTCCGGCCCGTCCGCCAGGCGCAACGTCCGGGCCGACGCCCAGAGTTCGGCCAGCGGGAAGTCCTGACCGACCCCGCCGGCGCCGTACAGCTGCACCGCCTGGTCGAGGATGCCGCACACCGCGCGCGGTGTGGCGATCTTGATCGCCTGGATCTCGGTGTGGGCACCGCGGTTGCCCACGGTGTCCATCAGCCAGGCCGTCTTCAGCACCAGCAGCCGCAGCTGCTCCACCGTCACCCGGGCGTCCGCGATCCAGTTCTGTACGACGCCCTGCTGCGCGAGCGGCTTGCCGAAGGCCGTACGGGCCACGGCCCGCCGGCACATCAGCTCGATCGCCCGCTCGGCCATCCCGATCAGCCGCATGCAGTGGTGGATCCGGCCCGGCCCCAGCCGCGCCTGGGCGATGGCGAAGCCGCCGCCCTCCTCACCGATCAGGTTCGCCGCAGGCACGCGTACGCCGGTGAAGACGACCTCGGCGTGGCCGCCGTGGGAGTGGTCCTCGTAGCCGTACACCTGCATCGCGCGGCGTACGTCGACGCCCGGGGTGTCACGCGGGACGAGGATCATGGACTGCTGGCGGCGGATGTCCTCGCCGTCCGGGTCCGTCTTGCCCATCACGATGAAGACGGCGCAGTCGGGGTTCATCGCCCCGGAGATGTACCACTTACGCCCGTTGATGACGTAGTCGTCGCCGTCCCGGGTGATGTGGGTCTCGATGTTCGTCGCGTCCGAGGAGGCCACGTCCGGCTCCGTCATCGCGAAGGCCGAGCGGATCTCCCCGGCCAGCAGCGGCTCCAGCCACTGCTTCTTCTGTGCGTCCGAGGCGAACTGGAAGAGCACCTCCATGTTCCCGGTGTCCGGCGCCGCGCAGTTCAGCGCGGTCGGCGCCAGGTGCGGGCTGCGGCCGGTGATCTCGGCGAGCGGGGCGTACTGGAGGTTCGTCAGCCCCGCGCCGTACTCCGCGTCGGGCAGGAAGAGGTTCCACAGGCCCTGGCGGCGGGCCTCCGCCTTGAGGTCCTCCACGATCCTCGGGGTGTCCCACGGGGACGCCAGCCGCGCGCGCTGTTCCTCGGCGACCTGCTCGGCGGGGTACACGTGCTCGTCCATGAAGGTGAGCAGCCTGGTGCGCAGCTCTTCGGTACGGGCGTCGAATGCGAAGTCCATGGGGTGGGTCAGCCTTCCTGGAGGGTGGTGAGGCCGTGCGAGATGAAGACGGGGACCAGGTCGCCGATGCGGTCGAAGCCGGCGCCGACCGTCTGGCCCAGGGTGTAGCGGTAGTGGATGCCCTCGAGGATCGCGGCGAGCTTGAACCACGCGAAGGCCGTGTACCAGGAGATGGCCGAGGTGTCCCGGCCGGAGCGGGCGGCATAGCGCTCGATCAGCTCGGCGGGGCTCGGGTGGCCCGCGGCCCCGCTGGTGGTGGAGACCGGGGACTCCGGCAGGTCCAGGTCGGAGCTGTACATCACCAGCAGGCCGAGGTCGGTCAGCGGGTCGCCGAGCGTGGACATCTCCCAGTCCAGCACCGCCTTGATCCGGTCGTCGGAACCGATCAGCACGTTGTCCAGGCGGTAGTCACCGTGGACGACGGCGGGGGCGGGGGAGACGGGGAGCTCCCTGCCGAGCGCGGCGTGCAACTCGTCGATCCCGGCCAGCTCACGGTTGCGCGAGGCGTCGAGCTGCTTGCCCCAGCGCCGCAGCTGCCGGTCCAGGAAGCCCTCGGGCCGCCCGAAGTCGCCGAGGCCGACCGCCGAGGGGTCCACGGCGTGCAGGTCCACCAGGGTGTCCACGAGCCCCAGCACGGCCGCCCGGGTGCGCTCGGCGCCCAGGGGCGCGAGCTGCTCGGCGGTCCGGTACGGGGTCCCCTCGACGTACTCCATGACGTAGAAGGACGAGCCGATGACCGAGTCGTCCTCGCAGAGCAGGACCGGCCCGGGCACGGGCACGGCCGTGGGGTGCAGCGCGCTGATCACCCGGTGCTCGCGCTTCATGTCGTGCGCGGTGGCCAGCACATGGCCGAGCGGCGGCCGGCGGACGACCCACTGCCCGGTACCGTCGGTGACGACGTAGGTGAGGTTGGAGCGGCCGCCCTCGATGAGCCGGGCCTCGAGCGGTCCGTTCACCAGGCCCGGCCGCTCGCGGTCGAGATGGCCGCGCAGCAGGTCGAGGTCGAGACCTGGCGGGTGGACTGGGCTCATGGTGCGTACCTCCGGGGCGGTGGGGACGATCGGGACCATGATGCCGACCAGTCGGTATGTCGTCCAGTCTCCGCCCTGAATCGGCCGGACGAACAGGGCCGGTGCCCCGGTGGCCGGCCCTCCCCCCGGACGGGTTCCGCGGGCGGTTTTCCGGGCGGGGACGGCCCTGCCCTGAGTTGCGGGGGCCCTGGCCCACGCCGATCGTCGGAGGATGAAGGCGATCAGCTACAGCAGGTACGGCGCGGCCGACGTCCTGGAGTACGGCGAGCGTCCCGACCCGAAGGTCGGGCCGGACTCGGTCCTCGTCAAGGTACGGGCCGCGGCCGTGAACCCGGTCGACTGGAAGGCCCGCGAGGGCTACCTCCAGGCGGGACTGGAAGCCGTCTTCCCGGTCATCCCCGGCTGGGACGTCTCCGGCATCGTCGTGCAGCCCGGGGCGGCCGTGGACGAGTTCGAGGTGGGCGACGAGGTCATCGGCTACGTCCGCGAGGACTTCCTCTCGCGCGGGACCTTCGCGGAGTACGTCGCCGCCCCCGTGCGCACCCTCGCCCGCAAACCCCTCAGCCTGAGCTTCGAGGAGGCAGCGGGCCTGCCCCTGTGCGGCCTCACCGCGCACCAGGTGCTGCACCGCGTCCTGAAGGTCCAGGAGGGCGAGACCGTCCTCGTCCACGCCGCCGCCGGCGGTGTCGGCTCGCTCGCGGTCCAGCTCGCCCGGCACGCGGGCTGCCGGGTCATCGGCACGGCGGGGCCCCACAACCACGACTACGTACGGCGGCTGGGCGGTGAACCCGTGGAGTACGGCGACGGGCTGGCCGGCCGGCTGCGGGACCTGGCGCCCGACGGCATCGACGCCGCGTTCGACACGGTCGGCGGGGAAGCGCTCCGGGTGTCCGCCGAGACCCTCGCGAGCGACGGGCGGCTGGCCTCCGTCGCCGACGCGGAGGTCTTCTCCTACGGCGGCCGCTACGCCTTCGTACGGCCCGACGCGCAGGACCTCGCGCACCTCGCGGAACTGGCCGAACAGGGCATCGTCTCCGTCCACGTGGACCGGGTGTTCCCGCTGGAACAGGCCGTCGACGCCTACCGGCTCAACGAGGAGGGGCGTACCCGCGGGAAGATCGTCGTCACCGTCGGCCGGGAGAGCTGACTCCGGCCGGAGGTCAGAACAGCGTCGCGGCGGCGAACACCGCGAGGGCGGCCGTGCACGCGGCGGCCGTCAGCGCGAGCCGCGGCGACAGCGGCGCCGGCACGGCGGCCGCCGTGCCCGCCATGCGGCGGTGCGCCACCGCGAGGAAGAGCAGCCAGGCCAGCAGGGTCAGCGCCACCGCGATCACCCCGGGCCCGCTCGCCCCGCCGTGCAGTGCCTGACGGCCGGCGAGCAGCGCCACCACCGTGCAGGACAGCGTCGTACGCCGCCACGCCAGCCGGGTCCGCTCCGGCTGCAGACCCGGGTCGCGGCCCGCTGCCGTGGTCACCGGCCCTCCCACCCGAAGAGGACGACCACCACCATCGCCACGGCGACCACGGCGACGGCCAGACCGAGCAGCGCCGGGAAGCGCGACACGGGCAGATCCTCGCCCCGCCGCATCGCCCGCTCGCACCGCACCCAGTGGCTGACCGACCGCAGCGCGCAGAGCACCCCGGCGGCCAGCAGCGCGAGGGCCAGCCCGGTCCGTACCCCGTGGACGAGACCGGGCAGGAACTGGTCCACGGCGAAACCGCCGCCGATCAGCGCGAGCGCGGTCCGGATCCAGGCGAGGAAGGTGCGCTCGTTGGCGAGCGAGAAGCGGTAGTCCGGAGTGTCGCCCTCCTCGCGGATCTGCCGCGGTGCGAGCCCTGTCCGCAGACCGCGCAGGAACTCGCTCACGAGCCGTCCGCCTGCGCGGCGGAACGGAACCGCCGCAGCCGGTGGTACGTCTCCAGCCCGTCCGGCACCCACAGCCGGTCGCCGAGCTGCCGCTCCAGCTCCGCGTCGGTGAGGAAGGTGTGCCAGGCCACCTCCTCCGCCTGCGGGCGCACCGGCAGCTCGCACCGCACCTGGTACACCGCGGACCACCAGCTGTGCCCGGCGTTCTCGTACAGGAACGTGAACAGCGGCTCGGGGCGGGGGAGGCCCTGGACGCCCAGCTCCTCCTCGGCCTCCCGCAGCGCGGCGTCGTCGTAGGACTCGCCCGCGCCCACCACCCCGCCGACGAACATGTCGTAGTGCGAGGGGAAGACCAGCTTGGTCGCCGTCCTGCGGTGCACGAAGAGTCGGCCCGCGGCGTCCCTGGCCTCGACGAACACGCAGCGGTGGCGCAGGCCCCGCGCGGTCGCCTCGCCGCGCGGCGCCTGCCCCACCACCTCGTCGTTCTCGTCCACGATGTCCAGGATCTCGTCAGCCGGAGTCATGGCGTCCATCCAACCCCACGCCGTGGACCTCCGTTGAACCGTGCTGCTCCTTGCCCGCCGGCATCGCCGGGTGCAGCCCGAGCAGCACGATCCCGGCCACGATCGCCGCGAGGCCCGCCGCCTGCCATGCCAGGGCGCCGACGTCGGTGCGGACCTGGTCGCCGAGGAACCCGATCCCGCAGACGATCCCGGCCAGCGGCTGGGCGGCGGTCAGCGCGGGCAGGGACATCCGAAGTGGCCCCGCCTCGAAGGCGCTCTGGACGATGATCAGGCTGGTCACACCCATGACGACCAGCGCGTACGGCTGCCAGCTCGTGAACAGGGCTCCCCAGCCGCCGTCGGCCAGCCGCAGACCACAGACCCGGGTCAGGGCGTCCTGGAGCCCGTACAGCAGTCCCCCGGCCAGCCCCAGCAGCGTGGGGGCCCACGGGGTGCGCGGGTGCCTGGCGAAGGCCGTGAGCACGAGCGCGAGCCCCGCCACCACGCCGATCACCAGCCAGTGCCGCAACGGCTCGGTCACCGCCTCGCCGCCGCGTGGCCGGCCGCCCAGCAGGAAGGCGATGACGCCGCCGGCCAGCAGCCAGAGGCCGCCCCAGCCCTGCCGGCCGAGTCGCTGCCCGGTGAAGTAGCGCGACAGGGCCAGAGCGAAGAGCAGGTTGGTGGCCAGCAGCGGTTCGACGACCGACACCTCGCCCTGCCCGAGCGCGAGCGCCCCGAGGACCATGCCGCAGATCATCAGACCGATGCCGGCCAGCCAGCTCGGCACCCTCATCAGGTCCAGCAGGAGTCGGGGCGACAGGAAGTCGCTCGGCGGCGCGCGGCGGGCCGCGTCCTGCTGCAGGACGAAGCCGAAGCCCGTACAGCACGCGGCGCCCACGGAGAGCAGGAGTACCAGCAAGGACACGGTCCGACGATAGCCCCGCAGCCGTACCGGACGCGTGAGGCCGCCGTCGACCGGACGGTTGACGTGGGAGCGGCCGGTACCCAAGATCTGACGCACGAGTAACTTCGCACCGGGCGGCGACCCGCGCCGGGTCGCCCCGCATGCCCCGAAGGACGGAACCCATGGCGTACGACGCTGATGTCATCGTGATCGGGGCGGGGCTCGCGGGTCTGGTGGCCACCGCCGAGCTCGTCGACGCGGGCCGGACGGTGATCCTGCTCGACCAGGAACCCGAGCAGTCCCTCGGCGGTCAGGCGCACTGGTCCTTCGGCGGCCTCTTCCTCGTCGACTCACCCGAACAGCGCCGGATGCGGATCAAGGACAGCCACGACCTGGCCCTCCAGGACTGGTACGGCACGGCCGGCTTCGACCGCAAGGAGGACCACTGGCCGCGGCAGTGGGCCCAGGCGTACGTCGACTTCGCGGCCGGTGAGAAGCGGTCCTGGCTCCACGCCCAGGGGCTGCGGCTCTTCCCCGTCGTCGGCTGGGCCGAGCGGGGCGGCTACGACGCGAACGGCCACGGCAACTCCGTCCCCCGCTTCCACATCACCTGGGGCACCGGCCCCGGTGTCGTCGCCCCCTTCGAACGCAGGGTGCGCGAAGGTGTGGCGAAAGGGCTCGTCCGGCTGCGGTTCCGCCACCGGGTGACGGGCCTCGGCCGCTCGGCCGGGACGGTCGACACGGTCACCGGCGAGATCCTCCGGGAGAGCGGTGCCGAGCGGGGCACCGCGAGCACCCGCGAGGTCACCGGTGCCTTCGAGCTCCGGGCCCAGGCTGTGGTCGTCACCTCCGGAGGCATCGGCGGCAACCACGACCTCGTGCGTGCCCAGTGGCCCGAGAGGCTGGGCACCCCGCCCGGGAAGATGCTGTCCGGGGTTCCCGCGCACGTCGACGGGCTGATGCTCGGCATCACGGAGGAGGCGGGCGCGCACCACATCAACCGCGACCGGATGTGGCACTACACCGAGGGCATCGAGAACTGGAACCCGATCTGGGCCAGGCACGGCATCCGCATCCTCCCCGGCCCCTCCTCCCTCTGGCTGGACGCCCGCGGCAAGCGGCTCCCCGTCCCGTTGTTCCCCGGCTTCGACACGCTGGGCACCCTCGAACACATCATGAGGTCCGGCCACGGCTACACCTGGTTCGTCCTGGACCGGAAGATCATCGGCAAGGAGTTCGCGCTCTCCGGGTCCGAGCAGAACCCCGACCTGACCGGCAAGTCGGTCCGCGGGGTGATCGGCAGGGCGCGCGCCGACGTCCCGGCGCCGGTCAGGGCGTTCATGGACAAGGGCGTGGACTTCGTCGTCGAGAAGGACCTGGGCGCGCTGGTGCGCGGCATGAACGCGCTGACGGGCGACACGCTGATCGACGAGGACGACCTGCGCCGTGAGATCACGGCGCGCGACCGGGAGATCGCCAACCCCTTCACCAAGGACCTGCAGGTCACCGCGATCCGCGGAGCCCGCACCTACCTGGGCGACAAGCTGATCCGCACGGCCCGCCCGCACCGCATCCTCGACCCCGCGGCGGGCCCGCTGATCGCCGTACGGCTCAACATCCTGACCCGCAAGTCCCTCGGAGGCCTGGAGACGGACCTGTCCTCCCGCGTACTGACGGCGGACGGTTCCCCGTTGCCCGGCGTGTACGCGGCAGGCGAGGCGGCGGGCTTCGGGGGCGGCGGGGTCCACGGCTACCGCTCCCTGGAGGGCACGTTCCTCGGCGGCTGCATCTTCTCGGGCAGGGTCGCGGGCAGGGCGGCGGCGGAGGCGACCGGCTGAGCCGCCCGGGGCCGGTCCGGTCACTCCAGCCGCTCCACCACCCGGAACCTCTCCGCCACCACCATCGTCCCGTCGTCCACGGTGAACGCCGGATCGTCCAGCGCCTCCCGCATCTCCTCGCTGTGCCAGAACGCCTCGTGCGCCGCGCGCCACGCGGCCACCGAGGTGTACCCCTCGCCCTCGTCGAGGACGTGCTGCAGGTCGACCGATCCCAGGGGGAGCACGCGGACCTCCGTCACCTCGACGACGGCGACCTCACGCCCGCCGGAGTCGATGAGCGCGGACCGTTCGCCCACCGGTGGAAGCTCCTCCTTCTCCGCCTCGTACTCCACGAGCAGCCCGGAGGTGGAGACCTTCTCGCCGGCGAGTACGGCCGCGACCAGCCGGTCGCGCAGCGGCCCGGGAAGGGCGAGAGGGAGGGGTTTGAGCGCTTCACGGTTCTCCATCCCAGCAGTGTGGCACGCGTCACTTCACCCCCTCGCGACACCTCCGCACCGCGGTCCGAGCTGCGCGGATGGTGTGGACCAATGACCGCGCAAGGTCAACTGGGCTAGCGACGCGGGGAGTTGCGGACGGCGTGCGCTTGACTCGGAGCACCCCCTGCCGGTTTGCTGTGCGCGATCGTCTGCTCGCACACAGCATCGAACCGCTCGCCCGTCGCGTCGAGAAGGAAACCTGCGGATGTCCCCGCCTCCGCCGCCCCTGGGCCGCTCCCGCCGCAGGGCCGGACGCTCGGACCACGCGTTCGACCCGGCCCTTGGCGACCAGGAACTCATCGACGCACGCGACCGGTTCACGCAGGGGCGGTGGGCAGGAGCCCGGTCCCTGCTCGTGACGACCGGCACGGACTGGGACCGGCGCGGCCACCGTGTCCTCACCCTCGCCGCTGTCCCGTCCGCCACCGGATGGGCCCGTGACTGGCTGCTCGCCGAGCCGGACAGCCCCGACGCCGCCACCCTCCTCGCCTGCGCCGCCGTCACCCGCAGCCTGCGCCCGAAGGCCGATGACGCCGAACGCGACGCCGCCCGCGACGCCTGCCTGGCCGCCGCCGCACTCGCCCCCGCCGACCCGACCCCCTGGCTGGGCCTGATGCTGCTGCACCGCACGTACGGCACCTGGGAGGAGACCGGCCGGCACTTCGAGAAGATCCGCGCACGCCACCCCGAACACCACCAGGCGCACCACCTCATGACGGCCCGGCTCGCCGAGTCCCGGCCCACTGGCGACCCGCTCCACGAGGTGTACGACTTCGCCGCATGGGCCGCCGAACAGGCCCCGGCCGACTCGCCGCTCGCCATGCTCCCCGTCGTCGCACACGCCGAGCGCTACCGCGTCCTGGTCGCGGCGGGCCATGCGTCCGAGGACCCTGCGGCGTCCGGCCACTGGGCCGGACGCCGGGCCCGCCAGGTGATGAAGGCAGCTTTCGACTGGTGGCTGGAATGGGAGCGCGAGGACCACCCCCGCCACCACGCCGACCTCAACTTTCTCGCCCACGCCAAGACCTGCGAGGGCCGCCCCGCCGAGGCCGCCGCCCTCTTCCACCGCATCGGCCCGCACGCGACCGCCGCCCCCTGGTCGTACTCCGGCCGTGATCCGTACCCCGCATTCCTCGCCGCGCGCGGCTACGCGCTCGGTACCCCGTGATGCAGCCGCTCTCAACGAAGGGACACCGCCGCCATGCCGACGGGCAGAACAGACGCGAGTGAGGCCGGAGCGAGCGTGACCGGCACGAGGAACTCGACGGGCGACACCGGTGGGATCAACACCTACAAGGGACAGGAGCGGGCCCTGCGGGCCGACCGCCTCGGCACCCCCGGTCTCCTGCTCTCCGTCCTCGCCGCGAGCGCCCCGCTGATGGTCGTCGCCGGGGTGATGCCCACCGTCTTCGGAGTGATGGGCATCGTCGGGCAGCCACTGCTCTACGTCATTCTCGGCATCGTCCTGATGCTGTTCGGCGTCGGTTACGCGGAGATGAGCCGTCACGTCCACAACGCCGGCGCCTTCTACGCCTACATCGCCCGCGGGCTCGGCGCGACGGCGGGCGCGGGCGCCTCGTTCGTCGCCCTGGTCGCGTACAGCGCCATGCAGGTGGGCATCTACGGCATCCTGGGCTTCGAGGTCTCAGGCCTGTTCGCCACCTACCTCGACGTCGAGCTCAGGTGGTGGATCCCCGCTCTCGTCTGCGTGGCCGTCGTCGGCGTACTCGGCTGGCTGAAGATCGACCTCAACGCCAAGGTCCTCGGCGTCCTGCTCGTCGTCGAGTGTGCCCTCGTCGTCGTCTTCGACATCGCCGCCGTCGGCAAGCCCGGCCCCGAGGGCCTGTCCCTGCACGCGTTCGACCCGGAGACCCTCACCGGGGCGGGCCTGGGCACCGCACTGTGCTTCTGCATCGCCGCCTTCGTCGGATTCGAGCAGGCTCCCGTGTACGCCGAGGAGACCAGCCGCCCGCAGGTCGTCGTCTCCCGCGTGATGTTCCTCGCCGTCGGCTACGCCGCACTGTTCCTCGCCGTCAGCTCCTGGGCGCTGACCGTCGCCGCGGGACCCGGCTCCATCGCCGCCACCTCCCTCGAGGAGGGACCGGGCATGCTCTTCGGCCTGACCGAGGACCGGCTCGGCGCCACCTTCACCGACGTCCTGCACGTCCTCTTCGTCACCGGGATGTTCGCCGCGCTGCTCAGCTTCCACAACGTGGTCGCCCGCTACGCCTTCGCCATGGGCCGCGAAGGGCTGCTGCCCGCCCGATTCGGCAGGACCAGCAGGACCAGCGGAGCGCCCGCCACCGGATCGATGCTCCAGTCCGGGCTCTCCGCGGTGATCGTCGCCGCCTTCGCCGTCACCGACGACAACCCGGCCGGCGACCCCACCGCGCCCGTCCTGCACCTGTTCACCTGGATGGGCAACGTCGGTGCGCTCGGAGTCATCCTGCTGATGGCGACGGCCTCCTTCGCGGTCATCGCCTTCTTCGTACGCCGCGGCGCCGGCCGGGCCCAGGCCCCCCGGCTCGTCGCCTCCGGACTCGCGGGCCTGGCCCTGCTGGCCATCGCCGTCCTCACCGTCCGGGACTTCGACGTCCTGGTCGGTTCCGGCCCCGGCTCGGTCCTGAACCTGCTGCTGCCCGGTGTCATCGTCCTGGCCCTCGCGGGGGGCCTGGTCCACGGTGCCGTACTGCGCCGCACCAGGCCCGCCGTGCACGCCGGGATCGGCCTCGGCAACGAGGCGTTCCAGCTGGAGAAGGCCGCTGAGAGCCGCCCCGCGCCGCGCTGACGCACGGTTCGGCCACTGACGGCCTGGCGGACGGCAGCGGGCGGATCGTCCTTACCGAAGAGTGACGGCCACCCGTGGCCCCTGGTGACGGGCGGCCGCGGGTGTTCGAATGGGCGGGTGAACAGTCCCCCTCCCGACACGGGCGGCACACCCGTCGGCCGCCGTCTGGTCCTGACCATGCTCGGCCTCGGCGCCACCGGGGTGGTGGCCGCCCCCGTCCTGCAGCGCGCGCTGGAGAACGGCCTCGGCGCCGTCGCCGACAAGGACCCCACCGGACTCACCGGCCTGCTGCCCAACGGCGGCGGCTTCCGCTACTACTCGGTCACCACCTCCGTGCCCGAGAAGACCGCCGCCGACTACCGGCTCACCGTGGACGGCATGGTCGACCGCCCGGCGACGTACACGCTCGGCTCCCTGAAGTCGCTGCCGCAGACCCGCACGGTGCGCGACGTCCAGTGCGTCACCGGCTGGCGCGTGCCCGAGACCCCGTTCGAAGGCGTCAGGCTCTCGGCGCTGCTGGACGCGGCGGGGGTGCGGCCCGGCGCGAAGGCGGTCCGCTTCACCTGCTTCGACGGCGCCTACAGCGAGAGCCTCACGCTCGAACAGGCCCGCCGTCCGGACGTCCTGGTCGCCCTGCGCATGCAGGACAAGCCGCTGGCCCACTCGCACGGCGGCCCGGCCCGGCTGTACGTGGCCCCCATGTACTTCTACAAGTCGGCGAAATGGCTCTCGGGGATCACCGTCACCGACTCCGTGCGCCCCGGATACTGGGAGGAGCTCGGCTATGACGTCGACGCCTGGGTCGGCCGGTCCAACGGCCGCGACGACGCCCCGACCGTCTGAACCGTCCCCGAGGATCCGCTTCACCACCGCGGAACGCTGGGTGCACCGCACCACGGCCTGGCTCGTGCTCCTCTGCGTGGCCACGGCCGCCTGTCTGTACGTTCCCCAGCTCGCGGAGCTCGTCGGCCGCCGCCGCCTCGTCGTCACCCTGCACGAATGGTCCGGGCTGCTCGTCCCCGTACCCCTGCTGGCCGGGCTCGTCTCCCGGGCGCTGCGCACCGACCTGTCGCGGCTCAACCGGTTCGGGCCGCACGACCGGCAGTGGCTGCGGGCCGCCCTGCGCCGCGAGCGCACGCCCGGCGCACGGCCGGCCGGGAAGTTCAACGCGGGCCAGAAGCTCTACGCCGGCTGGATCGCGGGCGCCGTGCTCGTGATGCTGGGCACCGGGCTGCTGATGTGGTTCACCGGCCTCGCCCCGCTGGTGTGGCGTACGGGCGCGACCTTCGTCCACGACTGGCTGGCACTCGCGGTCGGCGTCGTCCTCGCCGGGCACATGGCGAAGGCGCTCGCCGACCCGGAGGCACGCCGTGGCATGCGTACCGGGTCGGTCGAGCGCCTGTGGGCCCGTACCGAGCATCCGCTGTGGCGGGACCCGGAGGAGTAGCGGGGGCTACAACACCAGGGACAGCAGCATGATGAAGCCCAGCGAGACGACGGAGATGATCGTCTCCATCACCGACCAGGTCTTGATCGTCTGCGGGACGTCCATGCCGAAGTACTCCTTCACCAGCCAGAATCCCGCGTCGTTGACGTGGCTGAAGAAGAGCGAACCCGCACCGACCGCGAGGACGAGCAGCGCGACGTGCGACGTCGACAGGTCGGCGGCCAGGGGGGCGACCAGACCGGCCGCCGAGATGGTGGCCACGGTCGCGGAGCCCGTCGCCAGGCGGATCGCGACGGCGATCAGCCAGCCGAGCAGCAGGGCGGGGATCGACCAGTTCTCGGAGAACTCCAGGATCATCTGGCCCACGCCGGCGTCGATGAGGGTCTGCTTGAACCCGCCGCCGGCGCCCACGATCAGGAGGATGCCCGCGATCGGGGCGAGCGACTTCTCGACGGTGACGGAGAGGCGGGCCCTGGTGAAGCCGGCCGCACGGCCCAGGGTGAACATGCCGACGACGACGGCTGCCAGCAGCGCGATCAGCGGCGAGCCGATGACGTCGGTGACCCGCTGGACGTGGTTCTCCGGGTCGTCCACCACGATCTCGACGAGTGCCTTGACCAGCATCAGCACGACGGGCAGCAGGATCGTCGCCAGGGTCGCGCCGAAGCTGGGACGGCGGTCCAGGTCCTCGGACGGACGCTGCGGGACCATCTTCTCCGGCGCCTCGATGTCCACCCAGCGGGCGGCGTAGCGGGAGAAGACCGGACCCGCGATGATCACGGTGGGGACGGCCACCAGCACGCCGAGGGCGAGCGTGACACCCAAGTTGGCACCGAGGGCGTCGATCGCCACCAGCGGGCCGGGGTGCGGGGGGATCAGCCCGTGCATCACGGAGAGACCGGCGAGCGCCGGGATCCCGATCCGCATCAGTGAGTAGTTGCCGCGCTTGGCGACCAGCAGCACCACCGGGATCATCAGCACGATCCCGACCTCGAAGAACAGCGGAAGCCCGATGATCGAGGCGATCAGGACCATCGCCCACGGCATCGCCCGCCCGCTCGCCTTGGCGAGGATCGTGTCGACGATCTGGTCGGCGCCGCCGGAATCGGCGAGCAGCTTGCCCAGGATGGCACCGAGAGCGATGAGCACGCCGACGCCCGCGACGGTCGAACCGAGGCCCGCGGTGAAACTGGCGATCGTCTTCGCCGGGTTGGCCCCGGCGAAGGAGCCGAGGGCGAGCGAGCCGATGGTCAACGCGAGGAACGCGTGCATCTTGAGCTTGGTGATGAGCAGGACGATGACGGCGATGCCCGCCAGGACGGCGATGCCCAACTGGGCGTTGCCGGCCGATGTGATCGGTTCGACTGCATCGGCTGCCAGCATCTCGACGCTGAGACTGGTCACGGTGATGATCCTTAAGAGTCGAGCCGGCGCAGCGCGGCGACGGCCCGTTCGGTGATTTCCTCGGGGGTGCCGGACACGTCGACGGCCACGCCGGCCTCGTCCTCCTGCAGCGGCTGGAGGGTCGCGAACTGGGAGTCGAGGAGGGCGGTCGGCATGAAGTGGCCCTTGCGGTCCGCCATCCGGCGCTCGATGAGCGGCCGGTCGCCGGTCAGATGCAGGAAGACGGCATCCGGGGCCTCGTTCCGCAGCCGGTCGCGGTAGGCCCGCTTGAGCGCCGAACTGCTGACGACCCCGCCGAGCCCCGCCCGGCTGTGCGCCCACTGCCCGATCGCGTCCAGCCAGGGCCAGCGGTCGTCGTCGTCCAGCGGGGTTCCGGCCGACATCTTGGCGATGTTGGCCGGCGGGTGGAAGTCGTCGCCCTCGGCATAGGGGACGCCGAGTGCGGCGGCGAGCAGGGGGCCGATCGTGGTCTTGCCGGTCCCTGCTACGCCCATCACCACGACGACGTGGGGGGTGCTCATTGGTGCCTCGCTGTCTTCATCGACATCGGTCCGCGACATCGGTCCGTCGCGCTACTGAAACGCATTACATACGACTTATTCAAGGGGCTGTGACATAAACGTCGTACTTTTTGTTCCCGGAGGCCGCCCCGTAGGGTTGTGCGCATGACCACACCTGCTCAGGGGCTCCATACGCATGTGCTGGACGCCCTGGGGCTGGAGATCGCCGCGGGTGACTGCCCACCCGGCATGGTCCTGCGCACCGACGAGCTCGCCCAGCGTTTCGACGTGTCACGCACCGTCGTACGCGAAGTGGTCCGCGTCCTGGAATCCATGCACCTGGTCGAGTCCCGGCGCCGCGTCGGGGTCACCGTGCGGCCCACCGAGGAGTGGAACGTCTACGACCCACAGGTCATCCGCTGGCGGCTCGCCGGCTCCGACCGGTCCCGGCAACTACGCTCCCTCACCGTGCTGCGGTCCGCCGTCGAACCCGTCGCCGCGGGCCTCGCGGCCCGTCACGCCACGGCGGAGCAGTGCGCCGCGCTCACGGAGTGCGCCCTCGGCATGGTCGCGACCTCACGCGGCCAGCAACTGGAGGGTTACCTCCGGCACGACATCGCCTTCCACCGCATCGTGCTCAACGCCTCCGGCAACGAGATGTTCGCGCGGCTCGGCGACGTCGTCGCCGAGGTCCTCGCCGGGCGTACCCACCACCAGGTGATGTTCGAGGACCCCGACCCCGCCGCCGTCACCCTCCACGTCCGGCTGGCCGAAGCCGTCCGCGAGGGGGACTCCGGGGCGGCCGAACGGCTGACCAAGGAGATCGCGGTCGGCGCGCTGCACGAACTGGACGTACTGGCCCCGTGAGCGGCGCCCCGCCCGGGTACGGTGGGCGTGTTCGATCTTCGGGACGACGGGGCAGTCGGGATGGGAGACCACGGCATGGCACAGCAGGTACGAGGGGTCATCGCACCGGGGAAGAACGAGCCCGTGCGCGTCGAGACGATCGTGGTGCCGGACCCAGGTCCCGGTGAGGCCGTCGTCAGCATCCAGGCGTGCGGCGTCTGCCACACCGACCTGCACTACAAGCAGGGCGGCATCAACGACGACTTCCCCTTCCTGCTCGGCCACGAGGCCGCGGGTGTCGTGGAGTCGGTCGGCGACGGCGTCACCGACGTGCGGCCGGGCGACTTCGTCGTCCTCAACTGGCGTGCGGTGTGCGGTCAGTGCCGTGCCTGTCTGCGCGGCCGCCCCTGGTACTGCTTCGACACCCACAACGCGAAGCAGAAGATGACCCTCCTGGACGGCACCGAGCTCTCCCCGGCGCTCGGCATCGGGGCCTTCGCCGAGAAGACCCTCGTCGCCGCCGGTCAGTGCACCAAGGTCGACCCGGAGGTCTCCCCGGCCGTCGCCGGACTGCTCGGCTGCGGTGTCATGGCGGGCATCGGCGCCGCCATCAACACCGGCCAGGTCGGCCGCGGCGACTCCGTCGCCGTCATCGGCTGCGGCGGCGTCGGCGACGCGGCGATCGCCGGTGCCCGGCTCGCGGGAGCGGCGAAGATCATCGCGGTCGACATCGACGACCGCAAGCTGGAGACGGCGAGGAGGATGGGCGCCACCCACACCGTCAACTCCCGCTCCGACGACCCGGTCGAGGCCATCCGCGCGCTGACCGGCGGCAACGGCGCCGACGTCGTGATCGAGGCGGTCGGCCGGCCGGAGACGTACAAGCAGGCCTTCTACGCCCGCGACCTCGCCGGCACCGTCGTCCTCGTCGGCGTCCCCACGCCCGAGATGCGGCTCGAACTCCCGCTCCTCGACGTGTTCGGCCGCGGCGGTTCGCTCAAGTCCTCCTGGTACGGCGACTGCCTGCCCTCGCGCGACTTCCCCATGCTCATCGACCTGCACCAGCAGGGCCGCCTCGACCTCGGCGCCTTCGTCACCGAGACCATCCAGCTCGGCGAGATCGAGCAGGCCTTCGCCCGGATGCACGACGGCGACGTCCTGCGCTCGGTGGTGGTCTTCTGATGGCAGCCCGCATCGACCACCTGGTCACCTCCGGAACCTTCGCCCTCGACGGCGGTGAGTGGGACGTCGACAACAACGTCTGGATCGTCGGCGACGACACGGAGGCCGTCGTCATCGACGCCGCCCACGACGCCGCCGCCATCGAGGCCGCACTCGGTGGCCGTACGCTGCGTGCCATCATCTGCACCCACGCGCACAACGACCACATCGACGCGGCCCCGGCCCTCGCCGACGCGACCGGGGCACCGATCCTGCTGCACCCCGACGACCTCGTGCTGTGGCGGCAGACCCACCCGGACCGCACCCCGGACGCGGAACTGGCCGACGGCCAGGAGCTGGAGATCGCCGGCACGCGCCTGACGGTCATGCACACTCCGGGCCATGCCCCGGGAGCCGTCTGCCTGCACGCACCGGAGCTGGCCACCGTCTTCACCGGTGACACCCTCTTCCGGGGCGGGCCGGGCGCCACCGGCCGCTCCTTCTCCCACTTCCCGACGATCGTCGACTCGATCAGGGACCGGCTGCTCTCCCTCCCGCCGGGGACCACCGTCCGCACCGGGCACGGGGACTCCACGACCATCGGCGCCGAGGCCCCGCACCTGGACGAGTGGATCGCCCGCGGGCACTGACGGTCAGAGGGCGTCCGGGGCGTCCGGGGCGTCCGGCCACGCGGTGAGCCGCTGTCCGCTCTCGAAGCGGCGCGGCTCACCCGTGACCGGATCGGTGAACTCGAGCACCCTCGCGACCAGTTGGAGCGGGCGGAGGTAGTCCCCGGGGCCGGGCTCGGGCTCCACCACCGGATAGACCGGATCGTTCACCAGCGGCAGCCCCAGTGCGTTCATGTGGACCCGCAGCTGATGGGTGCGCCCGGTGGTGGGCAGCAGCCGGTAGCGGCCGAGCCCACCCCTGTGCTCCAGCAGCTCGATCCTGCTCTCGCTGTTGGCCTCGCCCGGCTCCTCGCGCGCCGCGATGACCCCGCGTTCCTTGACGATCCGGCTGCGCACGGTGCGGGGGAGCGCGAGCTCCGGGTCGTACGGTGCCACCGCTTCGTACTCCTTGCGTACCAGCCGGTCCCGGAACAGCGTCTGGTACGCGCCCCGGTCCTCGGCCCGTACGACGCAGAGCACCAGGCCGGCGGTCAGCCGGTCCAGCCGGTGCGCGGGCTGCAGCTCCGGCAGCTCCAGCCCGTCGCGCAGCCGCGCGACCAGGGTCTGGGTGACGTGCCGGCCACGCGGGGTGGTGGCCAGGAAATGCGGCTTGTCCGCGATCACCAGGCGGTCGTCGCGGTGGACGACGCCCACGGGGAAGGGCACCGGCTCCTCGGGCGCGAAGTCACGGTGGAACCAGAGGTGGCGCCCGGCCGTGTACGGCTCGTCCGCCCGCACCGCACCGCCGTCCGCACCGACGAACCTGCCCTCGGCCAGCATCGCGTCCACCCTCCCGGCGCCGATCGCCCCCGCGAACCGGTGCAGCAGGTGGTCCCGGACGGTGGGCCAGGCCCCGGCCGGATCCGCCGGGAACCGCACCCGCACCGGGTCGACACCCGCGCGCTGGGGGAGCGGGGCGGCGGGCGGTTTCGCCCGTCCTCTCATCGCATGGGTCCTTGTCACCGGAGGGGGCCCGGTACGGACGGGCGCAGCCCCTTCATCATCCCATCGGCGTGTGCGCCCGCAGCAACCGCTCGTACTCCTGCCGCGTGACCGGCAGTACCGTGCCGTGGCGGGCGCCCGCCGGGAGGGAGTAGTCGGTGGCCATCGTCCACCGCCCCGAATCGAGATCGGTGCTCTCGAAGGGGACATAGCCCCGCCCGCCGAACTCGTCGATGAGCAGGTACCACTTCGCCTCGGTGCCGGACGCGAAGACCGCGGGTCCCTCACCACGCTCGACCGCGCCCTTCCCGACGCAGTCGGCGACGAAGTCGTAGGCCCCTGAGGTCAGCTCCCGCGACTTCTCCACGGTGATGAACTTGGAACAGGGCGTGTCCGACGAGGGGTTCCGCTCGTCCTTCGTGAACCGGTAGTAGCTGCCGTCGTGGCGGATCACGGTCGAGTCGATCACCGAATAGCCGGGGTCGTGCCACACGGCCGGCTCGCTGAAGGTGCGGAAGTCGCGTGTGGTCGCGTACATCATCTTGTTGTAGGTGCTGCCGGTGTGCCCCGGGTCGTCGGCCGCGTAGAGCTTCGAGGCCCAGAAGACGACGTACGAGCCGAGCTCCTCGTCGTAGTACGCCTCCGGCGCCCAGGCGTTTCCGGCGGTCCGCGGTGCCACCTCGACCAGGCGCTGATCCGTCCAGTGCACCAGGTCCGTCGACTCCCAGACCATGACGGACCGGCTGCCGGTGCGCTGCACCTGGTCCCAGCTACCGCCGCTTCCCCCGTACATCCGCAGGTCGGTGGCGATCTGGAAGAACCTGTCGCCCTCGGGGGAGCGGATGACGAACGGGTCGCGCAGCCCACCGGTGCCGAGCTCCGAGGTGAGCACCGGTTGGCCGCCGTTCAGCTCCTGCCAGTGCAGCGCGTCGTCGCCCCGGCTGAGCGCCATCCGGATCTGCTCCCCGTCCGCGGTCCCCTCGCCGGTGAAGTAGCTCATGGCGTAGGCGGCGAACGGCTGCTTCCGCGGCAGCTCGCGCACCGACGCGGTGAAGGCCCGGGTCGCGACGGCCCGGCCGCGGGTGTCGGTCGCGGTCAGCCGCACCCTCTCCGGGCCCTTCCCCCGCGCCGGGCGGTGCACGACGCCGGCCGGACCGATGACGGCGGGCCTGGAGGAAGCCCAGGTCACGGCCGTGCCGAGGGCCCCGGCGGCCGGCAGTGTCAGATTGCCCCGTACGTCGTCGAGCCCGTGCACCGTGAGCTCGGCGGCGGCCCGGGTGGTGGCGCGGACATCACCGGCTCCCACGGACCCGGTGCCCGGCGCTCCGGCGTGCGCGGAGCCGCCCGGCAGGGCGAGCAGGCCGAGGACCAGTGACAGGACGGGGACCAGGGCCTTCCGCATGAGGAGTGGACGCATGACTCTCCCGACATCGCGTTCGGTATACCGGACGTTGTTCGTGAAATCGGCCCGACGCTAAGGGGGCCGGCGCAGGGCGTCAAGCGTCTCGACGAAAGTGCCCGTTCCGTAGAAAGCGCTTGCCGGAGGCGCTAGGGTCTCTGCCCGTTGAATCCATTCAATACGGAGGAGTCCGCCATGCGCCGAACCGGTACCGCGTTACTGGCAGCCCGTGCCACCGTCGCAGCCCTGACCGCCGTGGCCGCCCTGACCGCCGTCGCCGCAGTGCCGGCCCGGGCGCAGGGCCGCGTCCCCGGCGGGAACGGCCTCGGCCACTGCACCGGCACCGCCCCCGTCGTCTGCCACCTCGACGTCGCCCCCGGGACCTATCGCGTCCGGGTCCTGCTCGGAGGGGGTGCTGGAGCGGGCGCCACCGCCGTCACCGCCGAGACCCGCAGGGCGATGCTCGCCGAGACGCCGAACGCCGCGGGCGAGACGGTCCGGCGCGGCTTCACCGTGGACGTCCGCGATCCCGAGGGCGAGCCCACCGGGGCCACCGGCAACCCCGGCCTCGACCTCGCCTTCGGAGGAACGGCCCCACAGCTCGCCGCCCTCCAGGTCGAACGCGTCCGTACGCCGCAGATCCTGCTCGCGGGCGACTCCACCGTCTGCGACCAGGCCGGCGAACCGTACACGGGCTGGGGGCAGCGGCTCCCGCAGTACCTCACCGAGCGGGTGTCCGTCGCCAACTACGCGGACTCCGGCGAGGGTTCACAGTCGTTCCGGGACAACCCGGCGCTCTTCCCCGCCCTGCGCTCCCGCATCCACCGCGGAGACCTCGTCCTCGTCCAGCTCGCCCACAACGACAAGCAGACCGACCGCGACACCTACCGGGCCAACCTCACGGCGATGATCGAGGGCGTACGCGCCGAGGGTGGCAGGCCCGTCCTCGTCACCCCGATCGTCCGCCGCTGGTTCAACCCCGACGGCACGCTGGACAACGGCACCGCGCTGCTCGTCAACGGCCTGGGCGTGGACCTGCCCGCCGAGGTGCGCGGCCTCGCCGCCGAGCAGGGCACCCCCCTCGTCGACCTCACGGCCCTGACCAGGGCCAGGGTCGAGGAGCTCGGCCCCGAAGGGTCCAAGGCCCTCTACCTCTACGACGAGAAGCGCGACAACACCCACACCTCGGTGCGCGGAGCCACCGAGTACGCCGCGCTCGTCCTCGGCGAACTGCGGGCTCAGAAGCTGCTCCCGTCGCGCTCGTTCCGCTGAATCCGTCTTCGGTCGAACCGCGACCGCTGAATCCGTTCCCGGTCGAACCGCGACCGCAGAATCCGTTCCCCGGTCGAGCCGCGACCGCTGAATCCGTTCCCGGCCGGAATGCGACCGGGAACCCCGTTGCCACGCGAGAGGTGATAACCGTGAGTCGAGCCGAAGTGCCCAACCGCAGAACCGTGCTCAGGGGTGCCCTGGCCGCAGGGGCCCTCACCGCCGTACCCGCCACCGCCGCCCAGGCCGCGGCGCCGCGAGCCCCGTACCGCAACCCGCTGGTCGAGCAGCGCGCCGACCCGCACATCACGCGGCACACCGACGGCCGCTACCACTTCACCGCCACCGTCCCCGAGTACGACCGGATCATCCTGCGTTCCTCCCGTACCCTCCGCGGTCTGGGCACCGCCGAGGAGTCGGTGATCTGGACCAGGCACACCACCGGCGACATGGCCGCCCACATCTGGGCGCCGGAACTCCACCACATCCGCGGCAGGTGGTACGTCTACTTCGCCGCGGCCCCTGCCGACGACATCTGGAAGATACGTATCTGGGTGCTGGAGAACGCGAGCCCCGACCCTCACCGCGGCAGCTGGACCGAGAAGGGGCAAATCGCCACGGCCTGGGACACCTTCTCCCTCGACGCCCACACCTTCACCCACGGCGGCGACCGCTACCTCGCCTGGGCCCAGCACGAGCCCGGACTGGACAACAACACCGGGATCTTCCTCTCCCGGATGGCGGACCCCTGGACCCTCACGGGGCCCCAGGTCCGCCTCAGCACGCCCGAGTACGACTGGGAATGCGTGGGCTTCAAGGTCAACGAGGGTGCCGCGGTCATCAAGCGGAACGGCCGCGTCTTCATGACGTACTCCGCGAGCGCGACGGACGCCAACTACTGCATGGGCCTGCTCAGCGCGGACGCCCGCAGCGACCTGATGGACCCGGCTTCCTGGGTCAAGTCTCCGGAGCCCGTCTTCGCCGGCAGCGAGGAGACGGGCCAGTACGGCACCGGCCACAACTGTTTCACCGTCGCGGAGGACGGCCGCACGGATGTGCTCGTCTACCACGCCAGGCCGTACAAGGAGATCACCGGCGACCCTCTGCACGATCCCAACCGGCACACCCGCATCCAGCGGTTCGGCTGGCGGCCGGACGGCACACCGGACTTCGGCGTCCCGGTGCGCTCCTGAGGGGCCGTCCCGGCCGGTTCCGGCGAGGGCGTTGACGCACGGCCCCGCCCTGCCTATCTTTCGTTCGAAGTTCTGGGCAGCGTCCGATATATCGAACATTTAACCCTGGAGCGTCCATGCCGCACCCGCACCTGTGGCCGAGACTCACCGTCCCGGTCGTCGCCCTCCTGCTCGGCACGCTGGTGGCAGCACCCACCCGCGCAGCCGACGGCCCACCCGTGGCGGAGGCGACCGACTACTCCCTCACCGTCCACCCCGAGCGCACGGGCCCCGCCATCAGCGCGTCGATGTACGGCGTCTTCTACGAGGACATCAACCACGCGGCGGACGGCGGTCTCTACGCCGAGCTCGTCCAGAACCGCTCCTTCGAGTACGACCGCGCCGACAACGCCGCGTACTCACCCATGACCGCCTGGAGCGAAGCCGCCGTGGCGGGCGGCACGGGACACGCCGTGACCGTCGACGACGAGCAGCGCCTCGGCGAACGCAACCGGCGCTACCTGCGCCTCGACCTCGCCGGGACGGGAGAACGCGGGGCCGGCTTCGGCGTCAGCAACTCCGGCTACAACCAGGGCCTGACCCTGCGCAAGGGCGAGCGCTACGACTTCTCCGTCTGGGCCCGCACGGACCGTCCCGCGGGGACCGCCCTGACCGTCGGCGCCACCACGGCGGACGGCACCGCGCTCGCGACGCCGCTGCGCGTCACGGCCCGAGGCGACCGCTGGAAGAAGTACACCGGCACGTTCACCGCCCGCACCTCGGCTGCGGACGGCCGGCTGACCGTCACGGCGGGCGGCAGCGGCACCGTACGGCTCGACATGATCTCGCTCTTCCCCCACGACACGTACAAGGGCCGGGCCAACGGCCTGCGCAAGGACCTCGCGGAGAAGACCGCCGCGCTCGACCCGGGCTTCCTGCGCTTCCCCGGCGGCTGTCTCGTCAACACCGGCAGCCACGAGGCCTACGAGGCACCCGGCTGGGAGCGGAAGCGCTCCTACCAGTGGAAGGAGACCATCGGACCGGTCGAGCAGCGCCCCGTCAACGCCAACTTCTGGGGCTACAACCAGACCTACGGCCTCGGCTACTACGAGTACTTCCAGTTCGCCGAGGACATCGGGGCGATGGCCCTGCCGGTCGTGCCCGCCCTCGTCACCGGATGCGGCCAGAACAAGGCGACCGACGACCCCGCCCTGCTGCGCCGGCACATCCAGGACACCCTCGACCTGATCGAGTTCGCCAACGGCCCGGCCGGCTCCACCTGGGGCGCGAAACGGGCCGCGATGGGCCACCGCGCGCCGTTCGGACTCACCCACATCGAGGTCGGCAACGAGGAGAACCTCCCCGAGGAGTTCCTCGCCCGCTTCACGGAGTTCCGCACGGCCATCGAGGCCCGGTACCCGGACATCACCGTCATCAGCAACTCCGGCCCGGACGACAGCGGCAGCACCTTCGACCGCGCCTGGCAGCTCAACCGCGACGCGGGCGTCGCCATGGTGGACGAGCACTACTACAACAGCCCGCAGTGGTTCCTGGAGAACAACGGGCGTTACGACACCTACGACCGCAAGGGCCCGAAGGTGTTCCTCGGCGAATACGCCTCGCTCGGCAACCGCTTCTCCAACGCCCTCGCAGAAGCCGCCTACATGACGGGCCTGGAACGCAACGCCGACGTCGTGGAGCTCGCCTCCTACGCCCCGCTGTACGCGGACACGAACGACGCCCAGTGGCGGCCGGACATGATCTGGTTCGACAACGAGCGGTCGTGGGGATCGGCGAACTACGAGGTCCAGAAGCTCTTCATGAACAACGTCGGCGACCGTGTCGTCCCGAGCACCGCTTCCCCGACGCCCGCCACCACCGCGCCGATCACCGGCGCCGTCGGCCTGTCGACATGGGCCACCAGCGCCGCGTACGACGACGTCGAGGTCACGGGCCAGGACGGCGCACAACTGCTGAGCGACGACTTCTCCGGCGGGGACGCGCAGTGGACGAAGGCGGCGGGCCGTGGCACCTGGGCCGTCCAGGACGGGGCCTACGTCCAGTCCGACGAGAGCGCGGAGGACACCCTGGTCACGGCAGGGGACGCCGGCTGGCAGAACTACGACCTCAAGGTCAAGGCCACGAAGAAGGCCGGTAAGGAGGGCTTCCTCGTCGCCTTCGGGGTCAGGGACACCGGCAACAAGTACTGGTGGAACCTCGGCGGCTGGAACAACACCCGCTCCGCGGTGGAGAAGACCGTGGACGGCGCCAACCAGACGATGACCGAGGACGCCACCCGGATCGAGACGGGGCGTACGTACGACCTCGAGATCCGGGTACGCGGCCGGCAGGTCGCGCTGCTCCTCGACGGGAAGCAGTGGGGCGCCTTCACCGACGACAAGCCGGCCGAGCCCTTCCGCCAGGTGGTCACCGAGGACAAGGCCACCGGCGAGCTCGTGGTCAAAGTGGTCAATGCCCAGGCGTCGGACACCAGGACCCGGATCGACCTGGGGGCGAAGCCCGGCTCACCGGTCGCCCGCCTGACCACGCTCCAGGCGGCTCCGGACGCCGTGAACACCGCGGAGGACCGGCCGGTGGCTCCTCGGAGATCGACCCTGCGCGTCGACGGACGTGTGCTCACCCATACGTTCCCGGCGCACTCCGTGACCTTCCTGCGCATCAAGGAGTAGGGCGGGAAAAGCAAAAACCCCCAGGGCGACCTGGGGGTTTTTCGCTGGTGTCCGAGGGGGGACTTGAACCCCCACGCCCGATAAAGGGCACTAGCACCTCAAGCTAGCGCGTCTGCCATTCCGCCACCCGGACAAGGTGTCTGTCTCGCGGGCCCCTGGCCCGTTCCGACGTGGAAAACCATAGCAAACATTCAGGGGTGCTCGATCACGCCCCAGATGACGCCCAGGCTCGTGAACGGCGCATGACGGGGCGCGGCCGGTCTTGGGTGCGCGGGGCGGGCGCGCGAGGATGAGGGGGAGCACCACCGCGACAGTGGGAGGAAACAGCATGAGCGAGGCCGACGCGGCCCGGACCGGCATCGGTGAGTCCGCCGAGAAAGAGGTCGTCGACCTCTGCCGTGACCTGATCCGGATCGACACCAGCAATTACGGCGACCACTCCGGACCCGGGGAGAGGATCGCCGCCGAGTACATCGCCGAGAAGCTCGCCGAGGTCGGGCTGGAGCCGAAGATCATCGAGTCCCACAAGGGCCGGGCCTCCACCGTGGCCCGGATCGAGGGCGAGGACCCCTCCAAGCCCGCGCTGCTGATCCACGGGCACACCGACGTGGTGCCGGCCAACGCGGCGGACTGGACCCACGACCCGTTCTCCGGGGAGATCGCGGACGGCTGCGTGTGGGGTCGCGGCGCGGTCGACATGAAGGACATGGACGCCATGACCCTGGCGGTCGTCCGTGACCGGATGCGCAGCGGCCGCAAGCCCCCGCGCGACATCGTGCTGGCCTTCCTCGCCGACGAGGAGGCGGGCGGCACGTACGGCGCACGCCATCTCGTGGACCACCACCGGGACCTCTTCGACGGGGTGACCGAGGCGATCGGCGAGGTCGGCGGCTTCTCGTTCACCGTCAACGAGAACCTGCGCCTCTACCTGGTGGAGACCGCGCAGAAGGGCATGCACTGGATGCGGCTCACCGTGGACGGCACCGCCGGGCACGGCTCGATGACCAACGACGACAACGCGATCACCGAGCTCTGCGAGGCCGTCGGCCGGCTGGGCCGCCACACCTGGCCGGTGCGGATGACCAAGACCGTACGGTCCTTCCTCGACGAGCTGTCCGACGCCCTGGGCACCCCGCTCGACCCGGAGGACATGGAGGCGACGCTCGCCAAGCTCGGCGGGATCGCCAAGATGATCGGCGCCACCCTGCGCAACTCCGCGGCGCCCACCATGCTCGGCGCCGGTTACAAGGTGAACGTGATCCCAGGACAGGCCACCGCGCACGTGGACGGGCGCTTCCTGCCCGGCCACGAGGACGAGTTCCTGGCCGACCTCGACCGCATTCTCGGTCCGCGCGTGAAGCGGGAGGACGTGCACGGTGACAAGGCCCTGGAGACCACCTTCGACGGCTCCCTCGTGGACGCCATGCAACTGGCGCTGAAGGCCGAGGACCCGATCGCCCGCGCAGTGCCCTACATGCTCTCCGGCGGTACCGACGCGAAGTCGTTCGACGACCTCGGCATCCGCTGCTTCGGTTTCGCCCCGCTCAAGCTGCCGCCGGAGCTGGACTTCGCCGGGATGTTCCACGGGGTGGACGAGCGGGTGCCGGTGGACGGCCTGACCTTCGGTGCACGGGTGCTCGACCGGTTCATCGACCACGCGTGAACGGGCGGCCACGTCCGCCACTTTCCGTACCGGAATTCGCCAGCGCGTGCGACGTGACTGGAAAGGGTGAAAGGCGTCGCGCACTCGTAGCCCCGCCATCCCCTCCTCGTTACAGGTGATGCGGTCCGCGGCTGGGACCGCACTTGTCAACCAGGAGGAATTATGATCAAGAAGGTCGTCGCAATCGCGGCAGCTACCGGTGGTCTCGTGCTCGCGGGTGCGGGTATGGCGTCCGCCGACGCCGGTGCCCAGGGTGCCGCCATCGGCAGCCCCGGCGTGCTCTCGGGCAACGTCATTCAGGTGCCGGTCCACATTCCGGTGAACGTGTGCGGCAACACGATCAACGTGATCGGGCTGCTGAACCCCGCCTTCGGCAACGTCTGCATCAACGACTGACGTTGCGAAGTCAACCCGTAAGGGTGTGAGTCCGGTCGGCCCCGGAGTGCGCGCCATGCACTCCGGGGCCGCTGGGCATTCGGCCCCCGCACGGTGGTGTCGGGGCATTTCGGCAGGCAGAAGGCAGGAAAGCAACCTATGCGACAGGTCACACGTAAAGGCCTGATCACCATGGCAGCCGCGGGCGGAGTGCTCGCGCTCGGTGGCGGCTACGCACACGCCGACGCGGGAGCGGCCGGCGGCGCGTCGAACTCACCGGGAGTGCTCTCGGGGAATTCGATC
The DNA here is from genome assembly GCF_030816615.1 of Streptomyces sp. B1I3. Classification (NCBI taxonomy): domain Bacteria; kingdom Bacillati; phylum Actinomycetota; class Actinomycetes; order Kitasatosporales; family Streptomycetaceae; genus Streptomyces; species Streptomyces sp. B1I3. Next base: position 6,405,368 of record NZ_JAUSYD010000001.1, read on the forward strand.
CAGATTCCGGTCGATGTACCCGTCAATGTGTGCGGGAACTCCGTGGACGTCGGTGGTCTGCTCAACCCCACGGGCGGTAACGACTGCGGAAACGGCGCTGCGAGCGCCGCGCACGAGCAGACGTCGGACAGTTCCCCGTCCGGTCACGGCTCCGGCAGCTCGGCCCCTGGCGGCCACGGCTCAGCCAGCTCGGCCTCCGGCGGCCACGGTTCCGGACACGAGGCCCGGGACAGCGGAGCGGGAACCGGCAGGCACCGCGCCTCCGGCACCTCGGCACAGGCGGAGACGACCGGTTCGCCCGGCATCCTCTCCGGCAACCAGGTGCAGGTGCCGGTGGAGATCCCCGTGAACGTCTGCGGCAACAGCATCACCATCGGCGGTCTGCTCAACCCGGTCTTCGGCAACAGCTGCGAGAACGACACGGAGGCGCCCCCGCCCGTCGTGCCGCAGACGCCGCACACCCCCGGAAAGCCGATTGCTCCGCACACGCCGCAGGCTCCCGAGCCCCAACTGCTGCCGGGCGAGCAGCTCGCCCAGACGGGCGCCGGAGGGCTCGGCCTGCTGGTTCCGGCGAGCGCCGGACTGCTGCTCGCGGGTGCGGGCACGGTCCTGTACCGGCGCTCGCGCAGCGCCGCGTAACGACGGCACCCGGAACGGCACCGCCGCCCGGGTGTGCCGGGCGCGGAGGAGGAGAGCGGGTTCCGCGGGTGCGGGGCCCGCTCCGTCCTACCAGGTGGCCCGGAGCTGGCGGATGATCCGGCGGCGCAACCGCACACGGCGACTGCCGTCGAAGCGCAGCGTCAATCGGTCCAACTCCCAGTGCCCGTACTCGGCATGGTCGGTCAGCAGGCGGGTCGCCTCCTTACGGGACACCCCGCGCGGCACGTACACGTCGACAAATTCGTATTCCGGCATCGCATCTATTGTGCAAGCAGAGCCCTGGTACGGATAGCGTCTGCACTATGTCTGATGCTGCGCAGCCCACCGCTGCCGAGGTACGCGCCGCCGCCGATGCAGTCAAAACCGCGCTCGACCGCCACCTCGAGGCCGTCGAACGCCGTACCGGGGACGACGACCCCGCCGTCTACGACGCGTTCAACGCACTGGCCGCCGCGGCCGAGGTCTACGACGAACTCCTCTACGACCGCTACGACGAGGTCACCCCCTTCGAGATCCCCGGCGCCGAGGATTCCCTGCCGCCGTACGCCGGTCCGGAGGAGCCGCACGCCCTCAGCGTGCTGATCAGGCGCGACTACGCGGTCGCGGAACCCTCGCGGTTGCTCGCCCAGGCACAGCGGCTCGCCGACCTGGATCCGGACAGCCAGGACGGCGGCGTGGCATCGGTGCCCGGCATTGGGGTGCATGCCGCGCTGGGCGTGCTCTTCGGGGAGTACGAGGCGGACGAGATCGCCTCACGGCACAAGGAGTTCGGACTGGAGGAGGGGGACTCCACCCTCTGGGTGACCGCGGCCGAAGAACTGCCGGAGCCCGGAGAGTGGCTCGCGGAGCCGTTCGAGGACGCGGACCCCTCGCTGGTGGTCTGCCGCTTCGACGTCAGCTCGGTCTTCGACGAGGACGACGGGCCGGACGGGGATCCGGAAGGCTCCGCCACGGACCGTTCCTGACGCCCCGGCGCCGCGGCCCAACCGACTGACACCGTCCGCCGGAGGGACCTGCCGGCACCGCCCTGGGGCGGTACCGGCCTGGCACGGCTGCCGGCCCCGGAGCGCTGCGCTCCGGGGCCGGCAGCCGTGCCAGACGGCTCCGGCAGACGCCGGGCGGGGGGGGGGGGGGGGGGGGGGGGGGCTCAGAGGGCGTCGGGGGCCTGCTGGGCCTCCAGGAGGGGGCGCAGCCGGGTCGTCCGCTCCTGGGCCGGGATCGCGGCCACGGCGTGCGGCAGTGCCTGATCCACCCCGTGCACCACGGACAGGTGCCGCTCGCCACGGCTGAACGCGGTGTACACCCAGGGCCGGCTCAGCGCCTGGGCGGCGTCACCGGGCAGCACGACCACCACGGCGGGCCAGCGCATCCCGGCCGCCTGATGGGCGCTGAGCGCCCAGCCGTGCCGCACCGAGGACTCCACGCGGTCCGGGGGCACGAGGACACCGGCGCCCGCGCACTCCAGGTGCAGCCCCTCGGCGTCGGCCGAGACCACCGAGCCGGGAACCGCCCTTCCAGGTGCCGGGACATGGACCACCCGGTCACCGGGGTCGAATCCGCCGAACCGGCCCGGGCCCGGATTGAGCCGCTGCTTGAGCGCCGCGTTGAGTGCCGTGGTGCCCGCCGGGCCGCCGTGTCCGACCGTGATCACCTGGGTGTCCGACGCGGGCACGCCGATGACCCGCGGCACCGAATCGGCGACCAGTTGCACCGTGCGGTGGACGGCCTCGCCCGCGTCACGGACGGGCACGATCACGACCTCCTTGCCGGGTGCGTCGACCTGGCCGAGCTCACCGATGCCGACACCCGACACCAGCTCGCCGATCGGTCCGGGGTCGGGGGTGCGCGACACGACCTGCGGGCAGGACCGGGCCGCCAGGACGTCCCCGAACACGCGCCCCGCGCCGGCGGACCCCAGCACGCCCGGATCACCGCTGAGCACCAGCCGCGTCCCGTCGGCGAGGGATTCCACCAGCATCGCCGCCGCCTCCACGTCGAGCTGAGGAGCGTCCAGGACGACCAGCAGGTCGATCGCGAGCGCCCCGTCCGCGTCCCTGCCCGGCTCCGCGGCACCGGAGAGCAGGTCCCACAGAGTGACGGCCACCTGCGGGTCACCGGCCGCGGCGGCCAGCCTGCGCCGGCCGTCCTCGCTGTGGGTGGTGCCGAGGGCCCGCAGTCCCAGGCCCCCGGCCGCGGCGAGCAGGGCGGCGGGCTCGCCGCGGGCGCTCTCACCGCCGCTGTGGACGACCAGTCCGGCGCCCGCGACCGTCCGGATCAGCTCGCCCGCCGAGGGAGACGGGGCGGCAGCGGCTGCCTCCGCCCAGTCGGCTTCCTTCTCGCAGCTGTTGACCAGCCGCGCCAGGCCGTCCGCGAGGCTCTCCTCGGCCAGGGCGTACCGGTCGAGGCCGAGCAGGACCCGTACGGGCTCCTCCCCGTCCCGTGAGCCGTCCGGTGAGCCGTCCCCCGAGCCGTCCTGAGTGCCGTCGCCGGCGCTCCCGGAGGCCGGCCCCTCGGGTCCGGAGGCGTCCGAGGTCTCCCCGGCGTCGACGCCGTCCTGGAAGACGAGCACGACACCTTCGGACACGGCGTGCCCAACGGCCGCCCCGGGATCGGTCACCGCGTGCTCGGCGAGTGCGGCGCGCACCTGGGAGGCGTCCAGCGCGGTGTGGCCCCTCAGCGCGGCCCGCTCCAGCAGCCAGCCCACGAGCGCGGCCGTGCGCCGCCCGTCGTCCGGACCGCACTCGGCGCCCAGCAGGGCCCTCGCGAAGCCGTCGGCCTGCTCCGGACGGACGCCGGGCACGGACAACAGCTGCCAGGGATCCGCACGCAGGATCCCGGCGGCCTGTTCACCGAGTGCCGCGGCCGCCGGGCGGGCCAGGGACTCGGGGGCCCCGCCTTCGGCGAGCACCGCAGCGACGGAGGCCGCCGCTTCCGGGGAGGCGCTCCGCGCGCCGGCCTGCCCGGTGGACGGGGGAGGGGGCGATGACGGCCGTGCGGGCGGGGGCGCCGGGGTGGCGCGGCGGGGCGTGGGCGCCGACGCGGGCGAGTCGAAGAAGGCGGTGCCCGCCTTCTCGCCGCTCTCCACGGCCCGCACGGCCGCGAGCAGATCGGCGGCCGGACCGCTCAGCTTCGCACCGGCCGCGACGGGCCCCGCCTTCTCGGCCTTGCGCTTCTCGATCCGCTCATGGAGCTCGCGCTGGGCGGCAAGCTCCAACTCCGCCTCCGAGGGCGCGGGATTCGCGGCGTCGGCGACCTGCTCGGCCGCCGGGGCCTCCGCGCCCTCGGACGGCTGCTCAGCAGCGCCTTCGCCGGGTGTGCCGGCGGCGGCGGCCTCCGGACCCGCGTCCTCGCGGACTTCGCGGTCCCCGCGGTCCTCGTCGTTCTCGGCCGCGGGGTCCGGGGACTCGCCCCGGGGAAGCGCAGTCACAGCGTGCTCCAGTCCTGGTCGGGATAGCGGTGCACGGGCGCCGACACGTCGTCGAGCGCCTGGCAGATCTCGTCAGGAAGACTAAGCGCCTCCACTGACAACGCCTCGCTCAGCTGCCGCGCGTTCCGCGCGCCGACGACCGGGGCCACCACTCCCGGGCGGTCCCGCACCCAGGCGAGCGCGACGAGGAGTGCCGTCGTGGCGAGGCCGTCCGCGGCCGTGGCCACCGCGTCCACGATCCTGCTCGCCGCGTCGTCGAGGTACGGCTCGACGAACGGAGCCAGCACCTCGGAGGCGCCGCGCGAGTCGGACGGGGTACCCGTGCGGTACTTTCCGGTCAGCACCCCGCGGCCCAGGGGGGACGACGGCAGCAGCCCCACCCCCAGGTCCAGTGCGGCCGGCAGCACCTCGCGCTCGACGCCCCGCTGCAGGAGTGAGTACTCCATCTGCGTACTCGCGAGCCGGGTCCGGAGCCCGGGGGAGGCGAGCTGCCAGGTGGCCGCCTTCGCCAGCTGCCAGCCGCTGAAGTTCGACACGCCCGCGTACCGGACACGGCCCGACGAGACGGCCAGGTCCAGTGCCTGCAGGGTCTCGTCCAGCGGTGTCACCGGGTCGAAGGCGTGGATCTGCCAGAGGTCGACGTAATCCGTCCCCAGGCGCTCCAGGGAGGCGTCGAGGGCGGCGAGCAGATGGCCGCGCGACCCGTCGAAGCGGCGGTACGGGTCGGGCACGCTGCCCGCCTTGGTGGCGATGACCAGATCCTGTCGCGGAACGAGGTTGCCCAGGAGCCGCCCCAGCAGGTATTCGGCCTCTCCGCCGCCGTAGACGTCGGCCGTGTCGACGAGGGTGCCACCGGCGTCCCAGAAGGCTTTCAGCTGTTCGGCAGCGTCGTGCTCGTCGGTGTCCCGGCCCCACGTGAGGGTGCCGAGCCCGATCCGGGACACGCGAAGGCCGGTACGGCCCAGATACCTCTGCTCCATGGGCGCTGAGATTACTGGCCAAGGGCGCACGGGGTGGCAGCCTGTGGACAGGGCGGCGGCCGGCGACCGGGCCTGCCGGATCGCGGTACCCCGCGCTAGAGTCCCGGACACAGGACGTTACTGATCAGTAGAGGGAGCGTGGCTATGCGGCTCGGCATCAATCTCGGTTACTGGGGTGCGGGTATGGACGGCGACAACCTCGCCGTCGCCCAGGAGGCCGACCGGCTCGGCTACGACGTCTGCTGGGCGGCCGAGGCCTACGGCTCCGACGTCCCGACGGTACTGGCCTGGGTCGCGGCCCGGACCGAGTCCATCGACGTGGGTTCCGCGATCATGCAGATCCCGGCCCGCCAGCCCGCCATGACGGCGATGACGGCGGCCACCCTCGACTCGCTCTCCGGCGGCCGCTTCCGCCTCGGCCTCGGCGTCTCGGGACCGCAGGTCTCCGAGGGCTGGTACGGCGTCAAGTTCGACAAGCCCCTGGCCCGCACCCGCGAGTACGTCGAGATCGTGCGCAAGGCGATGTCCCGGGAGCGCCTGTCCTACGAGGGCGAGCACTGGACGCTGCCGCTGCCCGACGGCCCCGGCAAGCCCATCAAGCTGACCGTCCACCCGCAGCGCGAGCACATCCCGCTCTACATCGCCGCGATCGGCCCGAAGAACCTGGAGCAGACCGGCGAGATCGCCGACGGGGCACTCCTGATCTTCCCGTCCGCCGATCACCTGGAGGAGACCACGGTGAAGCACCTGCGGGCCGGTCGCGAGAAGGCCGGGAAGACGATGGAGGGTTTCGACGTCTGTCCGACCCTGCCGCTCGCGGTCGGCGACGACGTCAACGGCCTCGCCGACATGTTCCGCCCGTACACCGCCCTGTACGTCGGCGGCATGGGGAGCCGCAAGCAGAACTTCTACAACGCGCTCGCCCAGCGCATGGGGTACGAGAAGGAAGCCGCCGAGATCCAGGACAAGTACCTGTCCGGGGACAAGGCCGGAGCGGCGGCCGCCGTACCGCACGAGCTCATCGACCGGACGACGCTGCTCGGCCCGGTGGAGCGGATCGCCGAGCGGATGCAGGCGTACGCGGCCGCCGGTGTCACCACCCTCACCCTGGCGCCGGCGGGCTTCACGCTCGACGAGCGGCTCGCGGCCCTGCGCGCCGGCACGGACGCCCTGGAGCGCTCCGGCCTCGCCGCGTAGCGACGCCCTCGCCCGGCAGCGACGCCTCGCCATGCGACGAGGCGTCCCGTACGGCAGCACTACGGCCGTGGTGGGGGCTCGGGGGTCCTCCCCGCCACGGCCGTCACGGAGCACAACGGGCCCGGCGCCGTGCGGGTTACGCCGGGTACTCCTCCCGGGGCGCCACGGCATGCCGCACCGCGCCCGTTCGGCCCCGCGCCGGCCCTCTCGTGTTGCCTACCGCCCCGTACCGCATTTGACTGTGCCCCTGCGGACACCGGTGCGAAAGGTGGCAGTGATGCTGTCGGCTAAGAGTCTGTTCCAGGAGATCGTCGACAACGACGAGTCGTTCCGGCTGTTCTGCTCGATCGCGGCGGGCGGCGAGGCGCAGGGCGGCTGGGAGAACGGCCGCATCGCCGCCCTCGTCCCCGCCAACCTGCGTGATCTCGCCCCCAAGGCCGCCCGGCACGGAGCCGACGAGGACAAGCACGGCCGGATCTTCAACGCCCTGCTCAAACAGCGCGGGCTCGCTCCGGTGGCCGTGCCCTACGAGACCGACTACACGCTGATCCTGGAGAGGCACGGCATCGGCCTCGCCCATGAGCGGCTCGGCCGCGAGGAGCCGCTCACGGAGCGGGACGTCATCGTGTACCTGGCCCACAGCCGGGTGACCGAACAGCGGGCCTCCGAGCAGATGCGGCTCCTGCTCAGGCACTTCGCCGGCCACCCCGTCCTCGGGCGCGCGGTGCAGATGATCTCGAGGGACGAGGACAGCCACCTCGCCTACTGCCACGAGGAACTGCTGCGCCTGGCCCGGTCCGGGCACGGCCGGACGATCCAGTCCGTCCTGCGCGAGTGCGCCCGGGCCGAGATCCGGGTGTACCGCGACGTCAGCCTGGCCGTGATGAGCCACATGGGCGCGATCCTGCACTGGCCCCGTGCCAAGGCCGCCGTGCTGGCGGCCGGCATCCACGCGGTGTACGCCTACGAGAGGCTGGCGGGCTGGCGGCGGATGGTCAGCCTCCGGCAGCCCGACCGGCGCAACGCGCTGGGCGGTCCGGCGGTGCCCGAGACGGAGTTCGCCTGACCCCCGGGACGACCGCGCGGCGCCGCTCACGGCCGGCCGCGGCGCCCGAACGGCGCGGCGCCGCCTACAGCCAGCCGCGGCCCTTGAACAGGCGGTGCAGTCCGAAGACCGCGACGGCCATGGACACGATCACCGCGGGGTACGTCCACACCCAGTGCAGCTCCGGCATGTGGTCGAAGTTCATGCCGTAGATCCCGGCCACCATCGTCGGCACCGCCGCCATGGCGGCCCAGGCCGAGATCTTCCGCATGTCGTCGTTCTGCCGTACGCCCATCTGTGCCAGATGCGCCGACAGGATGTCCGAGAGCAACCGGTCGAGCCCCTCCACCTGCTCGTTGGCACGGGTGAGGTGGTCGTTCACGTCCCGGAAGAAGGGCTGTGAGCCCTTGTCGACGAACGGCACGCCCGCGCTCGCCAGCCGCGCCATGGGGGCGCTCAGCGGGCCGGTCGCCCGGCGGAACTCCAGTACCTGGCGCTTGAAGGTGTAGATGCGTGCGGCGGTGCTCTGGGAGTCGCCGGAACCGCTGGGGGCGAACACCCGCGTCTCCAGCTCCTCCAGGTCGACATGGAGCTCGGCGGCGACATCTATGTACTGGTCCACGACCGCGTCGCTGACCGCGTACAGCACGGACGTGGGGCCGTGCCTGAGGACCTCCGGCTCGGCCTCCAGACGGCGCCGCACAGCCGCCAGGGGGGCGCCCTCGCCGTGCCGGACCGTCACCACGAAGGAGTCGCCCATGAAGAGCATCAGCTCTCCGGTGCTGACCGTGTCGCTCTCGGGTTCGTAGACCACCGGCTTGATGACCACGAACAGGGAGTCGTCGTAGATGTCCAGCTTGGGGCGCTGGTGCGCGCGCAGGGCGTCCTCGACCGCCAGCGGATGCAGCGCGAACTCGCTGCTGACGAGGTCGAACTCCTTCTCCGTGGGCTCGTGCAGTCCTATCCAGACGAACGCGTCCCCGGCGGCCCGCGCCTCGTCGAGGGCGTCGGAGAAGTCGGCGGGGCCTTCGGTCCGGCGCCCGTCCCGGTAGATGCCACAGTCCACGATCACGCGCGCATTCTTCCCTGCCGTCGGCTCCGGTGCACTCTTCCCGTGCCCCCTAGGCTGGCACGTATGCCCACGCTCATCCTTGTACGCCATGGACGCTCGACCGCCAACACCGCCGGACTGCTCGCCGGGCGGACCCCCGGTGTCGCCCTCGACGAACGCGGCGCCGCGCAGGCCGCCGCGCTCCCCGGCCGGCTGGCCGCCCTCCCGCTCGTCGCCGCCGTCACCAGTCCCCTGCAGCGGTGCCGCGAGACCCTCCAGCCACTGCTGGACGCCCGCCCCGGCCTGCCGCTGCACACCGAGGACCGCATCAGCGAGTGCGACTACGGGGAATGGTCGGGACGCAAACTGGCCGAGCTGTCCGACGAACCGCTGATGTCCGTCGTGCAGCAGCACCCCTCCGCAGCGGCCTTCCCCGGTGGCGAGTCCATGCGTGGCATGCAGGCCAGGGCCGTCGACGCCGTACGGGACTGGAACGCCCGTGTCGAGGCGGAGCACGGCGAGGACGCCACGTACGTGATGTGTTCGCACGGCGACATCATCAAGGCGCTCGTCGCCGACGCGCTCGGCATGCACCTCGACCTCTTCCAGCGCCTCCATGCCGACCCGTGCTCGGTCACCGCGATCCGCTACACCCGGCTCCGCCCGTTCCTCCTCAGGCTCGGGGACACCGGCGATCTCGCGTCCCTGGCACCGCGCGAACAGGCCCTGGGGGCCGACTCGGCGGGGGGTACGGCAACCGAAGCGGCCGTCGGGGGCGGCGCGGGGGCGCCGTGATCGCTCGGCGCAGTAGGGTGGACGCGCCGTAGCGGCCTCGCGGGGGCTTTCCCCCCTGGGCCCCGGCCGCCCCCATTGGCCTCCACATTCTCAAGGGAGACAGGACGTGTCCCGTCAGGTGTTCCTCTACGACCCCCCGGACCGTTTCGTGGCCGGTACGGTCGGGCTGCCTGGCCGCCGTACGTTTTTCCTGCAGGCATCCTCGAGGGGACGGGTCACGAGCGTGGCCCTGGAGAAGACCCAGGTTGCCGCGTTGGCCGAACGGATCGACGAACTCCTCGACGAGGTCGTCCGGCGGACCGGCGGCAATTCACCGGTGCCCGCCGTGGCACCCATGGACGTCGCCGACACCGCTCCGCTCGACGCCCCCGTCGAGGAGGAGTTCAGGGTCGGCACGATGGCCCTCGCCTGGGACGGCGAGGAGCAGCGCATGATCGTCGAGGCGCAGGCGCTCGTCGAGCTGGACGCCGATTCCGGGGACGACCTCGCGGAGGCCGAGGAAAGGCTTCTGCAGGACGAGGAGAACGGCCCGCCCATGCTGCGCGTCCGGCTGAGCGGCGCCCAGGCGCGGGCGTTCGCCAAACGCGCCCTGGACGTCGTCAACGCCGGGCGCCCGCCGTGCCCGCTGTGCAGCCTGCCCCTCGACCCGGAAGGACACGTATGCCCGCGCCAGAACGGATACCGTCGCGGGGCCTGACGGAGGCCGGGCTGCGCACCCTGCTCAGCGAGGGGGAGCTCACGGTCCTCGGACAGGTCAGGGGCGCGTCCAACGCGGTACTCCACTGCACGGTCGCGTTCGAGGGTGAGGAGCGCACCTGCGTCTACAAGCCGGTCGCGGGGGAGCAGCCCCTGTGGGACTTCCCCGACGGCACGCTCGCCCAGCGGGAGGTCGCGGCGTACGAGATCTCCGAGGCCACAGGATGGGGCCTCGTGCCGCCGACCGTGCTGCGGGACGGGCCGTACGGCGAGGGGATGTGCCAGCTCTGGATCGAGGCGGAGGAGGCCGCGGCGCCGGACGGGGCTCCCGACGCGGCGCACGGGCTGCTGGCGCTCGTGGAGGGTGAGGAGCCCGGCGAGGGCTGGAAGGCCGTGGGCTTCGCCGAGGTCGGCGGGGGGAGGACCGCCCTGCTGGTGCACGCGGACGACCCACGTCTGCGGCGGCTCGCGATCCTGGACGCGGTGATCAACAACGGGGACCGCAAGGGCGGCCACCTGCTGCCCGCGCCCGGCGGCCGGCTGTACGGCATCGACCACGGCGTCACCTTCAACGCGGACGACAAGCTGCGGACGCTGCTGTGGGGCTGGGCGGGCGAGCCCTTGCCGGAGGAAGCCGTCACGGTGCTCGAGCGGCTGTCCGTGGACCTGGAGCCGGGCCGGGCGCTCGCCGCCCGGCTGGCGGAGCTGATCACGGAGACGGAACTGGACGCGCTGCGGGGGCGGGTGGAGGCCCTGCGCAAGAGCGGCCGGCACCCTGGGCCGAGCGGGGAGTGGCCCGCGATCCCCTGGCCGCCGGTGTGAGTGCCACCTACGGGCCGCCGCCCTGCCGCCCGTAGAACACGGCTTCCGGATGCGCAAGACCGCCTCTTCGGCCACGATCCGTGATCCGGTTCGTATCCGGAAGCAACGTCCGGTTACGCTCATGACATGCATGCCTGGCCCGCTTCTGAGGTCCCCGCCCTGCCTGGCAAGGGCCGCGACCTTCGGATCCACGACACCGCGACCGGCGGACGGATCACCCTTGACCCCGGTCCCGTCGCCCGCATCTACGTCTGCGGCATCACGCCGTACGACGCGACCCACATGGGTCATGCGGCGACCTACAACGCGTTCGACCTCGTTCAGCGCGTGTGGCTCGACACCAAGCGGCAGGTTCACTACGTCCAGAACGTGACCGACGTGGATGATCCGCTGCTGGAGCGGGCCGTGCGCGACGGTCACGACTGGACCGAGCTCGCGGAACGCGAGACGGCGCTCTTCCGGGAGGACATGACGGCCCTGCGCATGCTCCCCCCCGAGCACTACATCGGGGCGGTGGAGGCGATACCCGGCATCGTCCCCCTCGTCGAACGGCTCCTGGACGCGGGCGCGGCCTACGAGCTCGACGGCGACGTGTACTTCTCCGTCGAGTCCGACCCGCACTTCGGCGAGGTCTCCCACCTCGACGCCGAGGCGATGCGGCTCCTGTCCGCCGAGCGCGGCGGGGACCCGAAGCGTCCCGGCAAGAAGAACCCGCTCGACCCGATGCTCTGGATGAGCGCCCGCGACGGCGAGCCGAGCTGGGACGGGGCCACGCTCGGCCGCGGCCGGCCCGGCTGGCACATCGAGTGCGTCGCCATCGCGCTCGACCACCTCGGTATGGGCTTCGACGTCCAGGGAGGCGGCTCCGACCTCGTCTTCCCGCACCACGAGATGGGCGCCTCGCACGCCCAGGCGCTGACCGGCGAGCACCCGTTCGCCCGCGCTTACGTCCACGCGGGCATGGTCGCCCTCGACGGCGAGAAGATGTCCAAGTCCAAGGGCAACCTGGTCTTCGTCTCGGCTCTCCGCAGGGACGGCGTGGACCCCGCGGCGATCAGGCTCGCGCTGCTCGGGCACCACTACCGGGCCGACTGGGAGTGGACCGACCAGGTGCTCGCCGACGCCGTCGAGCGGCTCGCACGGTGGCGTGCCGCGGTCTCCCGGCCCGACGGGCTGCCCGCCGACGCACTGGTCGAGGAGGTGCGGGAGGCGCTGGCCGACGACCTCGACACCCCTGCCGCACTCGCCGCCGTGGACCGCTGGGCCGCGGCGCAGAGCGCCGCCGGCGGCACGGACGAGGGCGCGCCCGGCCTCGTCTCACGCACCGTGGACGCCCTGCTGGGCGTCGCCCTGTAACCCGCTCCCCACTCCGTACACACCCCGGCCCCGTACTTCGCGGTGAAGTCCGGGGCCGGGGTGTGTACGGAGTGGGGAGGGAGACGGCTCAGCCGTCCGAAGGGCCGGGGCCCTCGTCCGGCCCGGACGGCGGGTCCTGGGGCGGGTCCGCGTCCTTCCGCCGCCCCGTCTCCGGGCGCTGCGGTTTGGGCGGCCTCGTGCGGCCGCTCGACGGATCCCGCAGATAGGACGCGTCACCGCTCTCCGTCGCGTGCCCGCCGGGCCCCTGGCCGGCGGGGCCTCCGACGTCCCGGCGCCTCAGGTACCGCTCGAACTCCCGGGCGATGGCCTCCCCGGACGCCTCGGGCAGCTCCGCGGTGTCCCGGGCCTCCTCCAGCGTCTGGACGTACTCCGCCACCTCGCTGTCCTCGGCCGCCAGCTGATCGACACCGAGCTGCCAGGCACGGGCGTCCTCGGGCAGTTCGCCCAGCGGGATGCGCAGTCCGAGCAGGTCCTCGAGACGGTTCAGGAGAGCCAGCGTCGCCTTCGGGTTCGGCGGCTGCGACACGTAGTGCGGCACCGCGGCCCACAGACTCACCGCGGGCACACCCGCGTGGGTGCAGGCCTCCTGGAGGATGCCGACGATGCCGGTCGGTCCCTCGTACCTCGTCTCCTCCAGGTCCATGGTTCTGGCCAGGTCCGGGTCCGAGGTGATGCCACTGACCGGTACCGGCCGGGTGTGCGGGGTGTCGCCGAGCAGCGCCCCCAGGACGACGACCATCTCGACGCCCAGTTCATGGGCGAAGCCGAGGATCTCGTTGCAGAACGACCGCCAGCGCATGGAGGGTTCGATGCCGCGGACCAGCACCAGGTCGCGGGGCTTCTCGCCACCGACACGGACCACCGAGAGCCGCGTGGTGGGCCACACGACCTTGCGGGTCCCGCCGTCCAGCCACACCGTGGGCCGGTTGACCTGGAAGTCGTAGTAGTCCTCGGCGTCGAGCGCCGCGAACACCTCGCCCTTCCATTCCCGGTCCAGGTGCCCGACCGCTGTGGAGGCGGCGTCGCCGGCGTCGTTCCAGCCTTCGAACGCGGCCACCATGACCGGGTCGATCAGCTCGGGTACTCCCTCGAGCTCGATCACCCAGGCCTCCTTCCGAAGTTCCCTTGTGTACGGACCAACCTTACGGCTTCCGTCCGCTGCGGCCGTAGCCCGTTTGCGTGCACTCGTGAACCGTGCGGTGCTCGATTCGTCCGAGCTGTACCGGTCGAAGAGCGAGCTGACCTGGCCATGGGCCTTTACGGCGGGGCCTGTGGAGCGCTATACATCGGATGACCACCCAGAGATCCGATGTTATTTCCCAGGGGCGCACATGAGCCGTACCGTCACGCACTTCGAGGTCCACGACATCCGGTTCCCCACCTCGGAACAGCTGGACGGCTCCGACGCCATGAACCCCGATCCCGACTACTCGGCCGCCTACGTCGTGCTGCGTACGGACGGCGACGGCCCCGAAGGGCACGGTTTCTGCTTCACCATCGGCCGTGGCAACGATGTCATGGCCGCCGCCATCGAGACGCTCCGCCCCGCCCTGGTGGGGCGCCCCGCACCGCGCGCCGCAGCCGACCTGGCCGCCCTGTACCGCGAGCTGACGCACGACTCCCAACTGCGCTGGCTGGGGCCGGAGAAGGGGGTGATGCACATGGCGGCCGGCGCGGTCGTCAACGCGGCCTGGGACCTCGCGGCGAAACAGGCCGGGCAGCCGGTCTGGCAGTTCCTCGCCCGGATGACCCCCGAGGAACTCGTCTCCCTCGTCGACTTCCGCTACCTCACCGACGCGCTCACCCCCGAGGAGGCGCTCGCACTCCTGCGCGCCGCCGAACCCGGACGCGCCGAGCGGACCGAGCGGCTGCTCGCGGAGGGGTACCCCGCCTACACCACCTCGCCCGGCTGGCTCGGATACGCGGACGACAAGCTGGTCCGGCTGGCCGAGGAGGCCGTGGCGGACGGTTTCACCCAGATCAAGCTGAAGATCGGCGCCGACCTCGACGACGACGTCCGCAGGCTCGCGCTGGCCCGCGAGGCCGTCGGCCCCGGTGTCCGCATCGCCGTCGACGCCAACCAGCGCTGGGACGTCTCCGCAGCGGTGGAGTGGATGACCGCGCTCGCACCGTACGACCCGTACTGGATCGAAGAGCCCACCAGCCCGGACGACGTACTCGGGCACGCCGCTGTGCGCGCCGGTCAGCCGGTCAAGGTCGCCACCGGCGAACACATCGCCAACCGGGTCGTGTTCAAGCAACTGCTCCAGGCCGGCGCGGTCGACTTCCTCCAGATCGACGCCGCACGGGTCGCCGGCGTCAACGAGAACCTCGCCGTCCTGCTGCTCGCCGCCAAGTACGGCGTGCCCGTCTGCCCCCACGCCGGCGGCGTCGGGCTCTGCGAGCTGGTGCAGCACCTGGCGATGTTCGACTACGTGGCGGTCTCCGGCACCTGCGAGGACCGCGTCATCGAGTACGTCGACCATCTCCACGAACACTTCGCCGATCCGGCCGTGATCAAGGACGGGCGCTACACGGCCCCCCGTTCACCGGGATTCTCCGCCCGGATGCTCCCCGCCTCGATCGCCGATCACCGCTATCCGCAGGGCCCCGTCTGGCAGGCCCGCCGTACCGCCGAGGAGACCGGCCGATGAACACGACACAGGACTTCGACGGGCTCCGCGCCCTGGTCACGGGCGGCGCCTCCGGTATCGGCGCAGCTGTCGCGGCCCTGCTGCTCGCCCGCGGCGCACGCGTGGCCGTGCTCGACCGCGAGACCGGGGGCGCTCCGGAAGGCACGCTCGCGCTCCGGGCCGACGTGACGGACGACGCCGCCGTACGGGACGCCGTCGACCGGGCGGCCCGCGAACTCGGCGGCCTGCACACCCTGGTGTCCAACGCCGGTATCGGCTCCATCGGCACCGTCGAGGACAACCCCGACGAGGAGTGGACCCGCGTCCTGGACGTCAACGTGCTCGGCATGGTCCGCACCGCCCGGCACGCCCTGCCCCACCTGCGCCGGTCCGCGGCCGGTCGCCCCGGCGCGGTGTCGATCACCCAGACCTGTTCCGTCGCGGCCACTGCCGGGCTGCCGCAGCGCGCCCTCTACAGCGCGAGCAAGGGGGCGGTGCTCTCCCTGACCCTCGCCATGGCCGCCGACCACGTCCGCGAGGGAATCCGGGTGAACTGCGTCAACCCCGGCACCGCGGACACCCCCTGGATCGGCCGGCTGCTCGGACAGGCCGAGGACCCGGTGGCGGAGCGCGCGGCGCTCGAAGCCCGCCAGCCGCTGGGACGGCTCGTCCCGGCGGACGAGGTCGCCGCCGCCGTCGTCTACCTGGCGAGCCCGGCGGCCGCCTCCGTGACCGGGACCGCGCTCGCCGTCGACGGCGGCATGCAGGGCCTGCGCCTGCGCCCCGCCACCGGCTGACGGCGGACGCGGGCGGTGACGGTGACGGGGACGGTGGGGCCGCGGAGTCCGGGCCGGGCCGCGGCGCCGGGCCGGTTCACAGCGCCGAGGCCCGGACCGGGCCGCGGCGCCGGCCGGCTCACAGCGCCGAGCGCAGCCACTGCTCCACACTCGCCACGTGCACGGTCGCCCAGGACCGGGCGGCCTCCGGGTCACGGTCCCGCAGCGCGCCGAGTATCGCCCGGTGCTCGTACAGGGTGCGGCTCACCGCGTCCTGCTGGGTCAGCCCACGCCAGACCCTGGCCCGGGTGGTCGGCCCGGACAGGCCGTCCAGCAGCGAGCAGAGGACCGAATTGCCGGAGGACCGGACGATCCCGCGATGGAACTCCAGGTCGCCTGCGACCAGTTCCTCCACCGAGGGGTCGGTGCCCAGCGCGTCCAGCTGCGCGTCCAGCGCGTCCAGCTGTGACTCCTCGATGCGCAGGGCCGCCATCGCCGTGGCCGCGGGCTCCAGGATGCGGCGCACGGCGAGGAACTCCAGCACGGTGTCGTCGCGGTGGAAGTCCACGACGAAGCTGAGCGCCTCCAGGAGGAGCTGCGGGTCCAGGCTGGTGACATAGGTGCCGTCGCCCTGGCGGACGTCGAGGATCCGGATCAGCGACAGGGCACGCACGGCCTCGCGGAGCGAATTGCGTGAGAGGCCGAGCTCGGCGGCGAGTTCGCTCTCCCTGGGGAGCCGGTCGCCCGGAGCCAGGGCACCCGAGACGATCATTCCTTTGATCTTCTCGATCGCTTCGTCGGTGACGGCCATGGACGGCCTCCTCGCACATAAGACATCGGATCTATGACGTCATTATGGGGGTCGCGGCGCAGGGGCCGGACGGCCGGACATCCCGCCCCCCGGACCCCGGCGGTCCGGGGGGCGGGCCGGGGCAGGGGCCCGGCCGTCCGGCGCGGGGGCGCGGGACCGGACCGCCGCGGGAGCCGTGCGTGGACCGGCGTCGCAGGCGCGTGAAGGGGCGGCCCCCACCGGGGGGCCGCCCCTTCACCGTGGGTGCGGCGTCAGCGCCTGTCGGCCAGCACGGCCTCGACGCGGGTCCGGATGTCGTCCGTCGCCAGGCCCCGGATCGTCAGTGTCGTCCGGCGGCGCAGCACGTCGTCCGCCGTCTCGGCCCACTCACGGTCGCGGGCGTACACCACCTGGGCCCAGATCTCCGGGGCTTCCGGGTGGATGCGCTCGGCGAGCGCCGGATCCTCGTTCGCGAGGCGTGCGATGTCGAAGGCGAGCGAGCCGTAGTGGGTCGCGAGGTGGCGGGCCGTCTCGGCCGCCATCCGCGGTCCCGGCGTCCCGCCGTCGACCAGCAGCCGGTGCGCGACGGCGTTCGGGTTGGCGATGCCGGGCAGCGGCAGCTTCCTCGGCAGCCGCGCCATCGGCTCCATGCCCTCGGCCAGCGGGTGCCCGGGCAGGGCGGCCAGCTTGTTCATCACCGTGCGGCCGATGTGACGGAACGTCGTCCACTTGCCGCCCGCGACGGACAGCATCCCGCCGCGGCCCTCCGTCACGACCGTCTCGCGCTTGGCCTTGGACGTGTCACCCGGGCCGCCCGGGAGCACCCGCAGCCCGGCGAAGGAGTAGGTGATCAGATCACGCGAGAGCTGCTGGTCGCGGACCGAGAAGGCTGCCTCGTCCAGGATCTGGGCGGTGTCCTTCTCGGTGACCGCGACGTCGGCCGGGTCGCCCTCGTACTCCTCGTCCGTCGTACCGAGCAGGAGCATGTCCTCCCACGGCAGGGCGAACGTGATCCGGTACTTGTCGATCGGGGTGGCCAGCGCGGCCTTCCAGGGGCGGGTGCGCCTGAGCACCAGGTGCGCGCCCTTGGACAGACGTATGGACGGGGCCGCGTTCGGGTCCTCCATCTTCCGCAGGTGGTCGACCCACGGGCCGGTGGCGTTCAGCACGAGACGGGCGTCGACGCCGAACTCCGTACCGTCCTGGCGGTCCTTCAGCTCGGCGCCGGTGACCCGGCCCCGGGTGAAGCGCAGGCCGGTGACCGCCGCGTGGTTCAGGACGACGGCGCCCGCCTCCACGGCCGCACGGACCGTCATCAGGGCCATCCGCGCGTCGTTCATCTGGTCGTCGCCGTAGACCGCGACGGCCTTCAGGTTGTCCGTACGCAGCTCCGGCACGTCGCGCTGCGCCCGTGCCGGGCTGATCACGTGGCCGACGCCGTCACCGAACGCGGAGAGCGCCGAGTAGGCGAAGACGCCCGCACCCAGCTTGGCCGCGCCGTGCGGGCCGCCCTTGTAGACGGGCAGGTAGAAGGTGAGCGGGTTGGCCAGGTGCGGGGCGACCTGACGGGAGACCGCGCGCCGCTCGAAGTGGTTCTCCGCGACCAGCTTCACCGCGCCGGTCTGCAGATAGCGCAGACCGCCGTGGAGCAGCTTGGAGGAGGCGGAGGAGGTGGCGCCGGCGAAGTCGCCGGCGTCCACCAGGGCCACCCGCAGTCCGGACTGCGCGGCGTGCCAGGCGGTGGAGATGCCCAGGATGCCGCCGCCGATCACCAGGAGGTCGTACGTCGCCTTGGACAGCTGCTCCCGGGTTTCGGCACGGCTCGGGAGGGAGCCGGAGGCCGGATGCGTCCCGAGGGCGGGGACGCTCTGCAGGGTGGTCATATCGATTACTCCTCGACAGTGTCGTCGTCGAGCCAGCCCATGGACCGTTCGACGGCCTTGAGCCAGCTCTTGTACTCGCGGTCGCGGGTCGCCGCGTCCATACGGGGTGTCCACTCGGCGGCCCGGCGCCAGTTGGCGCGCAGCGCGTCGGTGTCCGGCCAGAAGCCGACGGCGAGGCCGGCGGCGTAGGCGGCGCCGAGGCAGGTGGTCTCGGCGACCATGGGGCGCACCACGGGCGCGTCCAGGAAGTCGGAGAGCGTCTGCATCAGCAGGTTGTTGGAGGTCATGCCGCCGTCGACCTTCAGGGCGGTCAGCTCGACGCCGGAGTCCTTGGTCATGGCGTCGCTGATCTCGCGGGTCTGCCAGGCGGTCGCCTCGAGTACGGCACGGGCGATGTGCGCCTTGGTGACGTACCGGGTGAGGCCGGTGATGACCCCGCGGGCGTCGGGGCGCCAGTAGGGGGCGAACAGACCGGAGAACGCGGGCACGAAGTACGCGCCGCCGTTGTCCTCGACGGAGGAGGCGAGCGTCTCGATCTCGGCCGCGGACTTGATCAGGCCCATCTGGTCGCGCATCCACTGCACCAGCGAACCGGTGACGGCGATGGAGCCCTCCAGGGCGTACACGGCCTTCTGGTCACCGATCCGGTACCCGACGGTCGTCAGCAGTCCGTTGTAGGAGTTCACGGGGGTGTGACCGGTGTTCATCAGCATGAAGGTGCCGGTGCCGTACGTGGACTTCGCCTCGCCCTGGGCGAAACACGTCTGGCCGAACAGCGCGGCCTGCTGGTCGCCGAGCGCGGAGGCCACCGGGACGCCGTCCAGCACGCCGCCCTTGGTGGTGCCGTACACCTCGGCGGAGGACCGGATCTCCGGCAGCACGGCGGGCGGGATCTCCATCGACTGCACGATCCGGTCGTCCCACTGCATCGTGTGCAGGTTCATCAGGAGGGTGCGCGAGGCGTTGGTGACGTCGGTGACGTGCACGCCGCCGTCGGTGCCGCCGGTCAGGTTCCAGATGACCCAGGAGTCCATGGTGCCGAACAGGATGTCGCCGCGCTCGGCGCGCTCGCGGAGCCCTTCGACGTTGTCGAGCAGCCAGCGGACCTTGGGACCTGCGAAGTACGACGCCAGAGGCAGGCCCGTCTCGCGGCGGAAGCGGTCCTGGCCGACGTTGCGGCCGAGGTGCTTGCAGAGGGCGTCGGTGCGGGTGTCCTGCCAGACGAGGGCGTTGTGGACGGGCTCACCGGTGTTCTTGTCCCAGAGCAGGGTGGTCTCGCGCTGGTTGGTGATGCCGATCGCCTTGACGTCGGCGGAGGTGATGCCGGCCTTGACGATCGCTCCTGCGACGACTTCCTGGACGTTCTCCCAGATCTCGGTCGCGTTGTGCTCGACCCAGCCGGGCTTGGGGAAGATCTGCTCGTGCTCCTTCTGGTCGACGGAGACGATCCGGCCGTCCTTGTCGAAGACGATGCAGCGGCTGGACGTGGTGCCCTGGTCGATGGCCGCGATGAACGGGCCGGTGGTGTGTGCGTCGGTCACGGTGTGCTCCCGGGGTCTGTGTGGTGGTGAGGGGTGCCGCTCAGGCGAAGGCGAGGTTGTAGAGCCCGCCGGCCAGGGCAGCACCGACGAGGGGTCCTACCACCGGTACCCAGGCGTACCCCCAGTCCGAACCGCCCTTGTTCGGCAGCGGCAGCAGCGCGTGCACGATGCGCGGACCGAGGTCGCGCACCGGGTTGATCGCGTAACCGGTCGGGCCACCGAGCGAGAGGCCGATGCCGACGACCACCAGCGAGGTGATCAGGGCACCGAGGGCCCCGAGGCCGTTGCCCTCGTCGTTGAGGCCCTGGGTGAGGATCGCCAGGATCAGGACGAAGGTCGCGATGACCTCCGTCACGACGTTCTGCACCGCGTGCCGGATCTCCGGACCCGTGGCGAAGACGCCGAGCACCGGGCCCGCCTGGGGAGCCGACGCCTGGTCGACCATGCCCTCCTCGAGGGGCTGGTCCCCGACGATCTCGGGGTCGGTGAGGTGCGCGTGGAACTGCCCGTAGTAGACGGCCCAGACGAGCACGGCACCGATCATCGCGCCGAGCAGTTCGGAGGCGAGGTACAGGGGCACGTCGCTCCACGCGGTGCCGCCCTGGATCGCGAGGGCGATCGTGACCGCCGGGTTGAGGTGGGCGCCGGACACACCGGAGGCTATGTAGGCGCCGGTCAGGACGGCGAAACCCCACCCGAAGGTGATGGCCGGCCAGCCGGCGTTCCGCGCCTTGGAGCGCTTGAGCGTGACGGCGGCACAGACACCGCCGCCGAGCAGGATGAGTATGGCGGTACCGATGGTCTCGCCGATGAAGATGTCGGAGCTGGACACCCGCGACTCCTTTGTCCTTCGTCCAGGGGGAAGGCGAAACACCGGGTACCTCCGGTGGATCGCGCCCCAGGCGGGCACCCGTCGCATACGGGACGCCGCCTGTGAGGGCTTGACCGGCCATCGGCACTGTCACACCCTAACGCGTATTTCCGTTAGGTGTTCGGCAATGCCGACCGGTGAACGGCAATGTTTCTCCCCAATGAACGACGCGTCAAGAGTTCTGTGGTGCGGAGTCGGCGCGGAGCCCGATCGTTATCGACGGGCGGGGGTGTCCTCAGAAACGCCCGGCACCCAGGTCCCGTGAAACGGCGCGGGCGCAGTCCCGTACGGCGGCGACGAGCTCGGGGCGCAGTTCCCCGCCGGTGCAGACGCGCTCCACGGCGCCCGTCACGGCGACGGCGCCGACGGGCATCCTGCGCCGGTCGTGGATGGGGGCGGCCACGGCCGCCACACCCTCCCAGGTCTCCTCCACGTCCGCCGCCCAGCCCTGCGCCCTGATCAGGTCCAGCAGGGACTCGAACTCCTGCGAGCCCGTGACCGTACGCGGGGTGAACGCCCGTCGTTCCGCCTCGACGACCTCGCTGTGCGCGACGGGGTCGTAGGCCGAGAGCACCTTGCCCAGGGCGGTGGAGTGCAGTGGCTGCATGGCGCCGACCTCGAGGACCTGACGGCTGTCGTCGGGCCGGAAGACGTGGTGGACGATCAGGACGCCGTGCTGGTGCAGCACGCCGAGGTGGACGCTCTCGCCGCTGGAGCGGGCCAGGTCGTCGGTCCACACCAGGGCGCGGGCCCGCAGCTCGTGCACGTCGAGGTAGCTGTTGCCCAGGCGGAGCAGCTCCGCGCCGAGCTGGTAGCGACCCGAGGCCGGGTCCTGCTCGACGAAGCCCTCGAGCTGGAGCGTGCGCAGGATGCCGTGGGCGGTGCCTTTGGCCAGCCCCAGGGAGGAGGAGATGTCGGACAGCCCGAGCCGGCGCTCGCCGCCTGCCAGCAGGCGCAGCATCGCCGCTGCCCGCTCGAGCGACTGGATGTTCTTGGCCATCGCGCCGTACTCCTCCACCTCGGTTCGACAATGCTGAACACTATCGGTCGATGCCGACCTGTGTCTGGTCGCGCGACGATTCTGCGCCACCACGCGGACGGGGCCGTGCCCCGCACAGCATGCAGTCCGTCCCGTGGGACGCGGCGACCGGCCCGGGCTCCGCCCCGCTACGCTGGCCGCGTGCCCTCCTCCACAGAAGGGCGCAAAGCCGACAGCCGTCGCATCCCAGGGAGAACATCCATGGCCTCGTCGCCGACCCCCTCCGTTGACAGCCGGACCCGAGCCGCAGCGCTCCGTGAGGCTCTCGCCACCCGTGTGGTGGTGGCAGACGGTGCCATGGGCACCATGCTCCAGGCGCAGGACCCCACTCTCGAGGACTTCGAGAACCTCGAGGGCTGCAACGAGATCCTCAACGTGACGCGGCCCGACATCGTCCGTTCGGTGCACGAGGAGTACTTCGCCGTCGGCGTGGACTGCGTCGAGACGAACACCTTCGGCGCGAACCACTCGGCTGCCAACGAGTACGAGATCGCCGACCGGATCTTCGAGCTGTCCGAGTCGGGCGCCCGGATCGCCCGCGAGGTCGCCGACGAGTTCGTCGCCGCGGACGGCCGGCAGCGCTGGGTGCTCGGCTCGGTGGGCCCCGGCACCAAGCTGCCGTCGCTCGGCCACATCGCGTACGACGTGCTGCGGGACGGCTATCAGCAGAACGCCGAGGGTCTGCTCGCCGGTGGTGCCGACGCCCTGATCGTGGAGACCACCCAGGACCTGCTCCAGACCAAGTCGAGTCTGATCGGCGCGCGCCGGGCGATGGAGGCCCTGGGCGTCGATGTGCCGCTGATCTGCTCCCTTGCCTTCGAGACGACCGGCGTGATGCTGCTCGGCTCCGAGATCGGCGCCGCCCTGACCGCCCTGGAACCGCTGGGCATCGACCTGATCGGCCTGAACTGCTCGACGGGTCCGGACGAGATGAGCGAGCACCTGCGCTATCTGGCCCGTCACTCGCGCACGCCGCTGATGTGCATGCCGAACGCGGGCCTGCCCGTCCTCACCAAGGACGGCGCCCACTTCCCCCTCGGCCCCGACGGCCTCGCCGACTCGCAGGAGACGTTCGTCCGGGACTACGGGCTGTCGCTCATCGGCGGCTGCTGCGGTACGACCCCCGAGCACCTGAGGGCCGTCGTCGAGCGGACCCGCGACCTCACCCCGGCGCCGCGCGACCCCCGCCCCGAGCCGGGCGCCGCCTCGCTCTACCAGACGGTTCCCTTCCGTCAGGACACCGCGTACCTGGCGATCGGTGAGCGCACCAACGCCAACGGCTCGAAGAAGTTCCGCGAGGCGATGCTCGAAGCCCGCTGGGACGACTGCGTGGAGATGGCGCGCGACCAGATCCGCGAAGGCGCGCACATGCTCGACCTCTGTGTCGACTACGTGGGCCGTGACGGCGTCGCGGACATGGAGGAGCTGGCCGGCCGCTTCGCGACCGCCTCGACCCTGCCGATCGTCCTGGACTCCACGGAGCTGCCCGTCATCCGGGCCGGTCTGGAGAAGCTCGGCGGCCGCGCGGTCATCAACTCCGTCAACTACGAGGACGGCGACGGGCCCGAGTCCCGCTTCGCGAAGGTCACCGCCCTGGCCAAGGAGCACGGCGCGGCGCTGATCGCGCTGACCATCGACGAGGAGGGCCAGGCCCGTACCGTCGAGCACAAGGTCGCCATCGCCGAGCGGCTGATCGAGGACCTCACCACCAACTGGGGCATCAACGAGTCGGACATCCTCATCGACTGCCTCACCTTCACCATCTGCACCGGTCAGGAGGAGTCCCGCAAGGACGGGGAGGCCACGATCGAGGCGATCCGCGAACTCAAGCGGCGCCACCCCGACGTCCAGACCACC
This sequence comes from Streptomyces sp. B1I3, assembly GCF_030816615.1. Classification (NCBI taxonomy): domain Bacteria; kingdom Bacillati; phylum Actinomycetota; class Actinomycetes; order Kitasatosporales; family Streptomycetaceae; genus Streptomyces; species Streptomyces sp. B1I3. The sequence goes on from NZ_JAUSYD010000001.1 coordinate 6,428,808, forward strand.
CTGGGCCTGTCCAACATCTCCTTCGGCCTGAACCCGGCTGCCCGCGTGGTGCTGAACTCGGTGTTCCTCGACGAGTGCGTCAAGGCCGGCCTGGACTCCGCGATCGTGCACGCGTCGAAGATCCTGCCCATCGCACGGCTGGAGGAGGAGCAGGTCAAGGTCGCCCTCGACCTCATCCACGACCGCCGGGCGGAGGGCTACGACCCGCTCCAGAAGCTCATGGAGCTCTTCGAGGGCGTGAACATGAAGTCGATGAAGGAGGGGCGCGCCGAGGAGCTGTTGGCCCTCCCGCTCGACGAGCGCCTCCAGCGACGGATCATCGACGGCGAGAAGAACGGCCTGGAGGCGGACCTCGACGAGGCCCTGCGGACCCGGCCCGCCCTTGACATCGTCAACGACACCCTCCTGGCGGGGATGAAGGTCGTCGGTGAGCTCTTCGGCTCCGGGCAGATGCAGCTGCCGTTCGTGCTGCAGTCCGCCGAGGTCATGAAGACCGCGGTGGCGCACCTCGAGCCGCACATGGAGAAGTCGGACGCGGACGGCAAGGGCACCATCGTGCTCGCCACCGTCCGCGGCGACGTCCACGACATCGGCAAGAACCTCGTCGACATCATCCTGTCGAACAACGGCTACAACGTGGTCAACCTCGGCATCAAGCAGCCCGTCTCCGCGATCCTGGAGGCCGCGGAGGAGCACCGGGCCGACGTCATCGGGATGTCCGGCCTGCTCGTGAAGTCGACCGTGATCATGAAGGAGAACCTTCAGGAGCTCAACCAGCGCAAGATGGCAGCCGACTTCCCGGTCATTCTCGGCGGCGCCGCCCTGACCCGCGCCTACGTCGAACAGGACCTCCACGAGATCTACGAGGGCGAGGTCCGCTACGCCCGTGACGCCTTCGAGGGCCTGCGCCTCATGGATGCCCTGATCGGCGTCAAGCGCGGCGTCCCCGGAGCGGCGCTCCCCGAGCTCAAGCAGCGTCGTGTTCCCAAGCGCGACACGCCGCTGCCGGACGCCGAGGAGCCGCAGGAGGGCGTGCGGTCCGACGTCTCCGTCACCAACCCGGTCCCCGAACCGCCGTTCTGGGGAACCCGTGTGGTCAAGGGCATCCAGCTCAAGGAGTACGCCTCCTGGCTGGACGAGGGCGCCCTCTTCAAGGGCCAGTGGGGTCTCAAGCAGGCCCGCGCCGGGGACGGGCCGACGTACGAGGAGCTCGTGGAGACCGAGGGCCGCCCGCACCTGCGCGGCTGGCTCGACAAGCTCCAGACCGAGAACCTGCTGGAAGCGGCCGTCGTCTACGGCTACTTCCCCTGCGTCTCCAAGGGCGACGACCTGATCCTGCTCCACGAGGACGGCTCGGAGCGCACCCGCTTCACGTTCCCGCGCCAGCGCAGGGGCCGTCGGCTCTGCCTCGCGGACTTCTTCCGGCCCGAGGAGTCGGGGGAGACCGACGTGGTCGGCCTCCAGGTCGTCACGGTCGGCTCGAAGATCGGCACGGCGACCGCCGAACTCTTCGAGGCGAACTCCTACCGCGACTACCTGGAGCTGCACGGGTTGTCCGTGCAGCTGGCCGAGGCGCTCGCAGAGTACTGGCACGCGCGGGTCCGCAGCGAGCTCGGATTCGCGGGCGAGGACCCGTCCGACGTCGAGGACATGTTCGCCCTGAAGTACCGCGGTGCCCGTTTCTCCCTGGGATACGGGGCCTGCCCCGACCTGGAGGACAGGGCGAAGATCGCCGCGCTGCTGGAGCCCGGGCGCATCGGGGTGGAGCTCTCCGAGGAGTTCCAGCTGCACCCGGAGCAGTCCACGGACGCGATCGTCATCCACCACCCCGAGGCGAAGTACTTCAACGCACGGTAGACACCGTTCGACGCGCGGTAGGCGGACGCTCCGCGCGCCGGGTGCGGACGAGTCGTACACTGGTCGGTCCAGTGCAGGCCGGTCGCCCTTCCCACCGGGGGAGGCGGCCGGCCCTCTCGTCCCTCATGGAGGTGTACCGGATGACCAGTACCGTCCCCGCGTCCCTGACCCGTACGGCCGAAGGATCCGCCCTGCAGGCGGTCCTTCTCGACATGGACGGAACACTGGTCGACACCGAAGGCTTCTGGTGGGACGTGGAGGTCGAGGTCTTCGCCGATCTCGGTCACCGGCTGAACGAGAGCTGGCGCGACGTGGTCGTGGGCGGTCCCATGACCCGCAGCGCCGGCTACCTCATCGAGGCCACCGGTGCGGACATCGCCATCGGCGAACTCACCGTGCTGCTCAACGACCGCTTCGAGAAGCGCATCGGACGCGGGGTGCCGCTGATGCCGGGTGCCGCACGGCTGCTCGCCGAGCTCGCGGCCCACGAGGTGCCCACGGCCCTGGTCTCCGCCTCGCACCGGCGCATCATCGACCGGGTGCTCGAGTCGGTCGGCCGGCACCACTTCTCACTCACGGTGGCCGGGGACGAGGTGATCCGCACCAAGCCCCACCCCGAGCCCTACCTCACAGCGGCCGCCGGATTCGGGGCGGACCCGTGGCGCTGCGCGGTCATCGAGGACACCGCGACCGGCGTCGCCGCGGCGGAGGCCGCCGGCTGCCGTGTCGTCGCCGTGCCGTCGGTGGCGCCGATCGCGCCCGGCCCGGGGCGGGTGGTCGTGCCCTCTCTCAAGCACGTGGATCTCGCCTTCCTGCGGGGTCTGGTCACGGAGGACAGATGATCTCCGGGCGTAAATCAGGTGCATGTCAATGAGGTGATTCCGGTCGGGATGTGACCTTGCTCACTCAACGTGGCGTTCCGGGCTCCTCGAGATCGGCCGGGCTGCCCGTTATGGGCGCCCAAAAGTCCGGATTGATGGAGGGGTGCACGAAACATTCCCCGACATGACATAGACAGGCCGTCATGGGTGATCACCGAACGGATACGGGCCCCGATCACGCCGGTCAAGCGCTTCCGCAGCGCCTACTAATGTCAGTTTTCTCGCATGCCGTGATGAGGGAGAACGTCCAGATGAACCGCAAGACGCTGGTGCTGCCGGCCGTAGTGGGCCTGCTCGCGCCCGTGCTCGCCGCCTGTGGCGGGTCGGACGACGGGGGCGATGCCATCGTTGTCGGGACGACGGACCAGTTCAGCGCCTCCGCGGACACCCCGGCGCCACTCGACCCGGCGATCGGCTACGAGGCCGGCGTCTGGAACGTCCTCCGTCAGACGGTGCAGACCCTCACGCACATCCCGCGCGGCGGCGGCGAGCCGGTGCCCGAGGCGGCCGAGAGCTGTGCCTTCACCGACACGGAGAACGAGAGCTACCGCTGCACGCTGCGCGACGGGCTCACCTTCGCGGACGGGACGCCCGTCACACCGGACGACGTGAAGTACTCCATCCAGCGAGTCCTGGACATCAAGGACGAATCCGGCCCCGTCGGTCTGCTCGCCAACATCGACACGATCGAGACCAAGGGCGAGAACCAGGTCGTCTTCCACCTGCGGACCTCGGACGCGACCTTCCCGTACAAGCTCGCCACGCCGCCCGCGGGCATCGTCCAGAAGGACAAGTACCCGGCGAAGACGCCCCGCAAGGGCTTCCAGGTGGACGGGTCCGGCCCGTACACCATGAAGCCGGAGGTCAAGGACAACCAGATCGTGAAGATGGTCTTCACGAAGAACCCCAAGTACAAGGGCGATCTGAAGGTCCTCAACGACAAGGTCGAGCTGACCTCCTTCCCCGATGCGGCGGCGATGGGCAAGGCCCTCGACGACGAGAAGATCGACATGATGACCCGCACCATGTCGCCCGAGCAGGCCCAGGAGATGCTCGCCCAGCCCAAGGACGGCATCAAGCTCACCGAGATGCCCGGTCTCGCCATCAGCTACCTCGGGTTCAACACCGAGGACCCGTTGGTGGAGGACAAGGCCGTCCGGCAGGCCATCGCCCAGGTCATCGACCGCGGGTCCGTCGCGAGCAAGGTGTACGGCAGCACGGCCGAGCCGCTGTACTCCCTGATCCCGTCCGGTATCACCAACCACACCAACTCCTTCTTCAACAAGTACGGCGACCCCGACGCCTCCAAGGCCGCCGGGATCCTGGAGAAGGCGGGCATAGACACGCCTGTGAAGTTCACGCTCCACTACACGACCGACCACTACGGTCCCGCGACCAAGGCCGAGTACGAGATGCTGGCGAAGCAGCTCAACGACTCGAAGCTCTTCGAGGTCAAGGCCGAAGGCACCGAGTGGGCGAAGTTCCGGCCGGCGCAGAGCAAGGGCGAGTACGCGGTGTACGGAATGGGCTGGTTCCCGGACTTCCCGGACCCGGACACCTACACGGCGCCGTTCCTCGACGAGGACAACTTCCTCAACTCGCCCTACCGGTCGGACACCATCCAGAAGACACTCATTCCGCAGTCCCGGCGCGAGGCGGACCGCAGCGCCGCGGCCGACACCTTCACGAAGATCCAGAACATCGTGGCCGAGGACGCTCCGGTCATCCCGGTCTGGCAGGGCAAGCAGTACGTCGCCTCGCTCGACGACCTGAACGGCGTCGAGTGGGCTGTCACCTCCTCGGCCGACCTGCAGCTCTGGGAGCTCGGCCGCGGCACCGCTTCCTGACACCTGCTCATACGGCGATGCGGTCCGGGGCCGTCGGCCCCGGACCGCATCGCCGTGCCGGTGGCGCGTCACTGGGCGCCGGGGCGCACCAGACCGCTCTCGTAGGCGTAGACGGCCGCCTGCACGCGGTCGCGCAGGCCCAGCTTCGTCAGGACATGACCCACATGCGTCTTGACCGTCGTCTCGCTGACGAACAGGTCGGCCGCGATCTCCGCGTTGGACAGCCCCCGCGCCACCAGCTTCAGCACCTCCACCTCACGCTCCGTGAGGGTGTGCAGGGCGTCCGGCACGGACTCCTCGCCCGAGGGCAGGTGATCCGCGTACTTGTCGAGCAGCCGGCGCGTGATGCTCGGCGCGAGCATCGCCTCGCCCGCGGCCACCACCCGGATGGCCTGCACCAGCTCATTGGCGGGAGCGTCCTTCAGCAGGAAGCCGCTCGCGCCCGCGCGCAGCGCCTCCACGACGTACTCGTCGAGATCGAAGGTCGTCAGCACCAGGACCTTCGCCGGGCCGTCGCGGCCGGGGCCCGTGATCTGCCGGGTCGCCTCGACGCCGTCCATCCGCGGCATCCGGATGTCCATCAGCACGACATCGGGCTGGAGTGCGCGCACCTGATCGATGGCCTGCAGGCCGTCACCGGCCTCGCCGACCACCGCGAGGTCCCCCTCCGCCTCCAGAATCATCCGGAAACCGGTGCGCAGCAGCGGTTGATCATCGACCAGCAGGACGCGGATAGCCACGGAATCTCCTTCATGGGCCTTCGAGGGCCGCCGGTCGGCCGGCCTCGGCCCGGACCGGCTCCATTGTGCCCTGCACACCCTCCACCGACTCCGCCGGGCGGATCGGCAGGGGATAGACCGGGGGAGTCCCGCCGAACTCGGGACAGACCGCCCGGTGGTCGCACCAGCCGCACAGCTTCGTGGGCCTCGGCCGCCACTCGCCCGTCTCCGTGGCCAGCCGGATCGCCTTCCAGAGGGCCAGCAGCTTGCGCTCCACCCGCTCCAGGTCGGCCGGAACCGGGTCGTAGGTGAGCACGTCACCACTGCCGAGGTAGACCAGCTGCAGCCGGCGCGGGACGACGTTCTTCAGGCGCCAGATCACCAGCGCGTAGAACTTCATCTGGAAGAGCGCGCCCTCGGCGTACTCCGGCCGCGGGGCCTTGCCCGTCTTGTAGTCCACGATCCGGACCTCACCGGTCGGAGCGACGTCGACGCGGTCGATCACCCCGCGCAGCCGCAGCCCCGACTCCAGCTCCGTCTCGACGAACAGCTCCCGCTCGGCCGGCTCCAGGCGCGTCGGGTCCTCCAGGGAGAACCACCGCTCCACGAGCCGCTCCGCCTGGTCCAGCCACTCCGCGAGCCGCTCTCCGTCCGGGTCCTCGGCGAAGAGCCCGGTCAGTTCCGGCTTCGACTCGAGCAGCCGGTCCCACTGACCGGGGATCAGCGCCTTGGCCCGAGGAGCCGTACGGTCCCCCGCCGGGGCGTCGAACAGCCGCTCGAGCACGGCGTGCACCAGCGTGCCTCGGGTAGCCGCCTCGCTGGGCTTCTCGGGCAGCTTGTCGATCACCCGGAAGCGGTAGAGCAGGGGGCACTGCATGAAATCGCTCGCGCGCGAGGGCGACAGGGACGAGGGTGGCTGAGGCGGGCGCGATACGGAGGTCATGTCGCAGACCCTACGGCCCGCCACCGACACCGAGCGGCATACCATCGACCACAGAGCTCGCACACTGCATGATCGTGGCAGACGCCATCGACCGAAGGGACCTCGTGGACGAGAGCGGCGACAGCGAGCGCCCACAGCCCGGCGCAGGGGGGAAGGACCCCGGCACCGGACCCGGGAAGGGCGCACGGCGACGCCAGGAAGATCCCGGTGGCGGCCTCCTCATGGGTCGTCCCTTCGGCGTGCCCGTGTACGTGGCGCCCAGCTGGTTCGTCGTCGCCGCACTGATCACCTGGGTCTTCGGCGGCCAGCTCGACCGCGTCCTGCCCGAGCTCGGCGGAGCCCGCTACCTGGTCGCGCTCTTCTTCGCGATCGCCTTCTACGCCTCCGTCCTCGTGCACGAGCTCGCCCACACCGTCGCCGCGCTGCGCTACAAACTGCCCGTCCGGCGCATCCAGCTCCAGTTCTTCGGTGGCGTCTCCGAGATCGAGAAGGAGAGCGAGACCCCCGGACGCGAGTTCGTCCTCGCCTTCGTGGGCCCCCTGCTCTCCCTCGTGCTGGGCGGCGTCTTCTACATCCCGCTCCAGTTCGTCGAGGCGGGTACCGTCCCGGGCGTCCTCCTGGCCGGGCTGATGGTCTCCAACCTCATCGTCGCCGCCTTCAACCTGCTCCCGGGCCTGCCCCTGGACGGTGGCCGGATGCTGCGCGCCGTCGTCTGGAAGATCACGGGCAGGCCCATGAGCGGCACCGTCGCCGCGGCGTGGGTCGGCCGGGGTCTGGCCGTCACCGTCCTCATCGGCCTCCCGCTCCTCACGCACACCGGTGCTCTCGGCAACGCCACCAGCGAGATCAGCGGTGTGGAGACCGTCACCGACGCCCTGCTCGCGGCCATCCTCGCCGGCATCATCTGGACCGGAGCCGGCAACAGCCTGCGCATGGCCCGGCTGCGCGAACACCTTCCGGACCTGCGGGCCCGCGCGCTCACCCGGCGCGCAGTCCCGGTCGAGTCCGCCACCCCGCTCTCCGAGGCGCTGCGCCGTGCCAACGAAGCCGGTGCCCGCGCCCTCGTCGTCGTCGACGGCCACGGCAACCCCAAGGGAGTCGTCCGCGAGGCGGCCATCGTCGGCGTCCCGGAGCACCGCCGCCCCTGGGTCGCGGTGAGCGGCCTCGCCCAGGACCTCACCGACGGCATGAGGGTCCCGGCCGAGCTCGCGGGCGAGGCACTCCTGGACCGGCTCAAGGCGACCCCGGCCACCGAGTACCTGGTCGTCGAGGAGACCGGTGAGATCTACGGCGTGCTGTCCACCGCCGACGTCGAACGCGCGTTCGTCGCGGCCATGGCCCGCCCTGCGGCCTGACCGCGACCACCACGGGCGACGGCCGGTCGCGGCCCCCGGAAAGGGGGCCCGTAAATACCGGTAGGCTGGTCACATGTCCGAACCGACCGGTGCCGCCCGCCGTCGCGGCCCATTCAAAGTCGGGGACCAGGTCCAGCTCACCGACCCCAAGGGACGCCACTACACGTTCACGCTCGAGGCCGGAAAGAACTTCCACACCCACAAGGGTTCTTTCCCGCACGACGAGCTGATCGGTGCTCCCGAGGGCAGTGTTGTCCGTACCACGGGAAACGTCGCCTACCTCGCGCTGCGCCCCCTGCTCCCCGACTACGTCCTGTCCATGCCCCGCGGCGCCGCCGTGGTCTATCCCAAGGACGCGGGGCAGATCCTGGCCTTCGGCGACATCTTCCCCGGCGCCCGCGTCGTCGAAGCCGGCGTCGGCTCCGGAGCCCTCAGTACCTTCCTCCTGCGCGCCATCGGCGAGCAGGGCATGCTGCACTCCTACGAGCGCCGCGAGGACTTCGCCGAGATCGCCCAGCAGAACGTCGAGCGCTACTTCGGCTCCCCGCACCCCGCCTGGCAGCTCACCGTCGGTGACCTCCAGGACAACCTCTCGGACACCGACGTCGACCGTGTCGTCCTGGACATGCTCGCCCCCTGGGAGTGCCTCGAGGCCGTCTCCAAGGCACTCGTGCCCGGCGGCATCCTCTGCGCGTACGTCGCCACCACCACCCAGCTCTCGCGGACCGTCGAGTCCATCCGCGAGATCGGCTGCTTCGCCGAACCGCAGCCCTGGGAGTCGATGATCCGCAACTGGCACGTCGAGGGCCTGGCCGTCCGTCCCGACCACCGGATGATCGGCCACACCGGCTTCCTTGTCACCGCCCGCCGCCTGGCGGACGGCGTCGAGCCGCCGCTGCGCCGCCGCCGCCCCTCCAAGGGCGCCTACGGTGACGACTACGACGGTCCCGGCAGCCGGAGCGGCTCCGCCACCCGCGACTGAACCCGCACAACGCACGGGCGCCGCCGCCGAGTTCCCCGGACCGACCCGGGAGCCCGCCGGCGGCGCCTTCGCATACCGCGCGGCGGCCGGCGGCGACCCCGCCGTTCCCTTGCGGTGTGAGGTGTGGCACGATGCTGGCCACCCCCCGCACCGCCGGCCCGCTCGGCACCGCCTGCCCAGGCCTCCAGGAACCACAGGAGACATACCGCGTGCAGACCTCCGCGCTCCCGGACCTCGCGCACACCGACGCCAAGCCGGTGCACTGGCTCGCCACGGCCGCGGCGATGGCCGCCGTCGTCGCCGCCGCAGGGTTCCTGCAGCCCGCCGGGGCCACCGCGACGGCCTCGGCGTCCGAGCACGGCGCCGGCGTCTCGCACGGCAGCGCACCGGCCGCCGCCCCCGACCCGGAGCGGGTCGCCTTCCCGCTCGACTGCGGTACCGCCGGCCGGACCGTGGCCGAGGAGGCACCCGGCGACCTCGACGGCGACGGCAGGCCGGAAACAGTCGCCGTGGTCCACTGCGCGGCCGGATCCGGCACCCCGCCCAGTGGCGTCTACGTCCTGACACAGACGAGCGGGGCCGCACCCCGGGTCGTGGCGACCCTGGTGGACCCCGCTCAGAAGCTGACCGTCACCGACTTCGCGGTCCGCGGCGGCAAGATCTCGGCGACCCTGCTCGGCTACTCCTCGCTCGACGTACCGCGCTGCTGTCCCGACGTGCGGGAGAGCGCCTCCTGGCAGTGGAAGGGCAACGCGTTCGTGAAGTCCGCCGGGGCGACCGAGCTGAGTGCCTGAGGCACTGAGGGCCGGCTGCCCCGCGGGCCGCGTCACGGCCGGAGACCTCCCTCCGGCCGTCTCCGGGCCGGGACCTTCCCTCAGGCCGCGTCCGGGCCGAAGACTTCCACGTTGTCCGAGACGCGACGTACATGGATGCAGTCGCCCGGGCACTCCTTGGCCGAATCCACCACGTCCTGGAGCAGCGGCAGCGGCACCGGAGTAGTGGCCCCCTTGTCCTGGAGGAGCTCGTCGTCGGCGCTCTTCACGTACGCCAGTCCGTCGATGTCGAGCTCGAACACCTCGGGGGCGTACTGCACGCAGATGCCGTCGCCCGTACAGAGATCCTGGTCGATCCAGACCTCGAGATCCTGCGCGTCACTGTCGCCCGGAGCGTCCTGCTGCACGGTCATGTGTCCTGCCGTTCCCTGCGTATCTGCACCAATTGAAGCCAGCCCTGACGGGTGTTGAACGCTTCGACGATACAACCGGCGGCTTTCCGATGCCGAAGGGTGGGTATTCCCTTGGCGTGAGGGAGGGCGCAAGGGTGAAGATCGGACACGCTCCCAGGTCTTTGTGATCTAGGGGTTTCAATCATCACTCACCCAGGTAGGGTCAGGAAGCGTCCAGCTCCCCTTGGAGGAGGTGAGGACCGTGGCAGCCCACGACGACGACATCAACCGCGGCATCCGGCCCGGGCGGGGGTCAGAAGACCCAGCCGGCCAGGTTGCCTATCTCGAGCAGGAAATCGCCGTCCTGCGACGTAAGCTCGCCGACTCTCCGCGTCATACGAGGATTCTCGAAGAGCGGATCGTCGAGTTGCAGACCAGCGTGGCAGGTGTGTCCGCGCAGAACGAGCGGCTCGCCGGCACGCTCCGGGAGGCCCGCGACCAGATCGTGGCCCTCAAGGAGGAGGTCGACCGGCTCGCTCAGCCACCGGCCGGCTTCGGTGTCTTCCTGCAGGCCAACGAGGACGGCACCTGCGACATCTTCACCGGGGGCCGCAAGCTCCGGGTGAACGTCAGCCCCAGCGTCGAGCTCGACGGCCTCCGGCGAGGCCAGGAAGTCATGCTCAACGAAGCGCTCAACGTGGTCGAGGCCATGGAATTCGAGCGGGCCGGGGACATCGTCACCCTCAAGGAGATCCTTGAGGACGGCGAGCGCGCCCTGGTCGTCGGGCACACCGACGAGGAACGGGTGGTGCGGCTCGCCGAGCCGCTGCTGGACATCACCATCCGTCCCGGCGACGCCCTCCTGCTCGAACCCAGGTCGGGCTACGTCTACGAAGTGGTGCCCAAGAGCGAGGTCGAAGAACTCGTCCTCGAAGAGGTTCCGGACATCGACTACGACAAGATCGGCGGCCTGGGAGACCAGATCGAGCTGATCCGTGACGCGGTCGAGCTCCCCTACCTCCACCCCGACCTCTTCAAGGAGCACGAACTGCGCCCGCCGAAGGGCATCCTGCTCTACGGCCCTCCCGGCTGCGGCAAGACACTCATCGCCAAGGCCGTGGCCAACTCCCTGGCCAAGAAGGTCGCCGAGGTCACCGGCCAGCCCGCGGGGAAGAGCTACTTCCTCAACATCAAGGGCCCCGAACTCCTCAACAAGTACGTCGGTGAGACCGAGCGGCACATCCGCCTCGTCTTCCAGCGTGCCCGGGAGAAGGCGAGCGAGGGCACCCCCGTCATCGTCTTCTTCGACGAGATGGAATCCCTCTTCCGCACCCGTGGCTCCGGTGTCAGCTCGGACGTGGAGAACACCATCGTCCCCCAGCTGCTCGCCGAGATCGACGGTGTGGAGGGCCTGGAGAACGTCATCGTCATCGGTGCCTCCAACCGCGAGGACATGATCGACCCCGCCATCCTGCGGCCCGGCCGTCTCGATGTGAAGATCAAGATCGAGCGCCCGGACGCGGAGGCCGCGAAGGACATCTTCGCGAAGTACCTCACCTCGTCGCTCCCGCTGCACGCGGACGACCTGGCCGAGCACACGGGGTCGAGGGAGGCCGCCGCCCACGCCATGATCCAGTCGGTCGTGGAGCGGATGTACACGGAATCCGAGGAGAACCGCTTCCTCGAGGTCACCTATGCGAACGGCGACAAGGAAGTCCTGTACTTCAAGGACTTCAACTCCGGAGCGATGATTCAGAACATCGTGGACCGGGCGAAGAAAATGGCCATCAAGGCATTCCTCGACCAGGGCCAGAAGGGCCTGCGCGTCTCCCATCTCCTCCAGGCGTGTGTGGACGAGTTCAAGGAGAACGAGGACCTGCCCAACACCACCAACCCGGACGACTGGGCCAGGATTTCCGGAAAGAAGGGCGAGCGGATCGTGTTCATCCGCACACTCGTCACCGGAAAGCAGGGCGCGGACACCGGTCGTTCCATCGACACGGTGGCAAATACCGGACAGTACCTGTAAAACGCAGACCGGCTGCGGACGCCCTGCCGGGCGTCCGCAGCCGGCCGTTTTCCCGGTAGTTCCGGCCTCACCCGAACAATGACGTAATTGATCTCCCCACCGGCGCATGGGCGCTCTAGGCTCTGCTGTACCGCCGAGTCGCGCAGTGCGGGGACGGGCACCGCACGCGCAGGAACCAGCAGCGGTACTTGAGCGGCGCTCCCGGACGGGAGCACCGCCGGGCAAGGAGGGCCGCATGACCGTACGGCGAGTAATGGGCATCGAGACGGAGTACGGGATCTCCGTCCCCGGTCAACCCAACGCCAATGCCATGCTCACCTCGTCCCAGATCGTCAACGCGTACGCGGCGGCGATGCACCGGGCGCGCCGCGCCCGCTGGGATTTCGAGGAGGAGAATCCGCTGCGCGACGCGCGAGGCTTCGACCTCGCCCGTGAGACCGCCGACTCCAGCCAGCTCACCGATGAGGACATCGGCCTCGCCAATGTCATCCTCACCAACGGTGCCCGGCTCTACGTCGACCACGCGCACCCCGAATACAGCTCACCCGAGATCACCAACCCGATGGACGCGGTGCTCTGGGACAAGGCCGGCGAACGAGTGATGGCGCAGGCCGCCGAGCGGGCCGCCGCGATCCCGGGCGCACAGCCGATCCACCTCTACAAGAACAACACCGACAACAAGGGCGCGTCCTACGGCACGCACGAGAACTACCTGATGAGGAGGGAGACCCCCTTCTCCGACATCGTGCGCCACCTGACCCCGTTCTTCGTCTCCCGCCAGGTGGTGACCGGCGCCGGCCGGGTCGGCATCGGCCAGGACGGCAACGAGCACGGCTTCCAGATCAGCCAGCGCGCCGACTACTTCGAGGTGGAGGTGGGCCTCGAGACCACGCTGAAGCGCCCCATCATCAACACCCGCGACGAGCCCCACTCCGACGCCGAGAAGTACCGCAGGCTGCATGTGATCATCGGGGACGCGAACCTCTCCGAGATCTCGACCTACCTCAAGCTCGGCACGACCTCGCTGGTCCTGGCCATGATCGAGGACGGCTTCATCAACGTCGACCTCGCGATCGACCAGCCGGTGCGCACCCTGCACCAGGTCTCGCACGATCCGACGCTCCAGCAGTTGATCACGCTCCGTAGCGGCCGGACACTGACCGCGGTGCAGTTGCAGATGGAGTACTTCGAACTGGGGCGCAAGTACGTCGAGGAGCGGTACGGCGCGGACGCCGACGAGCAGACCAAGGACGTCCTGCTCCGCTGGGAGGACACGCTCAACCGCCTGGAGAACGACCCCATGAGCCTGTCGGGCGAGCTGGACTGGATCGCCAAGCGGGAGCTCATGGAGGGCTACCGGCGCCGTGACGGCCTGGACTGGGACGCGCCGCGCCTGCACCTGGTGGACCTCCAGTACGCGGACGTACGGCCCGAGAAGGGCCTGTACAACCGCCTGGCGGCCCGCGGGAAGATGAAGCGCCTGCTCGACGAGAACGACGTCGAGCGGGCCCGTACGAAGCCGCCCGAGGACACCAGGGCCTATTTCCGTGGCCGCTGCCTGGAGCAGTACGCCGACGACGTGGCCGCGGCCTCCTGGGACTCGGTCATCTTCGACCTGCCCGATCGTGACTCCCTGCAACGGGTGCCCACGATGGAACCGCTGCGCGGTACACGTAGTCACGTGAAGGAGCTGCTGGACCGCTGCCGCACGGCGGAAGAGCTGGTCCGGACGCTGACGGGGGGCTGAAATGCGCTCCGGCTGGGAATCAATCAGATGACCTGGGGACGTTGACACAAGTACCGGGCCGATGTCGGACCCCGTAGGTAGGGTCTGATCAAGTGCTTCGAATGCTTCGAACCGAGCGGGGTGAGCTATATGGCGACCAAGGACACCGGCGGCGGACAGCAGAAGGCGACGCGTTCCACCGAGGAGACCGAGGAGCAGGCGCAGGACGCGCAGGCGTCCGCGGACCTCCAGGAGCGCCAGGAGAAGCTGAGCGACGACGTCGACGACGTCCTCGACGAGATCGACGACGTGCTCGAGTCCAATGCCGAGGACTTCGTGCGGTCGTTCGTGCAGAAGGGTGGCGAGTAGCCCGGGCCCGGCCCCGGGGAACTGCTCGCCGGCAGGCTCCCGCCACCGGCGGACGCTTCCGCGGGACGACCCGCACGCACGCAGGGTCGTCCCGCGGAAGCGCTTCTGCATCAGGGCGAGGTTGATCGCCGCCACCGGACGGGTAGGGTCCGTGGCGTACTGCTTCAACTGCAATTCGGCCATCGGCAAGTTGGGGGATGATCCTGACTCCTTGCGCAGGGCCATCGCATACCTGGAGGGAAACGCGTGGAAGCCAACACTCGTAGCACCGGGCGTCTACCAGCTGCCTTCCTGACGCCGGGTTCGTCCTCGTTCATGGACTTCCTGTCCGACCACTCACCCTCGATGCTTCCGGGCAACCGCACCCTGCCGCCGCTGCAGGGTGCGATCGAGGCGCCGCACGGGACGACCATCGTCGCCGCCTCGTTCCCCGGCGGGGTGGTCCTCGCCGGTGACCGGCGGGCGACCATGGGCAACATGATCGCCCAGCGCGACATCGAGAAGGTGTTCCCCGCCGACGAGTACTCCGCCGTGGGCATCGCGGGCACGGCGGGCCTCGCCGTGGAGATGGTGAAGCTGTTCCAGCTGGAGCTGGAGCACTTCGAGAAGGTGGAGGGCGCCACCCTCTCCCTGGAGGGCAAGGCCAACCGTCTTTCCACGATGATCCGCAGCAACCTGGCGATGGCCATGCAGGGCCTGGCGGTCGTCCCGCTGTTCGCCGGGTACGACGTCGACCGCGAGAAGGGCCGGATCTTCTCCTACGACGTCACCGGCGGCCGTTCCGAGGAGCACGGGTACGCGGCCACAGGCTCCGGCTCGGTGTTCGCCCGCGGGTCGATGAAGAAGCTCTACCGCGAGGACCTGACGGAGGAGCAGTCGCTCACCCTGGTCGTCCAGGCGCTGTACGACGCGGCCGACGACGACTCGGCGACCGGCGGGCCGGACGTGGCCCGCCGCATCTACCCGATCGTCACCGTCATCACCGACGAGGGCTTCCGCAAGCTCGACGAAACGGAGTCCGCCGCGATCGCGCGGTCGATCCTGGAGCGCCGGCTCGAGCAGCCCGACGGCCCGCGCGCCGCGCTGCTCTGACCGGGCCGGAAGCTTTTGAGATGCACTCGTCACTGACAGAAAGGGACGGATAGCCGGTGTCGACGCCGTTCTATGTCTCACCCCAGCAGGCCATGGCCGACCGGGCGGAATACGCCCGCAAGGGCATCGCCCGCGGTCGCAGCCTGGTTGTGCTGCAGTACGCCGACGGCATTGTGTTCGTCGGCGAGAACCCGTCCCGTGCGCTGCACAAGTTCAGCGAGATCTACGACCGGATCGGCTTCGCCGCCGCCGGCAAGTACAACGAGTACGAGAACCTCCGCATCGGCGGCGTGCGCTACGCCGATCTGCGCGGCTACACCTACGACCGTGACGACGTGACGGCGCGGGGACTGGCCAACGTCTACGCGCAGACGCTCGGCACCATCTTCTCCAGCCAGGCGGAGAAGCCGTACGAGGTGGAGCTGGTGGTCGCCGAGGTCGGCGACGGTCCCGAGGGCGACCAGATCTACCGGCTGCCGCACGACGGCTCGATCGTGGACGAGCACGGCTCGGTCGCGGTCGGTGGCAACGCGGAGCAGATCAGCAGCTTCCTGGACCAGCGCCACCGCGACGGGATGTCGCTCGCCGAGGCGCTGAAGCTGGCCGTGCAGGCGCTGTCCCGCGAGGCCAACGGCAATGAGCGGGAGATCCCCGCCGAGCGGTTCGAGGTCGCGGTCCTGGACCGTACGCGGCCGCAGCAGCGCAAGTTCAAGCGGATCGTCGGGCGGCAGCTGACGAGGCTGCTGGACGCGGACGGCGCGGGATCCACCCCCACGGACGCACCGTCGGACAATGAGGACGACGCCCCGGACGCCCCGGCCGGGGGCACCGGCACGTCCACGCAGGAGTAACCCCGGGTGTCCGGTGCCCCCGGCCGTCGCGTACGGCGGCCGGGGGCACCGTCATGAGTGGGCGGGAGCGACGGCCGGCGGGGCGGTGGAGCCGCGGACCGTCAGCCGCACGGGCAGGTCGCCCTGCTCCGCCGGGCGGCCGTCCAGGACGGCGAGCAGCGCCCTCATGCCGCGCTCGCCCACCTGCTCGGCCGGCAGCCGGACCGTGGTGAGCTCGGGCTCCACGGCGGTGGCCAGGGCCAGGTCGTCGAAGCCGGTCACGGAGATGTCCTCGGGCACCCTCAGCCCACGCCTGCGTACGGCCTTGCAGGCCCCCGCGGCCAGGATGTCGTCGTCGCAGACGATCGCGGTCGGCAGCGGCCCCGGAGCCGCGAGCACCTTCTCCACGGCCTCCCGCCCGGCCCCGACGTCCAGCGCCGCCGGCACGGTGCGCAGGGCGGCGTCCGGGACGTCCCGCACGGCCCGCGCGAGGGCCTGGGCGCGCACCGTGAAGGTCCAGGTGTCCACGGCGGAGGCGAGGTGGACCAAGCGGCGGTGGCCCAGGCCGAGCAGATGCTCCGCCACCTGGCGCATGCCGTCCGCGATGTCCAGGTTCACGTGGGCCGCCGGGCCGGGGTCCCCGGGATCGCTGTCCAGCATCACCAGGGGGAGGTCGGCGCCCCGCAGGGCTCCCAGGGCCTCGGCGGCCATGGAGGAGGCGATCACCCCGTCCAGGGCCGCGCGGGCGGAGGCGAACGGGTCCCGGGCCGGGCCGGTGCCGTCGGGCGACGGGTAGAGCACCACGCCGAAGTCGTGCTCGGCCGCGACGGCGGCGGCGCCGGAGTAGACCCGGGCGAAGAACTCGTTGGTCAGCGCGGGCACGACGAGGAGGGCCGTGCGGGTACGGCCGAGCCGCAGGCTGCGGGCGGCCAGGTTGGGCCGGTAACCCAGCTCCCTGGCGCTGCCACGTACGCGTTCGGCGGTCGCCTCGGAGACCCTCCCGCGCCATTTCCCGCCGAGCACCAGCGACACCGTGGCCTGGGAGACGTCCGCGGCGCGCGCGACGTCACGGCTGGTGGGGCGGGGTGGGGCCGGCTGCTGCGCGCTGCTCACTCGTGCCTCCGTGCTGAACCGGACAGGTGCCGTGGGATGGACTCGCGGACTGCGCACATGGTACGTATGAGAGCGACGTTATACGTAAAACCCCGAGGGTGCGGCACATGCGGCACCCGCCGGGGGAGAGGGGCGGAAACATGGCCGCGGGATATCTGGACATCCTCAGGGCGCGGCATGCCGCCCGGCTGCTGACGGGGACGCTGGTGGGACGCCTGCCGAACGGCACGGCCCACATCGCCATCGTCCTGTTCACCCGGGCCGAGGGCGGCAGCTACACGCTGGCCGGTGCCCTGGCCGCCGCGTACGGCCTCGCCACGGCCGTGGGCCAGCCCCTGCTGGGCAGGGCCGTGGACCTGCACGGGCAGCCGCGCGTCCAGCTCCCCGCCGCGGTGCTCTCCGCGCTCGGCATGGCCCTCCTGGCCCTGGTGGGCCTGGACATGCTCCTGCTGGCCTACGCGGCCGTGATCGTGGCCGGTGTCTTCACGCCACCGCTGGAGGGCGGGCTGCGCGCCCTGTGGCCGACCGTGCTCGGCACCGAGGACCGGGTGCACCGCGCCTACGCGATGGACGCGGTGGCCCAGGAGGTCATGTTCACCGTCGGGCCCCTCCTCGTGACGGTCCTCGTGTCGCTCTGGTCGCCGGCCGCCGCCCTCCTGGTCATCAACGCCATAGGCGTCCTGGGGGCGCTGTCCGTGGTGCTGTCCGAGCCCTCCCGCACCTGGCGCTCCGCACCCCGCGAGGCCCATTGGCTCGGCGCGCTGCGCTCCCCGGGGCTGCTGGCGCTCCTCGGCGCGTTCTTCTTCGTCGGGCTGGCGCTCGGCTCGATCACCGTCGCGGGCGTCGCCTACGCCGACGACCACGGCCAGGAGTCCGTGTACGGCTGGCTGATGGCGGCGCTCGGCCTGGGGGCGCTGGTCGGCGGCTCGGTCTACGGCGCCCGGCAGTGGGCCGGGGCGCCCGAGCGGCGGCTGCGGGTCGTCGTCGCGCTGCTGGCCCTCGGCTACCTGCCGCTGATGCTGACGCCCGGGGTGCCCGCCATGACCGCGCTGGCCGCGCTGGCCGGAGTGTTCCTGGCGCCGGCGATCGCCTGCTCCTTCATCGTCGTGGACCGGCACGCGCCCCGGGGCACGGTGACCGAGGCGTTCTCCTGGCTCGTGACGACGTTCGGGGTGGGCGCGGCGGCGGGGACGGCCGTGGCGGGCCCGGCCGTCGAGCTCGGCGGGACGGCGTGGAGCTTCGCCGTCGCGGGGGCCGGGGGAGTGGCCGCTCTGCTGGTCCTGCTGACCACCGGAAGGGTCCTCGCAGTTCCCGGCCGTACGTCCGATGTCGTGGCCGGTGTTGCGGCCGGATCGGAAAATGATCGAAACGGTGCTGCCGAACCCGGTTTCAGCTCAGGCCGTAAGGCGTAATGTTCAGTCATGGACCGCCGCATTTTCGGGCTGGAGAACGAGTACGGCGTCACGTGCACGTTCAGGGGACAGCGCCGACTGTCACCTGACGAAGTGGCGCGCTACCTCTTCCGCCGTGTTGTGTCATGGGGCCGCAGCAGCAATGTCTTCCTGCGGAACGGCGCCCGCCTGTACCTCGACGTGGGATCGCATCCGGAATACGCAACCCCGGAATGCGACGACGTGACCGAACTGGTCACGCACGACAAGGCGGGCGAACGCATTCTCGAGGGCCTGCTCGTCGACGCCGAACGCCGCCTGCACGAGGAGGGAATCGCGGGCGACGTCTATCTCTTCAAGAACAACACCGACTCGGCGGGAAACTCCTACGGGTGCCACGAGAACTACCTCGTGGCCCGGCACGGAGAATTCTCCCGGCTCGCGGACATCCTCATTCCGTTCCTCGTCACCCGGCAGCTGATCTGCGGTGCGGGAAAGGTGCTGCAGACCCCGCGCGGAGCCGTCTACTGCGTGAGCCAGCGTGCCGAGCACATCTGGGAGGGCGTCAGCTCCGCGACGACGCGTTCCCGGCCGATCATCAACACCAGGGACGAACCGCACGCCGACGCGGAGCGGTACCGCCGCCTCCACGTCATCGTCGGCGACTCCAACATGTCCGAGACGACCATGCTGCTCAAGGTCGGCGCGACCGACCTGGTGCTCCGCATGATCGAGGCGGGCACGGTGATGCGCGACCTCACCCTGGAGAACCCGATCCGGGCCATCCGCGAGGTCAGCCACGACATCACAGGACAGCGCAAGGTGCGCCTCGCCAGCGGCCGTGAGGCCTCGGCCATAGAGGTGCAGCGCGAGTACTACGAGAAGGCCGTGGACTTCGTCGACCGCCGGGGCATCCGCACCGGCACCGTCGCCCAGGTCCTCGAGCTGTGGGGCCGCACTCTGGACGCCATCGAGGCCGAGGACCTCGACCGGATCGGCACCGAGATCGACTGGGTCATGAAGTACCAGCTCATCGAGCGGTACCGCGCCAAGCACAACATGACCATGTCGAATCCGAGGGTCGCTCAGATAGACCTCGCCTACCACGACATCCACCGGCGACGGGGGCTGTACTACCTGCTGGAGCGCAAGGGGCAGGCAGCCCGCATCTGCAACGACATGAAGATCTTCGAGGGCAAGTCCGTGCCCCCGCAGACCACCAGGGCGCGGCTGCGCGGCGACTTCATCCGACGGGCCCAGGAGCAGCGGCGGGACTTCACCGTCGACTGGGTCCACCTCAAGCTCAACGACCAGGCGCAGCGCACCGTGCTGTGCAAGGACCCCTTCCGTTCCGTCGACGAGCGGGTGGAGAAGTTGATCGCCGGTATGTGAGCTGGCGTCACCGCATCACTACCCCTGCCCCCCAGGACGCATTGGTCCTGGGGGGCGCCTTCAGTCGACCTATTCTCCTTGCTTCAGTTACGGATGGGCTCTGAGTGAGCGTTTGGTCCTCATATTGGGTGTTTCGCTGTGGTTTTGAGCGATCAAGCATGGGCGCCTGAGTGGCGATCTACCAGGAAAGCGGCTTATGCGGCAATCCGTGGACCAGTAATACGCCGGGTTCCTTATAAAAGCTCCCGTCTCATATAGAAGCGACCTGGTTCATGCGGGTCTGAAAACCCGCGCCCCGATGCACCGGATACCTCAGCACACGCCCTGCCCAGGTCGGCCGCCGCCACATACCCAGGCACCATGCAGCCCTCGCAGTCCTACCCCAGTGACCTGTCCGACGCCCGCTGGGAACTCATCCGCCCCACCCTGGAAGCTTGGCGCCAAGCCCGCGCCGGCATCCGTAAGCCCACCCATGACCTACACGCCCTGATGAACGCCATCCTCTACGTCGACCGCACCGGCATACCCTGGCGCTACCTCCCCCACGACTTCACACCCCACCAGACCGTCTACGGCTACTTCGCCCGCTGGGAAGCGGACGGCATCTTCGACCAGCTCACCAGCATCCTCCGCGGCAAGGTCCGAAAGGCCGAAGGCCGCGCCAGCCAGCCCAGCGCCTGCCTGATCGACAGCCAGAGCATCAAGACTTCCGCCAGCGTCCCCCTGACCAGCCAAGGCATCGACCCGGCCAAGAAGATCATCGGACGCAAACGGCACATCGTCACCGACACCCTCGGCCTCCTCCTGGCCGTCGTCGTCACCGCCGCGAGCGTCCGCGACTCCGCGGGCGGTGCCCAGCTCATGACCAAGGTCGCCGCACTCCACCCGACGATAAGCAAAGCCTGGGCCGACAACGGCTACAAGACCAAGGCCGTCGAACACGCAGCCCGACTCGGCATCGACCTCGAGATCGCCCAACGCGACCCCACCACCAGAGGCTTCCACGTCCAGCCACGCCGATGGGTCGTCGAACGCACCCTCGGCTGGCTCATGCACCACCGCCGCCTGGCCCGCGACTACGAAACCCACCCCCACCGATCAGCCGCCATGATCCAACTGGCCGCCATCAACCTCATGACCCGCCGCCTCACCCACGAGACCACCCTCAACTGGCGCGACAGCTAGACCAAACGAAACAGACATTGGAGAACGAAACGCTCACTGAAGCGGAGTCGCGAAAGCGCTTCCTGACCCGGGCCGATAAACCTTTGCTGAGAGGTTCTGTCAGTCCAGGCGGTGGGGCATCTTCTATTAGCCATGCGGGCGTGGTTGACGGCGCGTTCGGTCGGGGGTGCGTTCGCCGTGGCGTGTCTTTGCTCCGACGGCCACCCAGGTGCTGGCGGCCTGGTGGGCGAGGTCGGCAGGGACGGGCACGCCTCGGCGCTCTCAGACCCGGACGACCTGCTTGCGTGGGCAGTGTCAGCCCGTGGCATTCCCCCGGCAGTGCGGGCGAGATCCACGGCCTGTGGCCAGCCGGGTCCGTGACGACCTGCACGTTCACATCGTGGCAGCGATGCTTGGCGGAGTGATTGTCCTGGCGACGGTCGAGGCGTCCCACTCGGCAAGGATGCCGTCGAGCGGGACGTAGCCTGGGTCTTTCTCTCGCAAAACTCTGAGCGGTCCCGGTGCCTGGTCGGCAAGCAGATCGATCACCTTCGAGGTGTACGCGTGAGAGGTGCCGACCGGGATGCTGGACTCGGTGGCGGTCTGGATGAGGGGGTCGCTCTTGCGCACGTCGGTGCGGGGGCGACGGGTAGGAATCGCGGCAAGCGGGGTGCCGTGTCCCTCAGTGATCAGGTGGTCCTACGTTGTTGCGTGGGTTGGACGGGCCAGTCGTAAAACTCAGAGATCCGGCGGCGCTGGGTACGGCTTTCAGGCGGTTGCCCCTGATGGTTTCAAACACCTCGCCGCCTGGTGTCTCACGATGACCCGACCGCTGATTACTGGGGTTAAACTCGTGGAGTCGTAGGAGCTGACGGCTCGTCGCCCCTGCGGTATCGCCGAGGCATGTGGTATCCACAAAGGGCGGACTGACCGCCGAACGGCGGCATTTTCCAGGCGGAGTTACGGCTGAAGGTGGGCGAGGGGTTCGCCCAGGGCGAGGCGAACTCAGTGATCGCCAAAGACCTGCGGGTCAACGCCTGATGGCGGCAGGTATGGGGCGAGGGCGGCCCCCGGCCTCTGCGGTCGCAAGAGCCGGCGTCGCTGCCGGCTGAGCGAGAAAAGATTCGCCCAGTTGGAGGCGGAGCCGGCCAAGGACCTGCCGCGCACGGTTGGGAGGGCCAGCGATGGACGCTCGCGCGGATCAAGATGGTGATCGGCCGACACTTCCATCTGACCTACACCATCCAGGGCGCGCGAAAACTGCTAGTGACCTGAGTCAGAGATTCGCCGGCAGTAGCTGGCGACCTTGTCGAGGATTTCGTCGGCAGTCTTGGTCCAGATGAAGGGCCGTGGGTGGTCGTTCCAGTCCGCGACCCAGGCCCGGATATCGCGTTCCAGTGCCTGGACGGAACGGTGGACACCGCGTTTGAGCTTCTTCTGCGTGAGCTCGGCGAACCATCGCTCCACCAGGTTCAGCCAGGACGAACTGGTGGGTGTGAAGTGCAGGTGGAATCGAGGGTGTGCCAGCAGCCACTTCTTGACCGCCGGTGTCTTGTGGGTCGCGTAGTTGTCGAGGATCAAGTGCACCTCGAGACCGGCTGGCACTTCCTTGTCGACCTTGGCCAGGAACTTCTTGAACTCGGCTGCCCGATGGCGGCGGTGCAATGAGCCGATGACTTTGCCGGTCGCCACTTCCAGAGCCGCGAACAGGGTGGTGGTGCCGGCACGGATGTAGTCGTGGCTTCGGCGTTCCGGGACGCCCGGCATCATCGGCAGCACGGGCTGGGACCGGTCCAGGGCCTGGATCTGCGACTTCTCGTCCACGCAGAGGACCAGCGCTCTTTCCGGCGGATCCAGGTAGAGGCCCACAACATCGCGGACCTTGTCGATGAAGAACGGGTCCGTGGACAGCTTGAACGTCTCAGACCGGTGCGGAGCCAGCGCGAACGCCCGCCAGATCCGGGAGATGGCCGACTGCGACATGCCCGTGGCGGCCGCCATCGACCGGGTCGACCAATGGGTGGCGTTCTTCGGCCTCTCCTCGAGTGTCTTGACGATGACCCGCTCGACGTCGGCGTCACTGATCTTCCTCGGGGCGCCGGGCCGCGGTTCGTCGGACAGGCCGTCCAGGCCACGTTCGATGAACCGCCGCCGCCAGGTGCGGACGGTGTCCGCGGCAACATTCAGCCGGCGAGAGACCTCCAGGATCGAATGCCCCTCGGCGCACTCCAGCACGATCCGCGAACGCTGAGCCAGCGCCTGGGCCGTCGAACGACGACGCACCCAACCCTCCAGCACAGCCCGCTGGGCATCAGTCACCGACAACGGCGGAATCTTCGGACCCGGACGACTCATACACAACCAACGACGAAATCCGACTCAGGTCACTAGTACGCAACGGCTGGTTCTGCCAGGTCCCGGACGGCGACGCGGTGGCGGGTTGGGTCAAGGAGGTGTGGTCCAGCGCGGAAGACTCGCGGCAGCCGTGGAGCCTGGCTCGTCTTCGAGGACGAAGCCGGAGTCTCCATGACGCCGCCGGAGGCGAAGACCTGGTCACAACGCGGCCGGACCCCGGTGGTGCGAGTGCGGGGCCGTTCCCGCAGACGGGTGTACGTTGCCGCGCTGACCTGCTACAAACCCCGCCACCAAGTCCGGCTGATCTACCGTCCCAGTCAGGACGACGGCTGGCGCGACGGACGCAGGAGCTTCTCCTGGCGCGACTACCGAGACCTGCTGATCGCCGCCCACCAACAGTTCGGCGGCCCGATCGTGGCAGTCTGGGACAACCTCAACGTCCACAATGAATCCGCTGCAAGCACCCGTTGGCTTGGCAGCGGCTGTCGTGGCAGCAACGGTTCCATCCGCTCCCATAGGTAGTCTGACACGATCCACGGTGAAATTCCCATGCTGGACGACGTTGTCTTGACGCGGGCAGGGATGCCAGGAGCGGTATCCCTCCGTATGATCTGCTATGAGAGTAGCTAGTGTCCTGAGTCCTTAGAAGCCATCTCATTTGGACGACTCGGTATTCTGTGAGTCATGGTGGGGATCGTTGAGCGGCTGGTGCCGGATGAGTTGTGGGAGTTGTTCCAGCGGGTGGTGCCTGAGGCGCCGTCGCGGCCTCAGGGCGGTGGTCGGCGTCGGCACGGCGACCGGGAAGTGCTGGCGGCGATCGTCTTCGTGGCCACGTCGGGTTGTACCTGGCAGCAGCTGCCTTCAGCGTCGTTCGGTCCGTCCGGAGCGACCGCCCACCGGCGGTTCTCGGAGTGGTCGAAGGCCAGGGTGTGGGCCAAGCTCCACCGCCTGGTCCTCGACGAACTCGGTGCCCGCGGAGAGCTGGACTGGTCGCGGTGCGCGATCGACTCGGTGAACATGCGGGCCCTGAAAAGGGGGACCTGACGGGTCCGAATCCTGTCGACCGGGGCAAGTACGGCTCGAAGATCCACCTGATCACAGAAAGGTCAGGTCTGCCCATATCCGTCGGCATTTCCGGGGCCAACCTGCACGACAGCCAGGCCCTGATCCCGCTCGTGAAGGGCATCCCGCCCATCCGCTCGCGCCGCGGCCGGCGACGGCGCAAGCCCGGCAAACTCCACGCCGACAAGGGCTACGACTACCCCCACCTGCGGCGATGGTTACGCGAACGCGGCATCGCCCACCGCATCGCCCGCAAGGGAGTCGAGTCCTCGCAACGGCTGGGCCGCCACCGCTGGACCGTGGAACGCACCATGGCCTGGCTCGCCGGCTGCCGCCGCCTCCACCGACGCTACGAACGCAAAGCCGACCACTTCCTCGCCTTCACCAGCATCGCCTGCACCCTCATCTGCTACCGCAGGCTCGCCAAATGAGATGACTTCTTAATGGCGTGCAAGTACGAAACAACGCACAGTTGCGTATAACTGATCCCTCCGAGACGTTCACGTATGTTGTAAACATGGAATTTGACTGTCCGCTTGGTGATGTTGAGGGATTCGGCGAGATTGTCAAAGGTGGGCGCGTTGGATAGTAGTGAAAAGACATCCTTCTCGCGGGCAGTCAAGCTGTACAGAAGGGATAGAGCGCGATCAAGCGGTTCGGTAAGAGAAACCGGAAGTGCACCTATGGTAGGGGTCGACTTCACGGCGGGTCTGACAGAAATTTGTTCGAAATTCGATCCGCTTGAGAGTCTCTGTGAAATAATTTCTGGATGAAACACGTGCGTTCTTTCCCTGTTCGGTGACACTTGGTCGAACTTCTGCGATCTGTTAAGGGGTGAGCGATTCGGCAAGCTTAAGCCTGTCTTTAAGTTGCCGTTTGGCAAGATCAAGCATCTTGATGTTGGCGTCAATGATTCTAGTCTGATAGATGGATTCAACATTGAAATAGATACCCGCCAGATTTATATTTTGCTTACACTCGACGTCCTTCTTTGCGATGGTTATGGCGCGAGGGGAGGAGGCCGTTTCCTCATCATCGAATCCCAGTTGAGTGGCTGCCTTCATTGGATCATTTGCGACGAAGCCATGCTTCTTCATGCATGCAGACCAAAGCTTGTTGACATTCTTGATCCGAGAGTCGTTCAGAGCCGCAGATTCGGCATCTCTCTGGAGGTTGAAGACGTACAAGAGATCAACACTGTCTGGTGTACGAGCATAGAGCTTTAGAAACGATTCTCTAGTGCAGCCCCCAACGGGTACTCGCCGACCGTTGATTTTTTGCTCGCTGCCACCTCGCTTATCGGCTTCCTCTTGACTCATCGGTAGATCTTCGAGAGCCAAATCCTTCGCCCCGGCCAGGGCGACGCGCTCAGCTTCACTCTGCAGTGAAGTGCCCGCACCTTGAAGGCTTGTCTCAACTTTGCGTCCATATCCGTATCGGGCGGCAATCTCCATGTCGAGAATTCCAAAAACCCCCGCGTGCCTGCGATCCATGGAGGCGGCAGTTTTTTCGGGGGGAGCATACTCGAATCCCAATCGCTTCATGCATTGCTTCGTCAGAGCCGCCTGCGCTCTGTCAGATGTCTCTTGCTCCTTCTCTGACGCTTGATATTCGTCAAGGGGAAATTTCAATCCCTCTGTTGTTACAATTTTAGGGGCCGTCGCTGGGTGATGTTCCGTTTCATCACTCACCGGGCCGCGGGTCGAACAGCTCACGAGGAGGGTAGATATGCACACGACCAAAGTTGATCGCGTAAAATAATACGAATAAGAAAAGCGCATGCGGATTCCTGTAATCGAGTGGAAAGCGGAAACCGCCATCCCGATCCGAAAATTCGGACAGAATGGCGGCCCTCAGTTCAGGGGAGCTGATTAACCCTTCCAGATGTTCCGGATCGTAGAATCCGCGAATGATGTGATGGCATTTTTGTAATTCAAAGAGGCGTTGCCGGCGTATCCCGAGGGAAGTGAACCTTCGAGGCCGCCACCCGCCACGCCGGTATAGACCCAAATGGTCTCGTGAGCGCGATTCCAGTACGCGGCAGCGTTGTTGTCAACGGACTGCCCCTGGCCTGCGCAGCCGAGGTAGATGCTGGACGATATAAACTTGTTGTCGCTCAAGTTTCCATCGCCGATGGCGACCCCGGGTTGGCCGTCGTCGAATACGCACCCCTTTTGGTCGGAGTTGTAGTAGAGGCCGAACTCTCCGTCGTTGAGGGTGCCGTCTCTGTCTGCCGCCGATGCGATGCTGACGGTCGCGAGGATGACGCCGATGGCGGCAGTTGTCGTTACGGCTGCTCTGCCAAGGTTTCGTGCGATCGTGGATCTGGGCATATCTACTCCTCCTAGGAGTTCTTTTGTGGTACGGGAGATCGTGGCTCGCGAACAGTTATCCAATCAGGATAAAAAGAGGATACGCAACTGTCTCATGAGGCAGGTCCGTTTGAAGCCGGTTAAATTCGGCCATCTCGCAGAAGGCTGCAGTGCGGGCAATCTATGCTATGGTTTCCGCCCTGGAAACAGCCTGGCGTTGGCTAGCCTCGATCCTTCGTGTCGGGCCGTTTGGGTAGCCCGTTTCGGCTTGTCGGGTCGGTGACGGGAGGACGATGACCCGGCTGTCGCGTCGGGTGTGCGCCGGGTTTCACGGCTCCGGCGGGCGGTTCGAGTCCGTCGGGGCAGGCGGTTGCTGCTGGTCATCCAGGGTTCGGGAGTGCTTCGAGTCGCTGGATCGCGCCTGTGATCACGTCGGTCCAGGGCCAATGGTGGGTGAATCTCAGGTGCCGGCGGCGGCCGGTGGCGAAGAGCTGGGCGGCGGCGGAGAACAGCCGCGGTCGTAGGCGGCGAGGTTCCCAGAGGCGGGGTCTGCCGGTCAGGGCGAGCATCGGCAGTCAGGCCAGCAGGTCGAGCCGGGCAATCTGCAGCCAGATCTGGATCTGCGCGGTGTCGTGCAGGGGCTGGTTACGCAGGCCTGCGGCGCGTGCATGGCGGTTGCGGCCCTCGGCGCGCTCGCTGGCGGTGGCCTAGTTCGAGTGCGGCGATCGGGATGTTGGTGGTGTTGGTGGCGAAGCACGTCAGTCGCAGTCCGTCAGCGTCGGTGATCCGTAACTGGGCGCCCAGGTGCGGACGTTCCTTGCGGACGATCATCCGGGTCTCTTGCAGCCAGCCCTTGAGGGCGTCGCCGTCGAGTTCGGCGGGTCCAGACGCCTTCGCGGATCTCGCCTCCCTGTTCGTCGACGGCGGGTGTCCAGGCGCAGGCGGGAACCTTCAGGACGGCAAATTGAATGGTGTCGGTGATGGTCATCCCGACCGAGTGCGGCAGCCGCGTTCCGCGTTTCGCGAGCCAGGCGACGAACTCGTGGGCGCCGCTGGCGGAGTCGGTGCGGATCAGGGTGGAGCGGCCTCGTCGATATCGCTTGGGAAGCTGGGCCAGGGCGAGCCGGGTGGCGGATGTGATCGGCGGCGGTGTTGCTGCCGCGTTCCCTGGACACAGCAGGGCTGCCACCGGCTCTCTGGCGCCGCCGCGTCCCTGATCGACGAAACCCATGAGCGGATGATGCCCGTAGGACTTCTTCCAGGTCGCGGCCGCGTCCTGCTTGTCGGAGTGAGCTGGCACCAGCACTCCATCCAGGTCTATGATCACCTGCCCGGTGGCGTCCGGTGACGAGGCGCCGACCAATTTCCATTCCCGCGCGCGCACTTCGGCCCGGATGGCGGTCAGAGCCTTCGAGCCTGCGGCGGCGAGCTTTCGATGAGCCGGGAGACAGCCGGGTCAGGGCCACCGGCCCGAACGCGGACGGCTCGGCCCGCAGCATCGCGACATCCGCCAGGCAGTCCCCGCCCAGCTGGCCGCCAGGGCCACGTCCGGCAGGATCTTCCCCGGATCATGCACCGGCCGAGGACGCCGCCACGGTGCGAGAGCCTCCGATATCGCGGTGTCCAGGCCGCTCTTGCGGACCGTCTCGACCAGCAATACCCCTCCGGCCTGGAAGACCACCGCCCGGCCACCGCCCTCGATGCGGACAGGCGGAAGGGCCAGATAAGCTTTTGCGCCCGAGGAGTGCTTCCCTTCATGCTACGACCTAAGACCTGTCCCGTAACTGCCGGTCAGGGGTGAGATGATCTTGGCGTGTCTGGTGTGATCACGGCGTCGCAGCCCTCTTGGATAGCCCCGTTCAGCGGGTTGAGCCCGCGCCAGTTCGGCAGGCTGGTCACCGCGCTCCGGCGCGAGGGTGCATATCCGGTGCGCAAAGGCCGGCCATGGAGTCTGCCGCTGGAGGACCGCGTGCTGCTGGTCGCCGCGTACTGGCGGACCAACCTGACCCTGCGCCAACTAGCGCCGCTGTTCGGGGTGTCGAAGTCCGCGGCCGACCGCGTCATCGACCACCTCGGGCCATCGCTCGCGCTCCAGCAACGCAAGCGGTTCCGCAAGGACACCGTGCTCATCGTGGACGGCACCCTGGTCCCCACCCGCGACCACAGTGTCGCCGAGCAGTCGAAGAACTACCGGTACTCCACCAACCACCAGGTCGTCATCGACGCGGACACCCGGCTGGTCGTCGCAGTCGGCCGTCCTTTGCCCGACAACCGAAACGACTGCAAGGCATGGGAGCTGTCCGGTGCGAAGGCCGCCGTCGGCAGGACCACGGTCATCGCGGACGGCGGCTACCGGGGCACCGGTCTGGTCATCCCGCACCGTCGCGAACCCGGCCAGAGCGAACTCGAGGCATGGAAAGAGGAACACAACACCTCGCACCGCAAGGTCCGCGCCCGCGTCGAGCACGCCTTCGCCCGGATGAAGACCTGGAAGATCCTCCGCGACTGCCGCCTCAAAGGAGACGGCGTCCACTACGCCATGCTCGGCATCGCCCGCCTGCACAACCTCACCCTCGCCGGGTGACGAAAGAAACGAGCAGGTCAACGGACACGTCGTAGATCATTTACGGGACAACGCTTAGAGTCTGGATAAGTCCTATCGTTGCAGTTCAGGGGCGACTTTGCGTTTCCGATCATGCATTGGACACCCAGCCACATGAAAGCCCGAGGCTAAAGATTGCACTAACTGATCGTTTCAGAATGAGTTGAGTCATGGGTCTTGTGCTCGGCGATCTTGGTCGGCAGGGTGTCTGGGGTGCGTGCTGATCTTGTTCCTGACGACCTGTGGGAGCGGATCGCCCCACTGTTGCCGCCTGCTCCCGAACGGCGCCGCCGCCATCCCGGGCGGCTGCGTGTTCCCGATCGGGCAGCACTCGCCGGCGTCATGTACGTGTTGCGGATCGGTGTGGCGTGGCGCGATGTTCCTGCCGAGACCGTGGGCTGCTCCGGAGTAACGGTCTGGCGCCGGCTGCGGGACTGGACCGAGGCCGGTGT
The DNA here is from genome assembly GCF_030816615.1 of Streptomyces sp. B1I3. Classification (NCBI taxonomy): domain Bacteria; kingdom Bacillati; phylum Actinomycetota; class Actinomycetes; order Kitasatosporales; family Streptomycetaceae; genus Streptomyces; species Streptomyces sp. B1I3. The sequence goes on from NZ_JAUSYD010000001.1 coordinate 6,458,446, forward strand.
CTGGCCGCGCCTACACGCCACCCTGCTGGCCGAGCTTCGCCGCGTCGACCTGCTGGACCTAGACGACTGCTCCGTGGACGGGTCGCACGTCGGGGCCCTCAAAGGGGGGATCACGTCGGTCCCTCGCCCGTCGACCGAGCCCGCCCCGGCTCCAAGCACCACCTGATCGTCGACCGCCACGGAACGCCGCTCTCCGTGACGCTGACCGGCGGGAACCGGCATGACGTCACCCAGCTCCTGCCGCTGCTGGACGCCGTTCCGCCTATTCGGGGTCGGCGGGGACGTCCCCGCCGCAAGCCCCGACGTCTGTACGCGGACCGGGGCTACGACTTCGACAAGTACCGCCGCCTACTGCGGAAGCGCGGCATCAAGCCGTGCATCGCACGACGCGGCGTCGCCCACGGTTCCGGACTGGGCAAGGTGCGCTGGGTCGTCGAGCGCGCCTTCGCCTGGCTGCATCAGTTCAAGCGGCTCCGCATCCGCTACGAACGACGCGCGGATCTGCATCAAGGCCTGCTCGAACTGGCCTGCAGCCTCATATGCCTTCGCCGTCTGAGAACTTCATTTTGAAAGATCAGCGAGGGGCAACATGTCGGAGCCGGCGGTAGCGGCAAAGTCGGTTGGTGCCCTTGAGGGCTGAGCTCAGGTGAGGTCGAAGGTGGTGTTCACCGAACCGTGCCCGTTCGGCACCTCCATGAGCGTGAGGGTTCCATCCTCTGTTTCGAAGACTCTCACCAAGATCCCGCTGTTGTCCTCGCCGGGAAACACAACGGAGAAGTGGGGGTCCATCTCCATCAGGAAGTCCCAGCCCTCCCGCTGGGTCGTGTCGAGGAGACTGGCATGCCGACCGGTTGTTCTGCCACTTGCCGACCTCATCGACAGTGACGGTGATGTCGATGCCGTACTTCTCAAGGCAGATCTCGCGATTGGCCCACCATTCGAGGCTGGCCTGACCCACGAATCGATCCGTAGCACACTATGCACGGCACCCAGGCCGGACGGTCAAGTTTGTGTGGCTGCCGGCCGTCGTAGAGCGGTCCGTGAGACAAAGCTGCATGGGCAGGCGGACAGGCCCCCGCCTCAACCGGCTACAGCGTGGATGCCTTCTCTGCCTCCGGATCCCATTCTGAAACCAGCCTTTAAGGCTTCGGCGTAGTCGTGTGCTGTCCGGTTCACGCGTATTTGCCACATGGCTTCGAGCGAGTCTGTTGGCCCCATGGGAACGACTGGTCGGGGGCCATTCACCTGGCGGTGGGTGTGGGATTCGAACTCACGGTGACATCGCTGCCACGACGGTTTTCAAGATTGTCACCGTGAGCGGGCCGCATCGCGCGCGCCAATGATGAGAGTCTGCGCCTCCATGACCACATCACGGAGGCGTCCCGGCTCAACGCCTTCGCGTGCCATCCACTCATCGAGGCGGGGATGGAGGTATCTGACCGCCCACGGCCCGGGGCGCCTCAACATTGAGCGGCTGACCGAGATCTCTTCCTGGATCTCCCGACGCAGCTCGTCTGTCCAACCCTGCTCGCGATCAGCGCTTTCCAGCGGAGTTTTTAGGGCGACCACGGCCTCGCCGAGGGACTCTCGCAGATCCATGGGCTCTCCGATCTAAGCATCCCGACTCGTGAGCTATCGCGCCTCCCGGTTCTAGCAGCACCGACGTTGGCGTACAGCAGCGGAGTACCGCAACCACAGCAACCCTCTTCGTCCGCCACCGTGATCTTCGAGTGGAGTCGCCCGTAGAACGGACATCGCCCCAGCGCCATGGGCTGTAGCGAGCGACATCACGCGGCGAATCTCAGTAGTCCTATGCAGAAACCGAAGGTCGACCAGGGCCTTCGCTCCGCCGGGTTGACGGCTCGGCGAGAGGACAGGCACGGGCTTCCAAGACATGGAGTTCTCTACGCCCCGTGCCTTGCCTGGAAGACCGTGCCTGCCGACGCATCATTGCTGATCCCACCTGCCCTTGACCAGCTCCGCGAGCGGCCCCAGGTTGTGCCAGGGGAGGTGCCAGGTCTGCTGGAACGGCTGGCCGAGGTACCAGATCCTCGCGATCCGCGCGGGGTTCGACACGCCCTGGCCGTCGTGCTCGCGCTGGCCGCGTGTGCGGTGTTGGCCGGGGCAACCTCACTGCTGGCGGTCGGTGAGTGGATCGCGGACGCACCACCGCAGGTGCTGGAACAGCTCGGCGTGCAGCCTGACCCGGTACTGCCGCGGCGGCTGGTGCCGGCGGAGGCGACGGTCCGCCGGCTGCTGGCCCGCATTGACGGCGACGCGCTGGACCGGGCCGTGGGCGGCTGGCTCGCCGACCGCCGCCCCGAGAGCTCCGGATTGCGCGGACTGTCAGTGGACGGGAAGAGCCTGCACGGCGCGGCCAAGGCCCGCGGCCGCAAAGTCCACCTGCTCGCCACCCTGGAGCACACGTCCGGCTTGGTCCTGGCCCAGCTCGACGTGGGCGAGAAGACCGGCGAGACCACCTGCTTCCAGCCACTGTTGGACACTGTCGCCGACCTGGCCGGAACCGTGGTTACCAGCGACGCGCTCCAAACCAAGCGCGAGCATGCCGGATACCTCCTGGGCCGCCGGGCCCACTACATCGCGATCGTCAAAGGCAACCAGAAGAAGCTGCGCAAGCAGCTCAATTCCATGCCCTGGAAGGAAATTCCGCTCCAGGGCCGCACCCGGAGCAGCGGCCACGGCCGCTCCGAGATCCGCCGGATCAAGGTCGCCACCGTCAGCAACCTGCTCTTCCCCGGCGCCCGTCAAGCGGTCCAGATCAAGCGCCGCCGCACCGACCGCAAGACCGGCAAGGCCACCATCGCCACCATCTATGCGGTCACCAGCCTGACCGCCGAGCAGGCCACCCCGCCCCAACTCGCGAAACCGATCCGCGACCACTGGAAGATCGAGGTGCACCACGTCCCGCGACACCACCTTCGCCGAGGACGCCTCACAGCTGCGGACCGGGAACGCTCCCCGGGCGATGGCGACCTGGCGCAACCTCGCCATAGGCGCCCTCCGGCTGGGTGGTGTCAAGAACATCGCCGCCGCCCTCCGCCACAACGCACGCGACGCCCGCTGCCCTCTCACGATCCTCGGCCTCGCATGATCACAAAACGGATGTCAGCCGACTATGACGAAGCCCTGGTATGCGACTGGGCCCCGCACGTTCCTCGTACGGGGCCCTTCGCTCCGCCTAGAGTGTCGGGGGACCATTCACGTGTCGTCTGAGATCTGAGGAACCAGTGCGCCGACTTGCCGGCCTTCTCGTCGTCCCCCTCCTGCTGCTGTCCACAGCGGCATGCGGCGACGACAAGGCCTCCGACTCCGTCTCCAAAAACGGGTTTCCTGCGATCACCGCAGGAGCGAAGTTCGGTGAGAAGCCCACTCTGGCGAAGGGTGAGGGGGATCCACCCAAGGAACTGAAGATCGATGTCATCAGTGAGGGGGGCGGCGCGAAGCTCAAGAACGGCGAAGCTGTCCAGGTCAACTACCTCGGACAGGCGTGGGACTCCACCAAGCCATTCGACAACAGTTTCGATCGCAAGCAGCCGTTTGGACTCATTCTCGGTGCAGGCATGGTAATTCCGGGCTGGGAGCAGGGGCTCGTCGGCCAGAAGGTTGGTAGCCGTGTGCAGTTGGTTGTCCCGCCGGAACTTGGCTACGGAGAGCAGGGCCAAGGCCAGGATATCAAGCCCAACGCCACACTCGTTTTTGTCGTGGACGTGGTGAGTGGGAAGGCAGTCCCGAAGTCGCCGAAGGGCACCGCGGTTGCCCAGGACAACTTTGACCTGCCGAAGGTCGGTGCCAACACCGACGGCAAGGCACCTAAGGTCACAGTCCCCAAGAGCGACCCGCCCAAGAAGCTGGTCTCCAACTACATCATCGAGTCCGACGGGGAAACGCTCAAGGAGAGCGACACCGTGGTCGTGAACTATGAGGCGTACGTCTGGAAGGGCGAGAAGAAGTTCGACAGCACGTACGACACAGGCAAGGTCGCGATGTTCCCGCTGGCCCAGATCACCGTCAAGGGACTGAAGAACGGGCTGGTCGGCAAGAAGGTCGGCAGCCGTGTGCTGCTCGTCATCCCGCCGGACCAGGCCTTCGGCGGCGCGGCGCAGCAGACCATTCCTGCCAACTCGACGCTCGTGTGGTCCGTGGACATCCTGACAAAGATGTAAGACTGTCCCGGTTGCCCAGTTCATCATTTAGAGGAGCAGTTCAGTGAGCATCGAGAAGCCCGAGATCGACTTCCCGGGTGGCGAGCCGCCGGCCGACCTGGAGATCAAGGACATCTGGGAAGGCGACGGACCGGTGGCCGAGAAGGGCCAGACCGTCTCCGTGCACTACGTGGGCGTGGCGTTCTCGACCGGCGAGGAGTTCGACGCCTCCTGGAACCGCGGCACCCCGCTGCAGTTCCAGCTCGGTGCCGGTCAGGTCATCGCGGGCTGGGACCAGGGCGTGCAGGGCATGAAGGTCGGCGGACGCCGTCAGCTGACGATCCCCGCGCACCTCGCCTACGGCGACCGCGGCGCGGGCGGCGGCGCCATCGCCCCGGGCGAGACCCTGATCTTCGTCTGCGACCTGGTCGGCGTCTGAGCCGTCCGGTACCGCAGCGAGGGCCCGCGCCGCAAGGCGCGGGCCCTCGCTTTGGCCCGGACACCCCGGGGCGGTACGGTCGACGGTCGTAGAGCACGTAGAGAAAGGGCGTCGATGGCGATTGCCAAGGCCGAACGGCTGATGAACCTGGCGCTGTGCCTGCTGGGTACCCGTCGCCCGCTCAGCAAGCGTGAGCTCCGAGGGTCCATCGAGGCCTACCTGGAAGCCGGCACCGACGAGTCCTTCAACCGGATGTTCGAGCGGGACAAGGACGATCTGCGCGAACTCGGCCTGGTCATCGAGACCGTGGAGAACCTGGACGGCGACACCGGCTACCTCGCCCGCCGCGACAGCAACCGGCTGCCCCCCATCACCCTGGACGCCGAGGAGGCCGCGGCCCTCGGGCTCGCCGCCAAGGTCTGGCAGCAGGCCCGGCTGGCCGGGGCCGCCAGCGGCGCGCTGCAGAAGCTCCGGGCCGCCGGAATGCCGGAGGCCGAGGACGCCTACGAGGTGCACAGCGCCCTGGAGCCCCGCATCCCGGTCCACGAGGCCGCGTTCGAGCCGCTGATGCTCGCCTGCCGGGACCGCCGCCCGGTCACCTTCGACTACCGCAAGGCCAACGCCGCCCGCCCCGAACAGCGCCAGGTCGAACCCTGGACGCTCGAGTGCTGGCGCGGTCACTGGTACCTGGCCGGCTGGGACCGCGAACGCGGCGCCGAGCGGGTCTTCCGGCTGTCCCGGATCTCGGGAAAGGTCCGCTCCCGCGCCGGGGCGTTCACGGCCCAGGTGCCCGACGTGGTCACCGTCCGCGAGACCGTGGAGAGCTGGGCGGGCGAGACCGCGACCAGGACCGCCCGGATCAGGCTGCGCACCGGGGCCGGATACCCGCTGCGCTCCCGTGCGATATCGGTGCGCGAACTCGGTGACGGCTGGGAGGAGCTGGAGATCCCGTACGGACACGGACTGGACGCCTGGCTCGTCGAGTTCGGGCCGGACGTCGTCGTGAGCGAACCCGCCGATCTGCGGGCCGATGTGATGGACCGGCTGCGCGCCGTGGCCAAGGACTGAAGGGGACCCCTGCCCGTGGCCACGAACGCCATCGACCAGACCCGGCGGATGCTCTCCCTGGTGACCTACCTGCGTGAGCGCCCCGGTGCGCACGTCCAGGACGTCGCCCGGGCCTTCGGGATCACCGAGGACGAGCTGATCTCCGACCTCGACGTACTCCCCATGTGCGGCACCAGCTTCCGCGGCGGTGACCTCCTCGACATCGACACCGACGGCGACCGGATCTGGTGGCACAACCCGGACGACGTCGCCGAGCCGCTGCGGCTGGCCGCCGACGAGGCCACCGCCCTGCTCGTCGCGGCCCGCGCCGTCGCCACACTGCCCGGACTGCGGGAGAGCGACCGGCAGGCGCTGGTGCGCGCGACCGCGAAGCTGGAGACGGCGGCCGGCGAGGTGGGGGCCGCGAGCTCACGGCTCTCGGTCACCTTCGAGTCCGAGGGCGGCGTCTTCGCCGAGGTGGACCGGGCGATCTCCGAGCGGCGCCGGCTCTGGCTGCGCTACTACTCGCCCGCGCGTGACGAACTCACCGAGCGCGAGGTGGACCCGATCAGGCTGTTCGCCGTCGGCCACACCTACATGGAGGGCTGGTGCCGGCTCTCCGAGGCGCGGCGCACCTTCCGGCTCGACCGGGTGGCCGAGATCAGGCTGCTCGACGCCCCGTCGGCGCCGCCCGAGCTGGAGTTGCGCGACCTGTCCGAAGGGCTGGTGCAGCCGGCGGCCGAGGACCCGGAGGTCGTGATCGAGGTGGGGCCCGGAGGCCGGTGGGTCGCCGAGTACTACCCCCACGACAGCGCGGAGGAGCTGCCCGACGGAGGCATGCGGATCACGCTGCGCACCCCGGACCCGGCCTCGCTGCGCAGACTGGCGCTGCGACTGGGCGGGGAGGGGCGTATCACAGCTCCGCAGCAACTGGCCGAGAGCGCCCGGCTGGCGGCGCGTGAGGCACTGGCCGCCTACGACGGCGCGCTCTGAGCGGCCGTCACAGGGGAACCGAGGGGACGGAGGTCACATGAGGGGAACACCGCAGGGGCGGACCGGGCCGGTTCCGGTTGCGGTGGCCGCCGCCGTACGGTTCAAGGCCGCCTGCCCGGACTGCCGGGGGCGGTTCGAGCTCGCGGCCGGCTCCCTGCGCCTGGCGATAGGAGCCAGCCGCCGCACGACCTTCTACTCCTTCACCTGTCCCGAGTGCGGCTCCGCCGTCCGCAAGCCGGCCGGGGAGCGCATCGTCGAACTCCTCACCGGCGGCGGGGTGCGGACGCTGCGCCTCCACACCGCGCTGCGGTAGCGCGTGCGGTGACGACACACACATCGAGGCTCGTCCATGTTCTGGCCCATGCTCGCCATCGCTCTCGGATTCCTCGGCCTCGCCGTGCTGGGCGTCCTGGCCGTGAAGGTGTTCGTCGAGGCCCAACGGCTCGGCAGACAGGTCGCCACGACCACCCGGCGGATCAACCGAGCGGCGGAGGATCTCGAACGAGCGGCCTCGACGCTCGCCGACACCGGTGAGGCCCTGCGTTAGCGGAGCGCACCCTCCTGATTCACCGGTTCGGGGGGTACGCTGCTGGAGTCGGCCCAGGCAGGGAGGTGGGGGCCGCAAGCCGGAGTACGCACGGCCATTGCCTCGCGTTTACCCCTGCGGGTTACGATCGCTGCCAGCGCGAAGGTCGGACGTATGTCCGTCCCAACGGGTAGCGAGCCCACCCTCCAGTCGCCTCAGTGAGAAGGAAGTCGCACATGATCGGCAATCTGAAGCCCCTCGAGATCGTTCTGATCATCGCTGTCATCCTGCTGCTCTTCGGTGCCAAGAAGCTTCCCGACATGGCGCGTTCGCTCGGCAAGTCGGCCCGCATCCTCAAGAGCGAGGCCAAGGCCATGAAGAAGGACGACGCGGAGACCGCGGCGCCCACCACGGAGACCGTCGCGGACGCGACCCCGCAGGCGACCACCGCCCGGACGATCCAGGCCGCTCCGGGAGACGTCACCAGCTCCCGCCCGGTCAGCGAGGCCAAGCCCACCACCCAGAGCTGACAGCTGATCCGTACCACCGGCAGCTGCCGCACGAGACGAGGGAAGTGGGTTGCTCAAGTCTGCCCGCAAGCAGGAGAAGGACGACGAGGGGCGGATGCCCCTCCTCGATCACCTGCGTGAGCTGCGCAACCGACTGCTGAAGTCGGTACTGGCCATCGTGATCGCCGTGATCGCGGCAGCGTTCTTCCAGAAGGACATCTTCGAGTTCCTGATGAAGCCGATCCTGGACTCGGTCGGCTGCAAGAACGGCGCCGTGACCATGATCAATGGCCGGCCGTGCGCGGAGATGACCACCAACGGTCTCCTCTCGCCCTTCACCATCGCGCTGAAGGTGTCCCTCATGGCGGGCGTGCTGGTGGCCACTCCTGTGTGGCTGTACCAGCTCTGGGCGTTCGTGGCGCCCGGCCTGCACAAGCAGGAGAAGCGCTACTCCATGGCCTTCGTCGCCGCGGGGGTCCCGCTCTTCGTCGCCGGTGCGTACCTCGCGTACGCGATCCTGCCGCAGACCGCGGAGATCATGCTCGGCTTCACGCCCGACAACGTGCGCAACCTGCTGCCGCTCGACGACTTCCTCGACCTGATCACCCGCATGGTGATCGTGTTCGGGCTCGCCTTCGAACTGCCGCTGCTGCTCATCCTGCTCAACATGACCGGCGTCCTGTCCGGCGCCCGCATGCTGCACTGGTGGCGCGGGATGCTGGTCGGGCTCACCGCCTTCGCCGCCATCGCGACCCCGGGTGGCGAGCCCATCTCGATGCTCCTGCTGGCGGGCCCGCTCGCGGTGCTCTACTTCATCGCCGTGGGTGTCTCCCTCCTCAACGACAAGCGCAGGCGGCGGTCCGACCCCGACGCCGAACTCGACGACGACGAGGCCTCGCGGCTGGACCTGACTCCCGAGGCCGTCGGCGCGGTCGAGCCGGTGTCCGCGCGGGCCGCCCTGCCCGAGCAGGCCGGCGGTGACGCGGACGGTGGGCGCTCGCGCCGGCTCAACGGTTACGACGACATCACCTGACCTTGTAGTGTCCCCGGGTGACCAGCGAGATCACCCTCTTCGTCAATCCCACCGCGGGAAGCGGCCGGGGCGCGCGAGCCGCGCAGCCGGCCGCTTCCGCGTTGCGGGACGCCGGATTCTCCGTACGGACGGTCCTCGGAGAGGATGCCGGCGACGCCTTGCGGCGGGCCCGGGACGCTGTGGCGGGTGGGACGGGAGCGCTCATAGCCGTGGGTGGGGACGGCCTGATGTCCCTCGCCCTGCAGGCGGTGGCGGGAACCTCCACGCCGCTCGGCGTCGTCGCCGTGGGCACCGGCAACGACTTCGCCCGGGCCCTCGGGCTGCCCGTGCGCGATCCGGCCGCGGCCGGGCGCCTGGCCGCCGAGGCGCTCAAGGCGGGAACGGCACGCGAGATCGACCTGGGCCGGGTCGGCGGCCGCTGGTTCGGTACCGTGCTCGCCTCCGGGTTCGACTCACGGGTCAACGACCGGGGGAACCGGATGCGGTGGGCCGGCGGACGGTTCAAGTACGACCTGGCCATCCTCGCCGAGTTGGCGGCCTTCCGGCCGATCCCGTACCGCCTCCGGCTGGACGGCGGGCCGGTGCGCGAGACCGAGGCGACGCTGATCGCGGTGGGCAACGGGACGACGTACGGCGGCGGCATGCGGATCTGCGCCGACGCCGTCATGGACGACGGTCTCTTCGACGTCACCGTCGTCGGGAACTGCAGCCGCGCCACCCTGCTCAAGGTGTTCCCGAAGGTCTACAGGGGCACCCACCTCGGCCATCCCGCGGTCACCGTGCACCGGGTCTCCTCGATAGAGCTGGAAGCGGCCGGTGTCACGGCGTACGCGGACGGAGAGCCGCTGGGCGCGCTGCCCCTCACCGCCACCTGTGTCCCCAGGGCGGTCCGGGTCCTCGCGCCGTGACCCCTGCGGCGTGACGTCCGGGCCGTGCTGCCCGGGGCCGTGCCCCGTGATCGTCGCGCGGTGGTCGTCGCCCTGTGATGCCGCGCCGTGGTCGTCGCACCATGATCATCGCACCGTGAAACAAAGATCGGGCTGACTGTCATACGCGGCGGGTAGGCTCGTATCAAGATGACAGAGGACCTCTCACCAGCTGAGCGATACCAGGCTTCCCGGGTCCGTGCCGCCGAGCAGGCCACGGCTCTCGGGCCCTTCCGCGAGATGTACGCATTCGGGCTGGACCCGTTCCAGATCGACGCCTGCAAGGCCTTGGAGGCGGGCAAGGGGGTGCTGGTCGCCGCTCCCACCGGCTCGGGCAAGACCATCGTCGGCGAGTTCGCCGTGCACCTGGCCCTGCAGCAGGGCCGCAAGTGCTTCTACACCACCCCCATCAAGGCGCTGTCCAACCAGAAGTTCACCGATCTGGTCAGGCGCTACGGTGCGGACAAGGTCGGGCTCCTGACCGGCGACAACAGCGTCAACGCGGACGCGCCCGTGGTCGTCATGACCACCGAGGTGCTGCGCAACATGCTGTACGCCGGCTCCCAGGCGCTCACCGGCCTCGGCTACGTGGTCATGGACGAGGTGCACTACCTCTCCGACCGCTTCCGCGGGGCCGTGTGGGAGGAAGTGATCATCCACCTGCCGGAGTCGGTGACTCTGGTGTCCCTGTCGGCGACCGTGTCCAACGCCGAGGAGTTCGGCGACTGGCTGGACACCGTCCGGGGTGACACCGAGGTGATCGTGTCCGAGCACCGGCCCGTGCCGCTGTGGCAGCACGTCATGGCCGGGCGCCGGATGTACGACCTCTTCGAGGAGGCGACCGACCACGGGGGCCGGGGCACCGGCCGCCGCGAGGTCAGCCCCGACCTCGTCCGGCTCGCCCGCATGGAGAACCAGCGCGGGTACAACCCGCGCGACCGCCGCCGGGGAAAGATGGTGCGCGAGGCGGACCGCGAGCGGGAGCGGCGCCAGCGGAGCCGGATCTGGACCCCGTCCAGGCCGGAAGTCATCGACCGGCTCGACGCCGAAGGGCTGCTGCCGGCCATCACCTTCATCTTCAGCCGGGCCGGCTGCGAGGCGGCCGTGCAGCAGTGTCTGCAGGCCGGGTTGCGGCTGAACGACGAGGACAAGCGCCGGCTGGTGCGGGAGATCGTCGAGGAGCGGACGGCGTCCATCCCCGGCGAGGACCTCCACGTCCTCGGTTACTACGAGTGGCTCGAGGGCCTGGAGCGGGGCATCGCCGCTCACCACGCCGGCATGCTGCCGACCTTCAAGGAGGTCGTGGAGGAGCTGTTCGTCCGCGGTCTGGTGAAGGCCGTCTTCGCGACGGAGACGCTGGCGCTGGGCATCAACATGCCCGCGCGCTCCGTGGTGCTGGAGAAGCTCGTCAAGTGGAACGGTGAGCAGCACGCCGACATCACGCCCGGCGAATACACCCAGTTGACCGGGCGGGCCGGGCGCCGGGGCATCGACGTCGAGGGCCATGCGGTGGTCCTGTGGCAGCGGGGCATGGACCCCGGCGCCCTCGCCGGGCTCGCCGGCACCCGTACGTACCCCCTCCGCTCCAGCTTCCGGCCCTCGTACAACATGGCCGTGAACCTCGTGCAGCAGTTCGGGCGGCACCGTTCGCGCGAGCTGCTCGAAACCTCCTTCGCCCAGTTCCAGGCCGACCGGTCGGTGGTCGGGATCTCCCGGCAGGTCCAGCGCAACGAGGAGGGCCTCGCCGGTTATCGCCAGGGGATGACCTGTCATCTCGGCGACTTCGAGGAGTACGCGCGGCTGCGCCGCGACCTCAAGGACCGGGAGACCGAGCTGGCCAAGCAGGGCGCGGCCCAGCGGCGGGCGGCGGCGGCGTCGTCCCTGGAGAAGCTGAGGCCCGGCGACATCATTCACGTGCCGACGGGGAAGTTCGCCGGACTCGCGCTGGTCCTCGACCCGGGTGTGCCCGCGGGACGGACCGACGGGCATCGCGGGCTGGAGTACCACGACGGGCCGCGCCCCCTGGTCCTGACCGCCGAGCGGCAGGTCAAGCGGCTGGCCCAGATCGACTTCCCGGTCCCGGTGGAGGCGCTGGAGCGGATGCGGGTGCCCAAGGCGTTCAACCCGCGCTCCCCGCAGTCGCGCCGCGATCTCGCCTCCGCGCTGCGGAGCAAGGCCGGGCACATCGATCCGGGACGGCACCGCAAGCAGCGGTCCGCAGCGGCGGACGACCGCGAGATCGCCCGGCTGCGGACGGAGCTGCGCGCGCACCCCTGTCACGGATGTGACGAGCGCGAGGACCACGCGCGGTGGGCCGAGCGGTACCACCGCCTGCAGCGCGACACCCGGCAGCTGGAGCACCGCATCGAGGGGCGGACCAACACGATCGCCCGTACCTTCGACCGGATCGTGGCCCTCCTCACCGAGCTGGACTACCTCCGGGGCAACGAGGTCACGGACAACGGCAGGCGGCTGGCCCGGCTCTACGGCGAGCTGGACCTGCTGGCCAGTGAGTGCCTGCGGGAACACGTCTGGGAGGGGCTGAACCCGGCCGAGCTGGCGGCGTGCGTCTCGGCGCTCGTCTACGAGGCGCGCCAGGCGGACGACGCGGTCGCGCCCAAGCTGCCGTCCGGACCGGCGAAGACGGCGATGCGCGAGATGGTCCGCATCTGGGGCCGTCTCGACGCCCTGGAGGAGGACTTCAAGATCAGCCAGACGGAAGGGGTCGGTCAGCGTGAACCCGACCTCGGCTTCGCCTGGGCGGTCTACATGTGGGCCTCGGGGCGGACGCTGGACGAGGTGCTCCGTGAGGCGGAGATGCCGGCGGGCGACTTCGTACGGTGGTGCAAGCAGGTCATCGACGTGCTCGGCCAGATCGCGGCTGCCGCTCCCCGGGAGGGGAGTTCGGTGGCGAAGAGTGCGCACAAGGCCGTCGACGCGGTGCTGAGGGGTGTGGTGGCGTACAGCTCGGTGGGGTGACCCGGCGGGTGGGGGCGAAGGAGTGGCCACAGGCGGGTCGTCCCTGCCTGTGGCCCTTGTCGCATGCCTCCCGGTCAGGTTTTCCTGTTCTTCATCGCGACTCCCGCGCAGGCCGCCCCCAGCACGATCGCCAGCGCTCCGACGATCACGTTGTTGAGGATGACGCCCGTGTCGGGGCTCTGGCCCACGACCCAGGTCGACACGATGAGCCATGCGCCCAGTGCACAGATCGCCATGCTCATTCCGGTCATCCGTTCCGGCATGGCGGTGAAGCACAGTGCCAGTACGGCTATCGCGATCCCGATGACGAGGTTGTGCGTCACCAGGGAGGGCTGGCTCGCTGTGAAGTGCAGGATCCACGGCGAGACGGCGCAGTACAGGCCGAGCAGGAACACGGGTGCGTCCGCCATGGCGGTGTTGCGGCCGCCACCCCGGGCCACGCGGTCATGCCGGGCCCGCATTTCTTCTGCATCGGGGTGGCCGGAAATGTCTCTTCCGGTGTGCGAGACGTTGCTCATGAGGTTCGTCTCCTTCGTCTGGCGAGAACAACCACGCTTCCGAGTGCGCGGTCATCACCTCTCCCGACCCAGTGTGCTCTTATATGTCCCTTATGTGTAGTTTTTCGGGTGGTGTGATTCTGCGGATCCGTCGAGCCTGAGAGCCAGTGACACGAGGTCATCGGTCCGCAGCACCCGGTCCCCGTATCCCGGCAGGGGGACGTGCAGCGGGCGCGTCCAGCGTTCCGGCACGGCGCCGATCCCGTACACCGCGCCCGCCAGCCCGCCCGTGACCGCCGCGACCGTGTCGGTGTCCCCGCCGGCGTCGACGGCGGCCGCCAGGGCGTCCTCGAAGGTGGTGGTCGTCCGCAGCGCCCACACCGCAGTTCCCAGGCACGGCCACACCGCACCGTTGAACTCGGTGGCCTCGCCCGGATGCCATCGCGGCGAGAGCACGGTGGCCCAGCGGGCCCGGTGGTCCTCGTGCACCGCGGCCAGGACGTCCTGCACGGCCGCGAGGGGATCGCCGCCCTCCAGGGCCACGCGCACCAACTCGTGCTGAACGGCGGCGCCTTCCCACGCGGCCCGGTCGCCGTGCGTCAGCGCCGCGATTCGGCGGGCCGCGTCCATCGTGCCCGTCCGTCCCGCGCGGGCGAAGTGGATGGCGGAGGTGGCGGCACGCATCAGCGAACCATTGCCGGCGGCACGGTCGTTGACCTGGAAATGAAGCGCGGCCGCGAGATCCCACGGATCACCGCTGGTGAGGACGGCTTCGGTCTGCAGGCCGATGTCCTTCGGCTCACCGGCCGCCCACCGGCGGAACCGGGCGAACATGTCGGGGAGGTCCAGGCCCCCCTTCTCGAGCAGGGACTCCCCGACGAGTACGGCCATCTGTGTGTCGTCCGTCGCCTCGCCCGGATCCCAGCCGCCGCCCCCGCACATCGCGCCGGCACCGTCCGGGAAGCGCGAGGTGTAGACGCCGGGGGCGCCGAATTCGAAGGGCGCGCCCAGCGCGTCACCCACCGCCGAGCCGACGACCGCGCCCACGGCGCGAGCCTTGCGGGCGGCGCCGTCCCGGTCGTCGGGGCAGGGGGCGCGGTCCACGGGGCTCGTCGACGTCATGCCGTCAGGATACGGACGGGCGCACCGCTCAACTCGGCGGCACCGGAACGGTGTCGGGCGACGGGCATCGTGGCGTCGGTGGTCGGGGCGTAGCCGCAGCGCCGAAACGGTCGAGCGCCCCCACTCGGACGCGAAAGACCGGGTGACGGGGGGCGCGGCACCATCCGCCGCCCAGGCGCCCGGGTGCTCCGGAACCTACGGCGACGCGGGGCGGGCGCCGGGTACGGGGCCGGCTGAACGACGTACGGAACCCGGTCACCTGCGGGGCAGGTGACCGGGTTCCGTGGGGGCGGGCGGGTGTCAGCCCGCGTTCTCCTGCTCGCGTTCGACCTGCTCGTTCCACTCGCGCTTGACCGCGCGCCACGCGTCGTCGCTCTGCCCGAGACGCCAGTAACCGGAGATCGACAGCTGGGAGAGCGGGATGCCGCGCTCCAGCCGCAGGTGGCGCCGGATCTCCTTCACGAACCCGGCCTCGCCGTGGACGAAGGCCTGCACCTCCCCCTCGGGGAAGTCCAGTTCCGTCACCGCGGCGACGACGGCCTCGCCGACCGGGCGGTCGCCGCGGTGCAGCCAGGTCACGGCCACCCCGTCCGGCGTCACGATCTTCTGTTCCTCCGTCGCGTCCGCCACCTCGACGAAGGCGTGCACCAGGGCGCCCGCCGGCATCCGCTCCAGCGCGGCGGCGATCGCCGGGAGCGCGCTCTCGTCGCCGGCCAGCAGATGCCAGCCGGCCGACGCCTGCGGTCCGTAGCCCCCGCCGGGCCCCAGGAAGGTCACCTGGTCGCCGGGGCGGGCCCGGGTCGCCCACGGCCCCGCGAGCCCCTCGTCGCCGTGCACCACGAAGTCGACCGCGAGCTCACGGGTGGCGGGGTCCCAGGAGCGCACCGTGTAGGTGCGCGTGGTGGGCCACTGCTCACGCGGGTACTCCTCGCGGATCCTGGCCATGTCGAACGGGTGGGTGTAGTCCGCGCCTTCGGGGGCGAAGCACAGCTTGATGTAGTGGTCGGTGAACCCGGCGAGGTTGAAGTCGGCCAGGCCGTCGCCCCCGAGGACCACCCGCACCATGTGCGGCGTGATCTGCTCGGTGCGCAGGACCTGCGCCCCCTGCGCCTTCGGTGCCCGGCGTGCCGGCCGCTCTGCCACGAGGTTCTCCCTGCTCTGGACGTTGATGGGGCTCTGCGCACCCGGGTCGCCGCCGCTGACGCTGCCGCTGACCGACTGCTGTCCGACCGGGCCCCATCCACTTAGGCTTACCTAAGTTAGCATCTTCACGCCTGGAGCGTCACGAGGAGGCGCTGCAGTGCCCCTCCCAGACCCCACCGGGACGCGAGGGCCTCCAGCGCGGCGGGGTCGCGCGGCTCCCGTGGCAGGGCGAGGCCGACGTCGGGCAGTGGTACGTCGCCGGCGACGCGGACGACCTTGGGGGCGACCGCGACGTAGTCCCGCGCCTCGTCGAGGCGCTTGCGCTGCGACGGCGTCAGCCGGGCGGCCGGATCGTCCACCGCGGCCATGATCCCCGCGAGGTCGCCGAAGGTGTCCAGCAGTTTGGCGGCCGTCTTCTCGCCGATCCCCGGGACCCCCGGCAGTCCGTCGCTCGGATCGCCACGCAGCAGGGCCAGGTCGACGTAACCGGCGCCGTCGACACCGTACTTCTCGCGCAGCCAGGCCTCGTCCGTCACCTGGAGCGACCCGACGCCCTTGAGGGGGTAGAGCACCCTCACCCCGCGCGCGTCGTCGACCAGCTGGTAGAGGTCGCGGTCCCCGGTGACGATGTCGACCGGCCCGGTGGCCCGCCCGGCCAGTGTGCCGATCACGTCGTCCGCCTCGTACGGCGCGACGCCGATCCGGGTGATGCCGAGCGCGTCCAGCACGTCCTCGATGATCGGGACCTGGGGGGAGAGCGTGTCGGGGGTCTCCTCCTCGTCGGGGACGCCCTCGGGCGTCTCGACGGCCACGCGGTGCGCCTTGTAGGTGGGGATCAGCTCCACCCGCCAGTGCGGGCGCCAGTCCGCGTCCATGCAGGCGACCAGGTCGTCCGGCCGGTGGTCCTGCACGAGCCTGGCGATGAAGTCGAGCAGCCCGCGCACGGCGTTGACCGGCGTGCCGTCCGGTGCGCGCACCGAGTCCGGGACGCCGAAGTAGGCGCGGAAGTACAGGGAGGCGGTGTCGAGGAGCATCAGGCGTCGCGTCACACCCTGATGATGCCGCACCCCACCGACAGTTCCGGCCGTCGGCGCCCGCGGTTCCTGGAACGCCACCTCGCCGAAGTGAACTGGGTCACACATGTGTTTGGGTTGTGTAAAGAGGGGCAGCCGCGCCATCGGAGCGGATCACGTCCATTTTCCATCGGTGCACGTGCTCTGCGGGCCGAATCCGCCCGCTCCACGGTCTGCCGGCGGGGGTGGCAGACCGTTTTCGGTTCAACGCGTGAGGTGTATGTGTCAAGGCTGCAAGCGGAGCACTTGTACAAGGTGTTCGGCAGACGACCGGATCAAGCCGTGCAGAAGCTCGAGAACGGTGCCCACCGTGACGAGCTGCGCGCCGACGGAACGACAGCAGCGGTGATCGACGCCTCGTTCACCGTGGAACCGGGTCAGATCTTCGTGGTCATGGGACTCTCCGGGTCCGGCAAGTCGACCCTGCTGCGGATGCTGAACGGGCTGCTGGAGCCCACCGCCGGACGTGTGCTGTTCGACGGGCAGGACCTCACGGCACTCAGCGCCCGCGAACTGCGCGGCGTACGCTCGTCGAAGATCAGCATGGTCTTCCAGCACTTCGCGCTCTTCCCCCACCGGAGTGTCCTGGAGAACGCCGCGTACGGCCTCGAGGTGCAAGGGGTTCCGCGTGCCGAACGCGAGCGGCGCGCCACCGAAGCGCTGCAGCTGACCGGTCTCGCCGGGTGGGAGAAGTCCTGGCCCGACGAGCTGTCCGGCGGTATGCAGCAGCGTGTGGGCCTGGCCCGCGCGCTGGCCACCGACGCCGACCTGCTGCTGATGGACGAGTCCTTCAGCGCGCTCGACCCGCTGATCCGCCGCGACATGCAGGACCAGCTCCTCGAACTCCAGAAGCGGCTGAAGAAGACCATCGTCTTCATCACCCACGATCTCAACGAGGCCATGCGCCTCGGCGACCGCATCGCCGTGATGCGGGACGGCGAGATCGTGCAGCAGGGCACCGCCGAGGACATCCTCGTCCGGCCGTCCAACGACTACGTGGCCTCGTTCATCCAGGACGTCGACCGTTCCCGTGTGCTCACCGCCGGTTCGATCATGGAAGCGCCCGAAGCGGGACGTTCCCACAAGGACCTGCTGGCGGAGGCCCCCGCGACGGTGTCCGCCGAGACACCCATCGCCGAGCTCTTCACCCCGTGCTCCACCAGCGGGGTCGCCGTCGCCGTCACCGACGCGGGCGGCGGCGTCATCGGGGTGGTACCCCGCAACCGGTTGCTCGCCGCGCTCGGCGAGGAGCCCCGGGTCGAGGACGTCCTGCCCGCCCCGCGCGACGCCCGGGTGGTGAAGGCAGGTGCCTAGGTTCTCCTTCGGTGAATGGGTCGAGAGCGCGGTCGACTGGCTCCAGTCGAACCTCACGTGGATCTTCGACGCCATCAAGACCGTCCTCGGCGGCATGTACGACGGTGTCGACGCGGTGCTCGGCGGTGGTGAGCCGCTGCTGATGGCGGCGATCTTCGCTGTCATCGCGTTCTGGCTGCGCGGCGTGTTCCCGGCCGTCCTCACCTTCGTGGGGTTCGCCCTCATCGACTCCCTCGCCCTCTGGGACGAGGCGATGGCCACACTGTCGCTGGTCGTCGTGGCAGCGGTGATCACCATCGTGATCGCGGTGCCCACGGGCATCTGGGCCGCGCGCAACAGCAGGGTCAGCGCCACGCTGCGGCCGGTGCTCGACGTCATGCAGACGATGCCGGCCTTCGTCTACCTGATCCCCGGCGTCATGTTCTTCGGCGTCGGCGTCACCCCCGGTGTGATCGCCACCATCGTCTTCGCGATGCCGCCCGGCGTCCGGATGACCGAGCTCGGCATCCGCCAGGTCGACGGCGAACTGGTCGAGGCCGCAGCGGCGTTCGGCACCACGCCCAAGGACACCCTGACCCGGGTGCAGCTGCCGCTCGCCCTGCCGACGATCATGGCCGGAATCAACCAGGTCATCATGCTGGCCCTGTCGATGGTCGTCATCGGCGGTATGGCCGGGGCCGGCGGCCTCGGTGAGAAGGTGTACGCCGCGATCACCCAGCTCCAGGTCGGCCTCGCTGCCGAGAGCGGGATCGCCGTCGTCATCCTCGCCATGTACCTGGACCGGATGACCGGCGCGCTCAACGAACGGGTGTCCCCGCTCGGCCGACGTGCCGCCGCGAAGGCCGCCGCCGGTGCGCGGCGCCTGAAGTTCGCGCACTACAAGCCGGGGACCGCCGTCGCCATGACGGGTGTCGTCGTCCTGGCGCTCGTCGCGGGCGGCCTCAACATCGCCGGCTCCGGCGACGCGGGGAGTACCCGGGCCGCCGGCGGCGACGTCGGCAAGGGCCAGAAGATCAACATGGGCTACATCCCCTGGGACGAGGGCATCGCCTCCACCTTCCTCTGGAAGGAGCTCCTGGAGCAGCGCGGCTACGAGACGGGCATCACCCAGCTCGACGCCGGCCCGCTGTACTCCGGGGTCGCCCGCGGTGACATCGACTTCCAGACGGACTCCTGGCTGCCGACGACGCACAAGGACTACTGGGACAAGTACAGCGACCAGCTGGACGATCTCGGCTCGTGGTACGGGCCGACCTCGCTGGAGCTGACGGTTCCCTCGTACGTCAAGGGCGTCGACTCGCTGGCCGACCTCAAGGGCCAGGGCAAGAAGTTCGACGGCAAGATCATCGGCATCGAGGCCAGTGCCGGGATGATGGGCACGCTCAACGAGAAGGTGCTCAAGGCGTACGGCCTGGAGGGCGAGTACAAGGTCGTCTCCTCCAGCACCTCCTCGATGCTCGCCGAGCTGAACGCCTCCATCAAGAAGAAGGAGCCCGTCGTGGTGACCCTGTGGTCGCCGCACTGGGCCTACGGCAAGCACGACCTGAAGAAGCTCGAGGACCCCAAGGGGGCCTGGGGCAAGGGCGAGGAAGTCCACACGGTCGCCCACAAGGGCTTCGCGAAGAAGGCCCCCGCCGTCGCCGAGTGGCTCAAGGACTTCGAGCTCAGCGAGAAGCAGCTCACGAGCCTCGAGAACGAGATCCAGAACGCCGGGCAGGGCGAGGAGCAGGACGGCGTCCGCGCCTGGCTGAAGAAGAACCCGGGCCTGGTCGACAAGCTGGCCCCGGTGCCGGGCGGCGCCGGCGGCACGCAGCAGGGCAAGGACGCGGGCAAGACCGTCGACATGGGGTACTTCCCGTGGGACGAGGCGATCGCCTCGACCTACCTCTGGCAGAACATGCTGGAGGACCGGGGGTACAGGACGACGGTCAAGCAGCTCGACCCGGGCCCCCTCTACACCGGCCTCGCGCAGGGGCAGCTGGACGTCCAGTTCGACTCCTGGCTGCCCACGACGCACAAGGACTACTGGGACCGTTACAAGGACGACCTCACCGATCTGGGTTCGTGGTACGGGCCGACCTCGCTGGAGCTGACGGTTCCCTCGTACGTCAAGGGCGTCGACTCGCTGGCCGACCTCAAGGGCCAGGGCAAGAAGTTCGACGGCAAGATCATCGGCATCGAGTCGAGCGCCGGGATGATGGGCACGCTCAACGAGAAGGTGCTCAAGGCGTACGGCCTGGAGGGCGAGTACAAGGTCGTCTCCTCCAGCACCTCCTCGATGCTCGCCGAGCTGAACGCCTCCATCAAGAAGAAGGAGCCCGTCGTGGTGACCCTGTGGTCGCCGCACTGGGCCTACGGCAAGCACGACCTGAAGAAGCTCGAGGACCCCAAGGGGGCCTGGGGCAAGGGCGAGCAGATCCACACGGTCGCCAAGAAGGACTTCGCCGAGGACTTCCCGGAGCTGACCGGCTGGCTGAAGGACTTCGAGCTCGGTGAGGCGCAGCTGGCCTCCCTCGAGGTGGAGATCCAGAAGGGCGGCGCGGGCAAGGAGAAGGAGTCGGCCCGCCGGTGGATGGATGCCAACCCGGACGTGGTGGACAAGCTGGCGCCTGTCGGCAGCTGAATTCGAACGTCTGAACGATGAAGGGGGCGGCCCGGTAGCGAACCGGGGCCGTCCCCTTCAGGCTGGTCGGAGGGACCCGGACGGTTTCCCGTCCCGTCACTTCCGCTCCATCGCGCGAACGACATGCGTAGGGTGCTGGCAACCGGGAGGATGGCGATCCGGGGAGGGAGCCGGACATGGACGACAAGGAAGCCCTTCGAGTGGGTGCCGCGGTGCGCCGTCGGCGCAGGACCCTCGGCCTCACGCTGGCCGCGGTGGCCGGGCGCAGTGGCCTGTCCGTACCGTTCCTCAGCCAGATCGAGAACGAACGGGCCAGACCCAGCCCCCGGTCCCTGGACCGGGTGGCCGAGGCGCTGGAGACCACCACCGAGCGACTGCGGGCGGCGGCCGACTCGGCGCGCGCCGTGGACGTCGTACGGGCGGACGGCGATGACGGGGTACGCCGGCTGGTGCGTGGCCGCCACCAGCTGAGCGCCCTCGAATTCGTGGGCGAGCAGGACCTCGGACGGGAGTTCCAGCACCGCAACGACGAGTTGATGTACGTCGTGGAGGGCGCCGTCGAGGTCGAGGCCGAGGGCCGGGCCTACCGGCTGGGCCGCGGCGACACGCTCTTCCTCTCGGGCGGGGTCCGCCACCGGTGGCGGGCGACCGTCACGGACACCCGGCTGCTCGTCGTCGCGGTCGCCGAGCACATCGACGCCACCTACGACACCCGCCGCTGAGAGTGCGACACCCCCGGCGGGGCGGACGGGCAGCCGCCACCGGACGGCGTCCGCGGCTCGCCGCCGCGGGCCGCCTCAGGTCGCGGCGCCGGCCACCGGACACGGCGGTCGCGGCGGCGCGAGCAGCGTTCCGCCGATCACCCCGCGCAGCGTCCTCGCGCCCGCCACGGCCCAGGCGGTCACCAGCAGGGCGTAGAGCGCCACGGCCAGCCAGGTGAGCGCGGTCAGCCCCGTGTGCCGGGCCAGTCCCGCCGCGCCGGTGACGCACGTGCCGACCGGGAACGTGAAGCCCCACCACGTCATCGTGAACGGCATGCCCCGCCGCGCCGCGCGCACCACCATCGCGACGGACAGTGCCAGCCACAGCAGCGCGAAGCCCATCACCGGCACCCCGTAGACCACGGCGAACGCGCCGAACGCCGAGGCGTAGGGCGTCCTGATCGCGTCCGGCGCCACATCGGCCAACTGGTTGACGGCGGTCGTGGACTGGCCGAGCGGGCCGAGCACCAGGAAGAGCGCCGGGGTCAGCGCGAGTGGCAGTGGCCCGTGGTGGATCAGTCGTCCGAGGATCAGGGGCACGACGGCCAGGGTCGCCAGCAGGGACAGCCCGAACATCGCGTAACAGGCCAGCAGCAGCGCCTCGCGCCACTGGCCGGGCGGCAGCTCGGGTACGAGGAGGGGGCCGACCGCGGCGGAGACCATCGGGGCCACCAGGGGCAGCAGCCAGACCGGCGAGGCGGTGCCGGGTGCCGGGCGGTGACGTACGACCATGAGGTACGGGACGGCCACGGCGACGACGAGGCCGCTCACCGTGCCCGCCGTGAAGAGCACCGCGCCCGTGGCGACGGCCGCCGGGTGGCCGATGACGTCCCGGCCGACGGCCGCCGTACCGGCGCCCACCGCGAGCAGCGCCATGGACAGGCAGCCGTAGAACGGGGCGACGGCGGGGTCCAGGAGGTGTGCGCGGGCCTGGTCGCGGTGGAAGACCCAGTGTCCGGCGCGGGCCACGAGGACCCCGGCGAGCAGCACGGCGGACAGGAGCCACACCGCGACGCAGGCACCCCGCAGGCCCGGGACGTGGACGGGCAGCGCGGCGCCGGCGCTCGCGACGACGGCGGTGCCCATGACCGTCGCGTACCAGTTCGGGCCGATGTGCCGGAGGGAGGGGAGTGGGAGCGGGGCGGGGGCCGGTGCGAGGGCGACGGGCCGGATCCGCGGAATGGTGGCCATGCCATGATTTTCCGTGGGCGGGTCGCCGCCCACCAGGGAGCCCGCACCTATGAGGTCATAAGCTGGCTTTATGCCCAGCTCCACGCCCGGCCCCTCGCCCGTGCCGCCGCCCGGCCCCTCGTCCGTACCGCCGCCAGGTCCCTCGTCCGTGCCGCCGCCCCCCGGGACAGGAGCCGGTCAGTCCGCCCCCGGCGATGGGCACGGGCGCCTCGCGCAGCGGGTTCCCGACCTGGGGGCGATGGTGCTGCTGCTCGCCGTCGCCCGGCACGGGAGCCTCGGACGGGCGGCCCGGGACATCGGCATCACGCAGCCCGCTGCCTCCAGCCGCATCCGGTCGATGGAGCGGCAGCTGGGCGTCGCGCTGCTGGACCGCTCGCCGCGCGGCTCCCGGCTGACCGACGAGGGAGCCCTGGTCACGGACTGGGCGCGCCGGGTCGTCGAGGCCGCCGAGGCGTTCGACGCGGGAGCCCAGGCGCTGCGGGACCGCCGTGACTCCCGGCTGCGGGTCGCCGCGAGCATGACGATCGCGGAGTACCTGCTGCCCGGCTGGCTGATCGCGCTGCGGGCCGAGCGCCCCGGTACCGCCGTCTCGCTCCTCGCGGGCAACTCGGCCGCGGTGGCACTGCGGCTGCTGACCGGTGAGGCGGACCTGGGCTTCGTCGAGGGACTGTCCGTACCGGAAGGGCTCGACGGCACGGTCATCGCGCACGACCGGCTCGTCGTCGTGGTCGCCCCCTCCCATCCGTGGGCCCGCCGCAGGACCCGGCTGATGCCGGGGGAGCTCGCCGCCACACCGCTGATCCTGCGGGAACACGGCTCGGGCACGCGGCAGGTCCTGGACGCCGCCCTGGCGGTGCACGGAGGGCTGGCGCGCCCCCTGCTCGAACTCTCCTCGACGACCGCGGTCAAGGGCGCGGCGGAGAGCGGGGCCGGTCCCTGCGTGCTGAGCGAACTGGCCCTCGGCGAGGAGCTCTCCGCCCGCCGCCTGGTCAAGGTCCCGGTCGAGGGCGTCCGGCTGCGGCGCCAGCTGCGCGCGGTCTGGCCGGCCGGCCACCGGCCCGCCGGACCGGCCCGCGACCTGCTCTCCCTGACGGTCCCCCCGGCGGGGCCGGGCCGCGCCTGAGGGCCGTCAGTACCGCACCCGCCGGGACGGAGGCCGCCGCACCGGATCAGACGCGGACGGCGACCGGGGGCGCTGCCGCCTTCTCCCGGGCCGCTTCCACCAGCGCCCGCACGACCCGGAGGTCGTCACCCATCTCCGGATGCCACTGAACCCCCAGCACCCACTGCGCGCCCGGCAGCTCGACCGCCTCCACCGTGCCGTCCGCGGCGTGCGCGGACGCCACCAGACCGGGCGCGAGCCGGTCCACGGCCTGGTGGTGGTACGTGGGCACGGACGCCTCCCCGGGCGCCACCGAGGCGTACAGCGTCCCCTCCACCGGGGTCACCACGTGTTCGCCGAGAACCCCCGCCTTGCCGAACGGGCCGGCGTGGCCGTCCAGGTGCTGGATCAGCGTGCCTCCCAGCGCCACGTTGAGCAGCTGCATGCCGCGGCAGATGCCGAGCACCGGGATGCCCGCCCGCATCGCCGCGCGGAGCAGGGCGGGCTCCCAGGCGTCCCGCTCCGGCGCAGGCGGCCCGGTCCTGAAGTCGCGCTCCGCGCCGTACAGCCCGGGATCGATGTCGGCGCCGCCCGCCACCACGAGGCCGTCGAGCCGGGCCACCACGGCCGCCGCCTGTTCAGGGGAGTCCGGGGGCAGGAGGACGGCCAGACCGCCGGAGCGCTGGACCAGCCGTGGGTAGGCGGCGGGGAGCACCGCCGCGGGGAGTTCCCAGACACCCCAGCGAGCCGCCGGCTCCAGATAGGTGGTGACGCCGATGAGCGGTCGGTGCATGGTGCGGTCCCTCCGGCGGGCGGGTCTGCGGACCGGCCCAGTGCAATGGTGTCGCGTCATACCTTTGTGCGTCCGGCGGGGCCGCGCAAGAGAGAGGATCCGGAAGGGCGGGTTCAGGCCAGGAATCCCCGCAGCAGCGCCGCCGTCCCCGCGCAGTGTTCGCGCATCACCGCGCGTGCCGCCTCCTCGTCGCCGGCGAGCACCGCCTCCACGAGCGCCGTGTGCTGGCGCTGCGCGTGTTCGAGGTTGCGTACGAGCAGGGGGATGCAGTCCAGCAGGTCGTTCACGGTCGCCCGCACCGCCGCGTACCGGGCGCTCAGGGAGGGTGAGCCGGACAGTTCCGCCAGCGTCAGGTGGAAGAGGGTGTCGAGCCTGCGGTACTCGGGCAGAGGTGCCTCGTGTGTCGCGACCAGAGCCGTACGCAGCCGGGCGGCGCCCGTGTCGTCGAGGCCGCGGCCGGCGCACAGGCCGGCGGCGCCCGTCTCCAGCACCTCGCGGAAGAGCAGGACGTCCTCCATGTCGGTACGCGCCGCCCGGCGGCGCAGCTCCTCCCCGTCGGCCGGGGCGGTGCGGGGAAGCACGAAGGTGCCGCCGTACCGCCCGCGCCTTGCCTCGACGAGGCCCTGGTCGGCGAGGACCCTCAGGACCTCGCGGAGCGTGACGCGGCTGATGCCCAGGCGTTCGGCCAGCTCGCGCTCGGCGGGCAGCCGCCCGCCGTCCGGTACCAGCCCGAGCCGGACCACCTGGAGGATCTGCTCCAGCGCCTCCTCGAAGCCGTTGCCCGCACGGACCGGCCGCAACACCGGCATCAGGCGGTCGAAGGGCCGGAACACCTCGCTCTCTTCCGCCACGTCCCGATTCCCTTCCCCCCAATGGTTTTCTCCCATACCTTAGACCGGCCGACCGAACGAGGAGCATCCCGTGGCAGACCGAACACCTCCGCTCCGGGCCGAGCGGCTGCGCGCGCTCGTCGCGAGCGGGGAGATCGACACCGTCGTCCTCGCCTTCCCCGACATGCAGGGCAGGCTCCAGGGCAAACGGTTCGCGGCGTCCTTCTTCCTGGACGAGGTGCTGGAGCACGGCACCGAGGGCTGCAACTACCTGCTCGCCGTCGACACGGACATGAACACCGTCGACGGATTCGCCATGTCCTCCTGGGCCGACGGCTACGGCGACTTCGCCATGCGCCCCGACCTCGCCACCCTGCGCCGCGTCCCCTGGCACGAGGGCACGGCGATGGTCATGGCCGACCTCGCCTGGGAGGACGGCACCCCGGTCGTCGCGGCGCCCCGCCAGATCCTCAGACGGCAGCTCGAGCGGCTCGCCGCCCACGGCCTGACCGCCCACGTCGGTACCGAACTCGAGTTCATCGTCTTCAAGGACACCTACGAACAGGCCTGGGACCGCAACTACCGCGGCCTCACCCCCGCCAACCAGTACAACATCGACTACTCCGTCCTCGGCACCGGCCGCATCGAGCCGCTGCTGCGCCGCATCCGCAACGAGATGGCGGCCGCCGGACTCACCGTCGAGTCCGCCAAGGGCGAGTGCAACCCGGGGCAGCACGAGATCGTGTTCCGGTACGACGAAGCGCTCGTCACCTGCGACCAGCACGCCGTCTACAAGACCGGCTCCAAGGAGATCGCCGCCCAGGAAGGCGTCGCCCTCACCTTCATGGCCAAGTTCAACGAGCGCGAGGGAAACTCCTGCCACATCCACCTCTCGCTCCAGGACGCCGGCGGCCAGAGCGTCATGGCGGGCGAGGACGGCACGATGTCGCCCCTGATGCGGCACTTCCTCGCCGGTCAGCTCGCCGCACTGCGGGAGTTCTCCCTGCTCTACGCGCCGAACATCAACTCCTACAAACGCTTCCAGCCGGGCTCCTTCGCCCCCACCGCCGTCGCCTGGGGCCACGACAACCGGACCTGCGCCCTGCGCGTCGTCGGACACGGCCGCTCCATGCGCTTCGAGAACCGGCTGCCCGGCGGAGACGTCAATCCGTACCTGGCGGTCGCCGGTCTCGTGGCCGCCGGGCTGTACGGCGTCGAGCGCCGGCTCGAGCTGCCCGAGGCGTGTGCGGGCAACGCCTACACCGCCGGATACGAGCGGGTGCCCACCACCCTGCGTGAAGCGGCCGACCTGTGGGAGCACAGCGAGATCGCCCGGACGGCCTTCGGCGAGGAGACGGTCGCGCACTACCGCAACATGGCGCGCGTCGAACTGGAGGCCTTCGACGCAGCGGTGACCGACTGGGAACTCCGCCGCTCCTTCGAACGCCTGTGAGGCGCCCCGTGACCACCGAGCACCACGTCCTCAACCCGGCGACCGAGGAACTCGTCGCCACCGTCCCCGCCACCTCCGTCAACGAGGTCGACACCGCCGTCACCCGGGCCTCGGCCGCGCAGCGCACCTGGGCCGCCCTCGCCCCCGCCGACCGCGCCAGGCTGCTGCGCCGCTTCGCCGTCCTCGTCGACGAGCACGCCGAGCGGCTGGCCCGGCTCGAGGTCACCGAGGCGGGCCACACCCTGGGCAACGCCCGGTGGGAGGCGGGCAACGTCCGTGATCTGCTGGACTACGCGGCCGGGGGAGCGGAGCGGCTCACCGGACGGCAGATCCCCGTACCCGGCGGGATCGACATCACCTTCCTCGAACCCCTCGGGGTGGTCGGGGTGATCGCCCCGTGGAACTTCCCCATGCCGATCGCCGCCTGGGGCGTCGCCCCCGCCCTCGCGGCCGGCAACGCCGTCCTGCTGAAACCGGCCGAGGCCACCCCGCTCACCGCCCTCCACCTGGCCCGGCTCGCCCTCGACGCCGGCCTGCCCGAACACCTCTTCCAGGTGCTGCCCGGGGCCGGCGACGTCACGGGCAACGCCCTGGTCGAACACCCCGGCGTGGCCAAGATCGTCTTCACCGGGTCCACCCGCGTCGGCAAGCAGATCATGGCCCGGTGCGCCGGCCAGGTGAAGCGGCTGACCCTCGAACTCGGCGGCAAGAGCCCCAACATCGTCTTCGCCGACGCCGACATCGAGGCCGCCGCGGCCGCCGCCCCCATGTCCTTCCTGGACAACACGGGCCAGGACTGCTGCGCCCGCACCCGCATCCTGGTGCAGCGCCCGGTGTACGACCGCTTCCTGGAGCTCCTGGCCCCCGCCGTGGCCTCGGTCGTCGTCGGGGACCCCGGCGACGAGAGGACCCAGATGGGCCCGCTGATCTCCCGGACCCAGCTGGAGCGGGTCCGCGCCCACGTCCCCGAGGGCGCGGCCGGGATCCGGGGCACGGCCCCCGACGGCCCCGGCTTCTGGTTCCCGCCGACCGTCCTCACCGATGTCGGCGCGGACGCGCCCGTCGCCACCGAGGAGGTGTTCGGGCCGGTCGCCGTCCTGCTGCCCTTCGAGGACGAGGCCGACGCGGTCCGGCTGGCGAACGCCACCAAGTACGGCCTGGCCGGCTCGCTCTGGACCCGTGACGTGGGCCGCGCCCTGCGGGTCTCCCAGGCGGTGCGCGCCGGGAACCTGTCGGTCAACTCCCATTCCGCCGTCCGGTACTGGACCCCCTTCGGCGGCTTCAAGCAGTCCGGACTCGGCCGTGAACTGGGGCCCGACGCCCTCGCGGCCTTCACCGAAACCAAGAACGTCTTCATCGGCACGGAGGTCTGAACGACCATGACCACGGACACCGGGAACATCTGCCGCCGCCTGGCCGGCCGCACCGCCGTCGTCACCGGGGCGGGCAGCGGCATCGGCCTGGCCACCGCCCGCAGACTCGCGTCCGAAGGGGCCCACGTCGTCTGCGGCGACATCGACGAGCGTGCGGGCGCCGCGGCCGCCCACGAGGCGGGCGGCACCTTCGTACGCGTCGACGTCACCGACCCCGAGCAGGTCGAGGCGCTCTTCGCCGCCGCGTACGAGACCTACGGCTCCGTCGACATCGCCTTCAACAACGCCGGCATCTCACCGCCCGACGACGACTCGATCCTCACCACCGGCCTCGAAGCCTGGAAGCGTGTCCAGGACGTCAACCTCACCTCCGTCTACCTCTGCTGCAAGGCCGCCCTGCCGTACATGCGACGTCAGCGTCGCGGTTCCATCATCAACACCGCGTCGTTCGTGGCCCGGATGGGCGCGGCCACCTCCCAGATCTCCTACACCGCCTCCAAAGGCGGTGTGCTCGCCATGTCCCGCGAACTCGGCGTCCAGTTCGCCCGGGAGGGCATCCGGGTCAACGCCCTGTGCCCGGGACCGGTCAACACCCCGCTGCTGCAGGAGCTGTTCGCCAAGGACCCGGAGCGCGCCGCCCGCAGGCTCGTCCACATCCCTGCCGGCCGGTTCGCCGAGGCGACGGAGATCGCGGCGGCGGTCGCCTTCCTGGCGAGCGACGACTCCTCGTTCGTCAACGCCACGGACTTCCTCGTCGACGGCGGTATCTCGGGGGCGTACGTGACGCCGCTGTAGGCCCTCGGCCCCGGCGCGCACAGCCTCTCCCTAGAGTGGACGGCATGAGCGACGCGCCCCCGCCCGGCTGGTACCCGGACGTGAACATGCCCGGCACCGAACGCTGGTGGGACGGCGCGGCCTGGACAGGGCACATCCGGTCGTCCGCCGCCCAGGTGCCCGCGGTGCCCGGGCCGCAGTCCGGTCCCCGGGTGTCCGGGGCGCCCGGCGGCCGGGCCGGGGCCACGACGGTGGCCGCGGTCACCGCGGCCGTCCTGGCGACCGTCGCCGTCGCCGTCACCGGGATCACGGTCTCGGGCGACGACGGAGGGGCGAAACCGGGCTCGGCGCCCACCACCTCCGCCCCGCGGCCCACCGCCACGGCCACCCCGAACGCCGCCGCCCCGTCACCGCAGGACGGGCCGGTGGACGATCCGAAGGTGCTGACCGACCAGCTCGACGGCATCACGCTGCGCGTCCCCGAGGGCTGGGAGAAGCCGGAGAGCACCCTCGACGACGCCTCGACGATGCGTACGACCGGGTCCTACACCTGCCCCGGCGACTCCGGAAGCTTCTGTTACCACGGCACGGTCACCGTCCGGACGGCGAGCGGCACCGACCTCGATTCCATGAAGGCGCTGGCCGAGGAGGACATCGGCACCGCCGCCGACCGGGCCTACGGCGAGAACACCGTCGGCGACCTCGTCCACGGCGGCATCAGGTCCCACAAGAAACTGACGTCCGCGTCCGTGAGCGTGGCCGGGCGCACCGGACACCTCGTGCGGTGGCAGGTCACCACGGGCCGGGGCGCGGGCGGATACGTGGAGTCGCTCGTCTTCCCCTCCGCGGTCGGCAGTGAGACGCCGGTCATCGTGCGCTTCGCCTTCGACGCGGGCCGCAAGGAGCTGCCGCTCTCCCTCATGGACACCATCACCCGCGGCATCCGCCCGATCGGTGACAGCGCCACCGGTGGCGGCGTCGGCAGTACCGTCGGCCCCTGAGGCCGCAGGGCTCACAGGAACGTACGGCCCTCGCCCCGGTACGTCGGGACGGTGGCCGTGATCCGGTCGCCCTCGATCAGCCGCAGCTCGTCGAAGCGCTCGCACAGCTCACCGGCCTTGGCGTGCCGGAACCACACCTTGTCCCCGATCAGCAGGTCGTCGGCCGGGGCGCCGAGCAGAGGTGTCTGCACCTCTCCCGGTCCCTCCTGCGCGTCGTAGCGCAGCCCGTGGGGCAGATACGGGACCGGGAGCCGGTCCGCGCCCGCGGCCCCGGACGCCGGATAGCCGCCGCCGAGCACGGTCACCACACCCACGCCGGGCCGCCGGACCACGGGCTGGGCGAACAACGCCGCCGGACGGCCCGTGAACGACGTGTAGTTGTCGAACAGCCGCGGCACGTACAGCCCCGACCCGGCCGCGATCTCCGTCACCGCGGCCTCGGCGGCGGTGTGCTGCACACTGCCGGTGCCGCCCCCGTTCACGAACTCCAGGTCCGGCGCCACCGACCGCACCGCCCGCACGACCTCCGCCCGCCGGGCCGTCAGCTCCCGGCGGGCCGCCGCCTGCATCAGCCGGACCGCCCGGGAGCGCAGCGGCCGGCCCGCCACCTTGTCCCCGACACCGGCCACATGACCCTCGTACGCCATCAGCCCCACCAACCGGAATCCCGGCCTGCGGCCCACCGAGCGGGCCAGGTCGGCCAGTTGGGCGGGGGAGCGCAGGGGGGAGCGCAGGGCGCCGACCCTCACCCGGCCACCGAGCAGCCGCAGGGAGGTGTCCAGCTCGAGGCAGACCCGGATCTCCTCGGTTCCGCCGGCCCGTGCCGCGTCGATCAGTTCCAGCTGCGCGTGGTCGTCCACCATCACGGTCACGGCCGCCGCCAGCTCGGGGTCGGCCGCCAGTTCGGCGTACGCCGCCCGGTCGGCCGACGGATAGGCGAGAAGGACGTCGCCGAAACCGGATTTGGCCAGCCACAATGACTCGGCGAGGGTGAACGACATGATCCCGGTGAACCCGGGCCGCGCGAGCACCCGCTCCAGCAGGGCGCGGCAGCGCACCGACTTGCTCGCCACCCGGATCGGCTTCCCGCCGGCCCGCCGCACCAGGTCGTCGGCGTTGGCGTCGAAGGCTTCCAGGTCCACGACGGCCACGGGGGCGTCGAGATGGGCGGTGGCCCGGTCGTAACGGGTCCGGTCGGCGGCGCGGGCAGTCATGGCCGCAGCTTGCCAGACCGCCGTACCACTGGGTAGGGGGACGTTCGGGGCAGATCCCCCGCAGCCGCCGTCCCGTTCCCACGGCGTGTGCTCCACCCCGTAGAGTGACGGTCACGCGGATGACCGGCGGACCAGTCCGGCACGGTGATCCACGGGCGGTACGGGGACGTGGACCAGGGGGCCGGATGAGTACCGAAGCGCAGCGCGCTCCCGTGCCACCCCGCCCGACCACCCCACCCCCGGTGCCGCCCCGGCCCCCCGCCGCACCCGCACCGCGCACGGAGCCCGCGCAGCCGGCCGCGCCCCGCCCCGCGTGGGAACCGGCGTCCGGCCCGGCGGAACCGGCGCCCCCGCCCGTGTCGCCCCCGCCCGTGGAGACGACCACGCGCCTGCGCGCCGTTCCCCCCGCGCCCCACGACCGCCGCACCGCCACACCCCCCGCGCACCACGGCCGGCCCGGCACACCGCCACCGTCCGCCGCCACCAGGCGCCGGCCCGTCGGCGCCGTCGACCTCACCCCCCGCCCCGGCGCGGCTCCCGCCCCGCGCGGCGTGTACTACGCGTACGCCGAGACACCCGTGGAGACCACGACCCGGCTGCGCCCCGTCAAGAACGGGCACCCCGCCAGAACCGCGGCCGCCGCAGCCTGCGTCGTACTCGGCCTCGGACTGATCGGCGGAGCCGTCACCGGCAGCTGGCTCACCGGCGACTCCGCGGCCGACCCCGGAGCCGGCAACGCGTACACCGTGGGCCGCTCCGTCTGGCACGGCGTTCCCGTCGACACCCTCTTCCCCCGCACCCTCAAGGGCGACGGCGCAGGCCCGGGGGCCGCCGACCGCGTCTGGACCCGGATCGCCGTGGCCACCGACAGCGACTGCGCCGCGGGCCTGGACCCCCTGCTCCTGGAAACGCTCCGCCCGGTCGGCTGTGAACGCCTGGTGCGGGCCACCTACACCGACGCCACCCGCAGCAGCGTCACCACGGTGGGCCTGGTCTTCACCGAGGCGGACGCCGCGGGGATGACCGCGCTCAGCACCCGCTTCACCGGTCAGCACCTCGGCGAGCGCGCCGACCTCATGCCCCGCGCCTTCCCGGCGAGGGGCACCGCCGCCGCGGACTTCGGCGACCGGCAGCGTGCCAGCTGGACGGTCCGCGTACTGACCGAGGTGCCCGTCGTCGTCTTCTCCGTCTCCGGCTTCGCCGACGGCCGCCCCGTCACCGAACCCCAGCCCGCCGCCGCGGCCATGGCGGAGGGCGCCACGACGCCGGCGGCACAGGCCGGACTCGGTCACGAGGCGAAAGGCATCGCCGACCGGGTGGAGCGCGCGCTGCGCAGGACCGTCACCGACCTCACGGAGAAGCCGGAATGACCCGCCCGCGACGGCTCCGCGCCCTCACCGCGCTGGCCACGGCCACCGCGTTCACGCTGCTCCCCGCCCTACCGGCCCACGCCGACGCCATCCGCGACCAGCAGTGGGGTCTGGAGGCCCTGCACACGGAGCGGGCCTGGCAGACCACCCAGGGCGAGGGCATCACCGTCGCCGTCCTGGACACCGGAGTCGACCGCAGCCACCCCGATCTCGCCGGTCAGATCCTCCCCGGCAAGGACCTCATCGGCTTCGGCGCCGGTCAGGGCGACAGCGCCTGGGCCCTGCACGGCACGGCGATGGCCGGCATCATCGCCGGCCGCGGCAGCGGCCCCGGCCGGGACGAGGGGGTGCTCGGCGTCGCTCCGGGAGCGAAGATCCTGCCCGTCCGGGTGATCCTCGAGTCCAACGATCCGTCCCGCACCAAGGCCCGCGCGTCGCGCGGCACCGCCCTCGCCGAGGGCATCCGCTGGGCCACCGACCATGGCGCCGACGTCATCAATCTCTCCCTCGGCGACGACAGCAAGTCCGCCCACCCGGAGCCCGGTGAGGACGCCGCCGTCCAGTACGCCCTGAGCAAGGGCGTCTCGGTCGTCGCCTCGGCGGGCAACAGCGGGGACAAGGGCGACCGCGTCTCCTACCCCGCCGCCTATCCGGGAGTGATCGCCGTCGCGGCCGTCGACAAGTACGGCACGCACGCCGCGTTCTCCACCCGCCGCTGGTACGCGACGGTCAGCGCACCGGGCGTCGACATCGTGGTCGCCAACCCCGACCGGCACTACTACATCGAGTGGGGCACCTCCGCGGCCTCCGCCTTCGTCTCAGGAGCCGTCGCCCTCGTGCGCGCCGCGCACCCGGGCCTGTCGCCCGCCCGGATCAAGACGCTGCTCGCGGACACCGCCCGCAACTCGCCCGCGGGCGGACGCGACGACGCC
Source organism: Streptomyces sp. B1I3 (assembly GCF_030816615.1). NCBI lineage: Bacteria > Bacillati > Actinomycetota > Actinomycetes > Kitasatosporales > Streptomycetaceae > Streptomyces > Streptomyces sp. B1I3. Next base: position 6,491,627 of record NZ_JAUSYD010000001.1, read on the forward strand.
CGGGGCTACGGACTGGTCGACCCCGCGGCGGCGATCGAGGCCGGGGCGAAGCTGGGCCCCGACGGCCTGAGCGCCGCGTCAGGATCCGGGGCCGGCTACCGCAAGCAGTACTTCGGCCCCGGCCCCACCCCGAAACGGGAGGACGAGCGCCCGGCCGGCTGGCTGGCCCCGACGGCCGGAGGCCTCGGCGCCCTCCTGCTGGCCGTGGCCGTCGTGCTGTGGCGCGGCAGGAACACCGCCGGACGCGGGAACAGCGCCTCCGCGGCGGGCATCGGCGGGCATCGCTGACCCACCGGCCCCGGAGACCGCCCCCGGTGGCCGGCGGCGCGCCCCGGCCCCGGCGGTCCGCATCCGGGCCCGTGGGCCGACCGGCAGCCCCCGAGCCCGGGGGCCGGTCGCAGTCACCCACCCGGTACGACGACGGCCCCGGAGGCTGTGGCGGGCACGGCCCGGGGCCGGGAACCTGGGCCGGCAGCAGCCTGTGCCGACCTGTCGCCCGGGTGGGAGAACCGACCCACTACGCTCGTCGTGTGGCGCTCAAGAACATCCCGGACCCCGGTTTCTCCGAAGACGACGGCACGGCCGCTCCCGAACTGACGGCGGCGCTCGCCGCCTGGGCGCAGGACCGTACGGCCGTCGGCCCGGTCCTGACGGCACTCCGCGGGGCCCGGCTGCTCGTGCCGGTCGTCGCCGTCCTCGGCGAGGTGGAGGAGGACGAGAACGGGCTGCGCCGCGAGAAGACCAGCGACATGGCCGTGCCGACCCTCCAGGCGGGGGACCGGCGCGCCCTGCCCGCCTTCACCTCCACCGCCTCGCTGGCCCGCTGGGACCCGCAGGCCCGGCCCGTCGCCGTACCCCTGCACCAGGCCCTGCAGGCAGCCGCCCACGAGAAGGCGGACACCGTGGTGCTCGACCTCGCGGGTCCAGTCGCGTTCGAGCTGACCGGCCCGGCGCTGCTGGCCCTGGCGGAGAACCGCACCAGCGCCGACCCGCTCGACGACCCGGCGGTCGTCGCCGCCGTACGGGAGGCGGTCGCCGCCGAACCCGCGGTGGTCCGCGCCCATCTCGGTCCGGGCCGGGCCGACGGCACCGTCGCTCTGGTCCTCGCCCCCGACGCGGTGCCGGCCGAGGCCGTCCGGCGGGTCGCCGAGGCCCTGTCGGCCAGTGAGGTGCTGCGGGCCAGGCTGGTGCGCGGCATCGACCTGGCGCTGCTGCCGGCCGGCGCCGCCGCCCCGGGCGAGCCCCTGTTCAGCCGCTGACGCACGAGGGCCCGCCGCCTGTCGCAGGCGGCGGGCCCTCGTGGAGGATCTCCTAGCCGTAGACGGGGCCGGTGTACTTCTCGCCGGGGCCCTGTCCCGGTTCGTCCGGTACCAGCGAAGCCTCGCGGAACGCCAGCTGGAGCGACTTCAGGCCGTCGCGCAGAGGCGAGGCGTGGAACGTGCTGATCTCCGTGGCGCTCGCGTCGAGCAGCCCGGCGAGCGCCTGGACCAGCTTGCGGGCCTCGTCGAGGTCCTTGTGCTGCTCGCCCTCCTCGGTCAGGCCGAGCTTCACGGCGGCCGCGCTCATCAGATTGACCGCGACGGTCACGATCACCTCGACCGCGGGGACCTCCGCGATGTCGCGGGCCATGTCGTCGAAGCCGGGGGTCTCGGTGCTGGGAGGGGTCGCGTCGCTCATGCCCCACACGATAAGGCCAGGCCGCGCGCTTCCTTCCCGCGGGAGCGGGGGAGACACGGGATTAGCGCACGCCCCGGCGGGCTGCTAACCTTGTGTAACGACCGGCCGGACACCTATGTGCTCGGCCCACAAGTGGAGGCTCCGATCTCCCACCTGACCGTCCTCCGGGACGGCGGGTCACCGGTCAGGTGGCGACCATCGTTCCGTACGGACGATGGAGCCGCCCGATGCGCCCCGCGGTTGCACGCGGCGGTGTTCCGGTATTTCCAGGAGCCCCGCCTGTGTCCCGTCCGGGGCATTTTCTGTCTTCCGGTTCGGTTGGTCCTACACAAACAGACGTTACGCGGCTGTCCGCCAGGCGGTCGCGTGGTGCTACCTAGGAGGATCCATCAGCGCCGAGCCCCGCATCAACGACCGGATTCGCGTTCCCGAGGTGCGACTTGTCGGTCCCAGCGGCGAGCAGGTCGGGATTGTCCCGCTTGCCAAGGCCCTTGAGCTCGCACAGGAGTACGACCTCGACCTGGTCGAGGTGGCGGCGACAGCCCGTCCCCCCGTGTGCAAGCTCATGGACTACGGGAAGTTCAAGTACGAGTCGGCCATGAAGGCCCGTGAGGCGCGCAAGAACCAGGCGCACACGGTCATCAAGGAAATGAAGCTCCGGCCGAAGATCGACCCGCACGACTACGACACCAAGAAGGGTCACGTCGTCCGGTTCCTCAAGCAGGGGGACAAGGTCAAGATCACGATCATGTTCCGCGGTCGTGAGCAGTCCCGCCCCGAGCTGGGCTTCCGACTGCTCCAGCGTCTCGCTTCGGATGTCGAGGACCTCGGCTTCATCGAGTCCAGCCCGAAGCAGGACGGCCGAAACATGATCATGGTTCTCGGCCCGCACAAGAAGAAGACCGAAGCGATGGCCGAAGCCCGTGAGGCCCAGGCCGCCCGCAAGGCGGAGCGTCAGGGTTCCACCCACGACGCCGAGTCCGATGGGGATGCCGCCGAGGCTCCGGCCGAAGCGGTCGAGGCTCCGGCCGAGACACCTTCCGAGGCGTGACCTCCGGGGGCTGCCATCCAGGCGCCCCCGGGCCCCTCGGGAACCACCCAAAGATCTGACGCCCCTGCAGTCCGGTGCCCGCACCGCGAGGGGCGCCACTGACGAGGAGATAACGGCGCGATGCCGAAGAACAAGACGCACAGCGGTGCCAGCAAGCGCTTCAAGATCACTGGATCGGGCAAGGTGCTCCGCGAGAAGGCCGGCAAGCGCCACCTGCTCGAGCACAAGTCGTCCAAGAAGACCCGCTCGCTGACCGGCACGACCGTCGTGGCTCCGGCCGACGCCAAGAAGATCAAGAAGCTTCTCGGCAAGTGAGGACGCGGCCTCCGGTGACACCGGCGGCGCGTTCTCGATCAGGCCGGGACCAATTCGTTTCCGGGTCGGGTGAGTCTGAACTGCGACCATCCGGCCCCGCTGCAAGGAGTTAAAAGTGGCACGCGTCAAGCGGGCAGTAAACGCCCACAAGAAGCGCCGGGCGATCCTCGAGGCCGCCAGCGGTTACCGCGGTCAGCGTTCGCGCCTGTACCGCAAGGCCAAGGAGCAGGTCACCCACTCCCTGGTCTACAACTACAACGACCGCAAGAAGCGCAAGGGCGACTTCCGTCAGCTCTGGATCCAGCGCATCAACGCCGCTGCCCGCCAGAACGGCATGACGTACAACCGCCTCATCCAGGGTCTGAAGGCCGCCAACATCGAGGTGGACCGCAAGATCCTGGCCGAGCTCGCGGTCAACGACGCCAACGCGTTCGCCGCGCTCGTCGAGGTTGCCCAGAAGGCCCTCCCGAGCGACGTCAACGCCCCGAAGGCCGCCTGATCCAGGCAGTTCTTCCGGCGTTCCAGCGTTTCGAGCCGGACCCGCAGGCGCGCACACCGTCTGCGGGTCCGGTGCGTTGCGCGACGTATCGCGTACGTGCGTAGTCAGCCTTACGCAGATCAACGTACGCAGAGAAGCAGAGTTACGCAGAGAGGCTCGCCGCCGACCATGGGCACCCCCGAACTGATCTCCGCGCGCTCTCCGCGCGTCGCCGCCGCACGCAGGCTGGCCCGGCGCAACTTCCGCGGCAAGGAGCGCAGGTTCATCGCCGAGGGCCCGCAGGCCGTACGGGAGGCCGCGGCACACCGGGGCGGCGACGGGCAGCCCACGCTCACCGAGCTCTTCGCCACAGTCGAGGCGGCCGAGCGGTACGCCGCCATCGTCGACGCGGCCCGTGCCGCGGGGGCCCGCGTGCACCTCGCCGACGCCGACGTCCTGGCCGAGGTGTCGCAGACGGTCACCCCGCAGGGCCTGATCGGCGTGTGCCGCTTCCTGGACTCGCCCTTCGAGGACATCCTCGCGGCGAAGCCCACCCTGGTCGCCGTCCTCGCCCACGTACGCGACCCCGGGAACGCCGGAACGGTGCTGCGCTGCGCCGACGCCGCGGGCGCGGACGCCGTCGTGCTCACCGACGCGTCCGTCGACCTCTACAACCCCAAGTCGGTCCGTGCCTCCGTCGGCTCGCTCTTCCACCTCCCGGTGGCCGTCGGCGTACCCGTCGAGCAGGCCGTACGGGGGCTGCGGAGCGCCGGTGTGCGCATCCTGGCAGCGGACGGCGCGGGCGCCGACGACCTCGACGACGAACTCGACGCGGGCACGATGGGAGGACCCACCGCCTGGGTGTTCGGCAACGAGGCCTGGGGTCTGCCCGAGGAGACGCGGGCGCTGGCCGACGCCGTGGTCCGGGTCCCGATCCACGGAAAGGCGGAAAGCCTCAATCTCGCCACCGCCGCCGCCGTCTGCCTCTACGCCTCCGCACGGGCCCAGCGCCCGCGGCACACCGCCTGAACCGCCTCGCTACGGCGGCCCCACCGACCGATACAGGCCACACCGGCCGGGGCGCGCCCGCAGGGTGTCGCTCGCCGTCCGGCGCCTAGTAGGGTGACGAACTCGGGGGCCCACTGCACCGGTTCGAGAGGTGGGGTACGGGAATATGGCTGTCGGCATGAGCACGCCGCGTCACACACACACGGCAGCCGTGCGCGCCACCACCGACGGGGACGGCGAGGAGCGGGCCGCCGTCGACACGGCGACGGACATCGGTCCGGACGACCTGCCCGACGGGCTCGTCGTCGCGGACGAGAACGGCCGGGTCATCTGCTTCAACGCGGCCGCCGCCAGGATCACTGCCACGCCCCGCGCCGCGGCCCTCGGCCGCTCCCTGGAACACGCGCTGCCCCTGGAGGACCTCAAGGGCCGGCGCTGGTGGGCCCTGACCGACCCGTACGGCGGGCTCGCCACCCGCGTCGGCCAGCCCGAGCGCAATCTGCTGCTCCCGGGCGGCCGCGAGGTCCTGGTCTCGGCACGGTACGTGCGTGAGACGCCGACCGGTCCGGTCCGCCGGCTCGTCGTCTCGCTGCGCGGCACCGAGGCCCGCCGCCGCACCGAGCGCAGCCACGCCGAGCTGATCGCCACCGTCGCCCACGAGCTGCGCTCCCCGCTGACCTCTGTGAAGGGCTTCACCGCGACGCTGCTGGCCAAGTGGGAGAGGTTCACCGACGACCAGAAGCGGCTCATGCTGGAGACCGTCGACGCCGACGCCAACCGCGTCAACCGGCTGATCGCCGAGCTGCTCGACATCTCGCGTATCGACTCCGGCCGCCTGGAGCTGCGCCGCCAGCCCGTGGACATCTCCGCCGCCGTCGAACGCCACATCCAGGCACTGACCGCCACCGGTCAGGCCCCCGGCCGCTTCCTCGTCCGGACCCGCCGGCCCCTGCCCGAGCTCTGGGCGGACCCGGACAAGGTCGACCAGGTCCTGGGTAACCTGCTGGAAAACGCGGTGCGGCACGGCGAAGGAACCGTCACCATCGAGATCGCCCCTGCGCCCGCACCGGGCAAGAGGGACGAGAGCGGAACGGCGGTCACCGTGAGCGACGAAGGCCCGGGAATCCCCGAGGAGTCGATGGGCCGCGTCTTCACCCGCTTCTGGCGGGGCAGCAAGCGCGGCGGGACCGGCCTGGGCCTGTACATCGTCAAGGGCATCGTCGAGGCGCACGGCGGCATGATCACCGTGGACCGGGGACCCGGCGGCGGCGCCGAATTCCGATTTATCCTGCCCGTGAGCATGCCGGCCTACCTGGCCTGAGCCGCCCACGGGCTTCTTCGCCTCCCCGCGGCCCGTAGACTCGACTTTTGGCACCTTTGCGTCCTCAGTCGTCGAACCAGGGTCGCCACCAGCCAATCGGAAGCACGGGAAGAGATGTCGGCACCGAACAAGTCGTACGACCCAGTCGAGGTCGAGGCACTGAAACCGGAAGAGATCGAGCGCATGCGGGACGAGGCGTTCGCCGCCTTCGCCGCCGCCGGCGACCTCGAGGCGCTCGCCCAGGCGAAGACCGCGCACACCGGTGGTACCTCGCCCCTGTCGCTCGCCAACCGGGAGATCGGCGCCTTGCCGCCGCAGGCCAAGGCCGAGGCGGGCAAGCGCGTGGGCCAGGCCCGCGGCGCCGTCTCCAAGGTGCTGGCCGCCCGCCAGGCCGAGCTGGAGGCCGAGCGTGACGCCCGGGTGCTGGTCGAGGAAGCGGTGGACGTCACCCTGCCCCACGACCGCGTCCCGGCCGGCGCGCGGCACCCTCTGACAACCATCATGGAGCGCGTCGCCGACGTCTTCGTCGCCATGGGCTACGAGATCGCCGAAGGCCCCGAGGTCGAGGCGGAGTGGTTCAACTTCGACGCCCTGAACTTCGTGCCCGACCACCCGGCGCGGCAGATGCAGGACACCTTCTTCGTCCAGGGCGCCGAAGGCACCAGGAGCGACGAGTCCGGTGTCGTGCTGCGCACGCACACCTCGCCCGTCCAGGCCCGCTCGCTGCTCAGCCGCAAGCCTCCGGTCTACGTGGTCTGCCCCGGCCGGGTCTACCGGACCGACGAGCTCGACGCGACGCACACCCCGGTCTTCCACCAGATCGAGCTGCTCGCCGTCGACGAGGGCCTCACCATGGCCGACCTCAAGGGAACGCTGGACCACATGGTCCAGGCACTCTTCGGCCCGGACATGAAGACCCGGCTGCGGCCGAACTTCTTCCCGTTCACCGAGCCGTCCGCAGAGATGGACATGGTCTGCTACGTCTGCCGCGGTGAGTCCGTCGGCAACCCGGACCGCCCCTGCCGCACCTGCGGCAGCGAGGGCTGGATCGAGCTCGGCGGCTGCGGCATGGTCAACCCCAAGGTGCTCACGGCCTGCGGCGTCGACCCCGAGAAGTACAGCGGGTTCGCCTTCGGGTTCGGCATCGAGCGGATGCTGATGTTCCGGCACAACGTCGAGGACATGCGAGACATGGTTGAGGGCGACGTCCGGTTCACCCGGCCGTTCGGGATGGAGATCTGATGCGCGTCCCGCTTTCCTGGCTGCGGGAATACGTCGACCTGCCGGCGACGGAGACCGGCCGCGACGTACAGGCCAAGCTCGTCTCCGTCGGACTCGAGGTCGAGACCGTCGAGCAGACCGGCGCCGGCCTCAAGGGCCCCCTGGTCGTCGGACAGGTACTGACCATCGAGGAGCTGGAGGGCTTCAAGAAGCCCATCCGCTTCTGCACCGTCGACGTCGGCACGGCCAACGGCACGGGTGAGCCGCAGGAGATCGTCTGCGGCGCCCGCAACTTCTCCGTGGGCGACAAGGTCGTCGTCGTCCTCCCGGGCGCCGTCCTGCCCGGCGACTTCGCGATCGCCGCGCGCAAGACGTACGGCAAGACCTCGCACGGCATGATCTGCTCCACGGACGAGCTCGGCATGGGCGACGACGGCACGCACGGCATCATCGTGCTGCCGCCCGAGTTCGAGCCCGGCACCGACGCGATCGAGCTCCTCGAGCTCGTGGACGAGGTCCTGGACATCGCCGTCACGCCCGACCGCGGCTACTGCCTCTCGATGCGGGGCGTGGCCCGTGAGACCGCCATCGCGTACGGCCTGCCGCTGCGCGACCCGGCGCTCCTGGACGTGCCCGCTCCGAACGCGTTCGGCTACCCGGTGAAGGTGTCCGACCCGATCGGCTGCAGCAACTTCACCGCGCGTACCGTCACCGGCCTGCAGCCCGAGGCGCGCTCCCCGATCTGGATGCAGCGCCGGCTGCAGAAGGCCGGGATGCGTCCGATCTCGCTCGCCGTGGACATCACGAACTACGTCATGCTCGAGCTCGGCCAGCCGCTGCACGCCTACGACCGCACCCGCGTCGACGGGCCGATCGGTGTGCGCCGCGCCCAGCAGGGCGAGAAGCTCACCACGCTCGACGGTGCCGTGCGCGTCCTGGACTCCGCCGACCTCGTGATCACCGACGACCGCGGGCCCATCGGTCTCGCCGGCGTCATGGGCGGGGCGAACACGGAGATCGCCGACGTACAGGCCGAGACGGCCGGCACCACCGAGGTCGTCATCGAGGCCGCGCACTTCGACGCGATCGCCATCGCCCGGACCGCGCGCCGCCACAAGCTGTCCTCCGAGGCCTCCAAGCGCTTCGAGCGCGGGGTCGACCCGCAGGCCGCCGCCGCTGCCGCGCAGCGCACCGTCGACCTGCTGGTCCTCCTGGCGGGCGGCACGGCCGAGGCCGGCGTCACGGAGATCAGCGCCCCCCGCGCACCGCGCACCATCGCGATGCCCGCCGCCCACCCCGACCGGGTGGCCGGCGTCGAGTACGGCCGCGAGACCGTCGTGCGCCGCCTCCAGGAGGTCGGCTGCGACGTCTACGGGCAGGACGAGCTGATCGTCACGGTGCCGTCCTGGCGCCCCGACCTGGCCGAGCCGAACGACCTGGCCGAAGAGGTCATCCGGCTGGAGGGGTACGAGAACCTCCCGTCCACCCTGCCGACGCCGCCGTCCGGCCGCGGGCTCACCGACGGACAGCGGCTGCACCGCCGCATCGGCCGGGCCCTCGCCGGGGCCGGATACGTCGAGGCGCTCAGCTACCCGTTCATCGGCGAAGCCGTCCTCGACCAGCTCGGCCTGGAGAAGGGCGACGCCCGCCGCCGTACGGTCACCCTCGTCAACCCGCTCTCCGACGAGGAGCCCTCGCTGCGCACCACGCTGCTGCCGGGCCTGCTCGGCGCACTGCGGCGCAACGACGGCCGCGGCAGCCACGACCTCGCCCTGTTCGAGACGGGCCTGGTCTTCAGGCCCACCGGCCAGGAGACGAAGGCCGTACGGCTGCCCGTCGACCGCCGTCCCACCGACGAGGAGATCGCCGGGCTGAACGCGGCACTCCCGCGCCAGCCCCGCCGCGCCGCAGTCGTCCTCGCGGGCGCCCGTGAGCAGGCAGGCTGGTGGGGCAAGGGCCGCCCCGCCGACTGGGCGGACTCCGTCGAGGCGGCGCGCACGATCGCCCGCGAGGCGGGCGTCGAGCTGACCGTCCGCGCCGACCGGCACGCGCCCTGGCACCCGGGCCGCTGCGCGGCGCTCTACGTCACGGTGGACGGCCAGGAGACCTTGTTCGGGCACGCGGGCGAACTGCACCCGCGCGTCATCAAGGAGCTCCACCTGCCCGAGCGGACCTGCGCCATGGAGGTCGAACTGGACGTCCTGGAGCAGGCCGTCGACGGCGTGCTGCAGGCGCCGCGGATCTCCACCTTCCCGGTGGCGACCCAGGACGTCGCGATCGTAGTAGGCGCCGACGTTCCCGCCGACGCGGTGGAGAAGGCCCTGCGCGAAGGCGCCGGTGACCTCCTCGAATCGCTGCGGCTGTTCGACGTCTTCACCGGTGAGCAGATCGGCGAGGACAAGAAGTCCCTGGCGTACGCGCTGCGCTTCCGTGCGGCCGACCGCACACTGACGGTCGAGGAGGCCACCGCCGCCCGCGACACGGCGGTCGCGCTGGCCGCCGAGCGCACCGGCGCGGTGCTGCGCGGCGCATAGGGCCTTTGGTCCGGGCACGCGGGCCCGGACGGGTCCGCACGAGAGGGCCGTAGGCACTCGTGGACAGTGAGAAGGGGCGTATCCGGCCACCGGATACGCCCCTTCCTCTCTCGCAGGACGGCCCGGGGACCGCACGCGGGCCCTCCTGTCATCGAGGCAGTAGGTCGTGCGATCCGGCGCCGTCCCTCCTGCCACGGAGTGTCGGGCAGGTCGGCAGGAGGGACGGCGCGGGGGCGGGTCGTCGAACTGTACGAGGGGGAGCCGACGACCCGGCCGCCTCTTGCGAGGCACTCATTCAAGCCGCCGGTGCCCCGTCGGGGCAGAGCGCACGGCGGCACGGTTCGGGCACTGCGTTCACACCCCGTGTGAATCGCGCTCCACTATGCTCGTCGCCACACGCACATGGGGGGGCGATGGAGCCCAACGTCCTGCTCGAATCCCTGATCGACGAGGCGGGTGTGTCCCGTGCGGGGCTCGCCGGTCACGTCAACCAGGCCGGCCGTGCCCGTGGCCTGGGCCTGAGGTACGAACACACCGCGGTCTCCCGTTGGCTCAAGGGCCAGCGCCCGCGCGGGCAGGTGCCCGACCTGATCTGTGAGGTCCTCGCCGGCAGGCTGCACCGGTCCGTCACGCTCGACGACATCGGCCTGGGCGTCTCCGGCGCCCGGACGGCGGCGCACGGCTCCACGCTCTGCGGATTCGTCGAGCACGCCACCGCGCTGTGGCGCTCCGACGAACAGCAGCGCCCGCACCTGGCGACCGCCGCGGCCGTCACGGGCACGCCGGCGGTGATGCCCGTGTGGGAGTGGGAGAACCCACCCGAGGACGCCGACGTCTCGCGCCCCGGGCCGTCCCGCGTGAGCGCGGCGGACATAGGGATGCTTCGAGCGGCGCGGTCCCACTACGAACAGATGTACCGGAAGGCGGGTGGCATCGCGACCAGATCCCGCATCGTCGGCTTCCTCAACGCCGAGACGGCACCGCTGCTGCGGGGCGGGTACAGCGACGCGCTGGGCCGCCGGCTGCACCGTGCGACCGGCGGGCTGGTGGCCGTCGCCGGTATCTGCGCCTACGACTCCGACGCGCACGGCCTCGCCCAGCGCTACTTCCACCAGGCGCTGCGCCTGGCCAAGGCCAGCGGCGACCGCGGGTTCGGCGCCTATGTGATCGCGCTGCTGGTCAACCAGTCGCTGTTCCTGGCCGACTACCGCAGGTCGGTCGCCTTCGCCGAGGCGGCACTGCGGGCAGCGGGCCCGCACCTCACCCCGGCCCTGGCCGCCGATCTGTACGCCATGCAGGCCAAGGCCTACGCGCAGCTCGGCGACCGGCCGAGCGCCCTGGAGCGCATCCGCCGGGCCGAGACCGAGGCCGGGCGGATCCGCCCCGGACACGAACCGGAGGAGACCGGATACGTCCAGCCGGGCCTCGTCAACGTCCAGGTGGCCGAGGCGCTGCTCGGTCTCGGGGATCTCACCGGGGCCAGGGAGCACGCGACGGCGGCCGTACGCTCCCCTGCGCACGACCGGGGCAGAGTGCACCGGCTGGCCATGCTCAGCCATCTCGAACTCCTCCAGGGAGACGCGGACCAGGCGGCCGGCACGGCGTGTGAAATGGCCGAACACGCCTGCGGTATGGAGTCCCGGCGGCTCCGGGACCGGCTCCGTTCGGTGCGCGAACTCCTGGCCGCGAGCGGCTGCGCCGACGCGCAGGCCGCGGCCGGCCTGATCGACGGAGCGTTGCGCGTGCCCCTGTGAGCCCCGTCCGAGCCGCCCCCGCGCGTTCCGCTGCGGGGCGGCCCCTGCTCCGATGTTGTCATCGACCAATCGGAAGGTGGCAGCACTGTGCAGTGGACGAACTTGAACGAACAGGCCGTGTACGCGAATCGCTGGTTCCGAGTCAATCTGGCGGATGTCGTCCTCCCCGACGGCCGCCATCTCGACCACTTCGTCATCCGGCTCCGCCCCGTGGCGGCGGCCACGGTCGTCAACGAGGCCGACGAGGTGCTGCTGCTGTGGCGGCACCGCTTCATCACCGACAGCTGGGGGTGGGAACTCGCGGCCGGCGTGGTGGAGGACGGCGAGGACATCGCCGCCGCGGCCGCCCGGGAGATGGAGGAGGAGACCGGCTGGCGGCCCGGAGAGCTGAGTCCGCTGATGACCGCCGAGCCCGCCAACGGCCTCACCGACGCGCGCCACCACCTCTTCTGGTCGCGCGAGGCGACCTACACCGGCCGCCCGGTGGACGACTACGAGTCCTCGCGCCGCGAGTGGGTGCCGCTCAAGCTGGTGCCCGACATGATCGCGCGCGGCGAGGTTCCGGCGGCGGCCATGGCGGCCGGTCTGCTGATGCTCCATCACCTGCGGCTGGGCTGAGGGCGCCCGGGGAACGAGGGCCGGCCGCAAGCTCACCGGTCGGCCCTCGGTACGGGCCGAAGGCCCTCACGCGTACGGGTAGAACCCGATCCCGTCCTGCGGCCGAGCCGGCCCGCGTCGACCATGCGCTGGAGCAGCGGGGGAGCGGCGTACAGCGGCTCCTTGTACTCCGCGCAGGACACCGAGGACCCTGCGGCGCTGCAGCGTGTGGAGGTGCTCGGGGTCGCCGAGTGCGGTCTCGGCGTGGCTGAGCAGGGCCAGGCGGCGGGCGGTGCTTTCCTGTTAGCGGTACCAGCCCACCGCGGCGACCACTTCGTCGGTCCTCGACTGGCTCCAGCCCGCCGCTTCCCGCTGGGCCGCGCGGGCACGCTCCAGGGCGGTGCGGACCATGTCCGGGCGCGGCATGGGCGTCACAGCTCCTTTTCCACCAGACCGGTCTCGTACGCGATGATCGCCGCCTGCACCCGGTTGCGTACCTCGAGGGACATGAGGATGGAGCTGACGTAGCTCTTCACCGTCCCTTCCACGACGTGCAGTCGCTTGGCGATGTCGGCGTTGGACAGGCCCTGGCCGAGGAGGGCGAGGACTTGGCGTTCGCGTTCGGTGAGTGTCTCGACGCGTTCGCGTGAGGCGGCATTCCGCACCATGCGCTGGCCCGCGGAGCCGCGGTTCAGCTCGGCGATGATACGGCCCGCGACCTCGGCCGAGAGATAGGCGGCGCCCCGTGCGGCGGCGTGTACACCGGTCAACAGTTCCCGGGGATCACCGGACTTGAGCATGAACCCGCCGGCACCGTCGCCCAGGGCCCGGGCGACATACTCGTCCTCGGAGAAGGTGGTGAGGATCAGGACGGAGGTCTCCGGGACCTTGCGCTTGATCTCCGCGGTTGCGGCGAGCCCGTCCATCACCGGCATCCGGATGTCCATGAGGACCACGTCAGGGCGGTGTCTGAGGGTCAGGTCGACGGCTTCGGCGCCGTTACTGGCCTCCGCCACCACATGGATCTCGGGATCGGCGGCGAGGATGGCCTTCACGCCGGCCCTGATCATCATCTCGTCGTCGGCAAGGATGAGTCGGATGGCAGTAATCGTGCTCTCCCTATTCTGTGGGGACCTGGGTGCGCGGAGACGGGGGACGGTCCGCCCGGCCGGTCAATCATGGTCGACGGGTTCGCGGGACCTGGCCGTGATGACGTCCTTGTGCGTCAGCTCGCCATCTTGAAAGCAGAGCCTGAACACGTCGACGCGTACGAACAGCGCCGAACTCCCCCGGTAGTACCGGCAGTCGGCGCCCTCGGGCTCGGGGAGCGATTCGGAGGGCGGATCGCTCATCTCGTTGTCGGGCAGCAGGTGCTGTATCTGGCCCGTGGTGCTGCCGAGCTCGATCCGATCGTAGAACTTCGGGGCGAGCGCCGACGACGAGGACAGATAGGCGTAGTAGCCGAGCATGCCGACGGCCAGGCACACGCACAGGCTGAGCGGCAGGGCCACCAGGGAGATGAACCGCCGGCGCAGCCGGGTGGTGGCGTGCGCCAGGCTGTCCTCGGTGATCTCGGCGTGGGTGTTGATCGGCGCCGTGGTGCTGCCGGCCTGGCGCATGGCGGGCGGGGTGCGCGGCAGGCTCGCCTGCACCTCGAAGCCGCCGTCGTGCAGGGGGGCCGCGCGCAGGGCGCCGCCCGCGAGCCGGGTCCGCTCCTCCAGCCCGATCAGTCCGCGCCGGCCTTGCACGGCCGGCCGGTCGGGCCGCTGCGGCGAGGGTCCGTTGCGTACGGTGACCGTCACCTCGTCGACAGCGTAGGCGAGCCGGACCGCGATGCGTGATCCGGGCGCGTGCTTCATGGCGTTGGTCAGCGACTCCTGCACCACCCGGAACAGGGCCTTGTCGGTCATGTCGCCGAGGCTCCCGATATCGCCGCTGCGGTCGAACGCCACGTCCACTCCGCTGTCGCGGGCGCGTTCCACCAGGTCGCCGATGTCCGGCTGGGCGGGCTCCATCCGGGCCGGGGCGTCGTCCTCCCGCAGGACTCCGATGATGTCGCGCAGCCGTTCCAGGGAGCTGGCGGCGTTGGCCCGCAACTCCCCCGCCGCGTCCCGGAAGCGCTCGTCGACGCCAGGCGTGACCTGCAGGGCGCCCGCGCGCAGCGCGATCAGGCTGAGCTCGTGGCCCAGCGAGTCGTGCATGTCCTCGGCGATACGGGTGCGTTCGCGCAGCCGGGCCTGTTCCACGCTGATGCGCTGCTGGAGCTCCAGCTGGCGGGCGTGCTCCCAGCCGGCGTGCTGCAGTTCGCTGCGCTGGCGTGCGTAACGGCCCACCAGCCACGGCAACTGGCAGGCGAAGATCAGGGAGGTCACCAGGACGAACCACATCGGCAGCGTCAGCCCGGCGAAGGCTGTGACCGCGGTTCCCGCCAGGACCACCACGCCGACCGAGGCGAGCACCGAGGCCGGCCGCATCGGCAGCCGTCCCACGGTGAAGCTGCTGATGAACACGGCCGGCAGATACGGCGACACCACAATGGAGCCGACATCGTTCTGCATGACCCCGACGAACCACCACAGGCCCAGGCACAGTACGAACGAGACGAGGGGCAACCGCAAGTAGAGCAGCACGGCGGCGCCGATCACCGCGGCGCCGACGAGGAGTTGCAGCGGCCGGTGCTCCACCGCGTTCATGCTCTGTACGAGCAGCAGGGCGGGGATGTTGAGCGCGACCCAGGTGAGCAGCGAGGCCGAGATCCAGCGCCTGGGCCTCGGCGAGCGCTCGGTGGGGGCCAGCCAGTCGGCGAGTGTTCGCAGATGGGGAGGGATGCAGGTCACTGTGTTCACCTTAAGTCAGCCGACCGGCGGCGTAGCAGGAGCCATGGGTCAACCGGCTTGGTGTCGGACGGGTGTTGCGCATCCGAACGGGGGATGCTGAATGCGCAACACCCGCACGCCCCGGTTCTGCGACCGGGACGTGATCGGAGGGTCAGGCGTCGCGGCGGCGCAGCGCCTGATGGCCGACCGCAGTGATCACCACGGACCACAGGAGCAGGAAGACGAAGGCCGTGCCCGCTCCGTACGGACTGGTGTCCGCGTTCATGAAGTGCGTGCCCGCCGAGTTGGGCATCCGGTCGGAGAGCCAGACCAGCGGCGACATGTCGGAGGCCTGCAGGATCACCGGCATCACGGTGAGGCCGACGAACACGATCGTCAGGGTGCCCGCGGCGCTGCGCACCGCGATGGCGACGCCGATGGTCAGCGTGCTGATCAGGGCCAGGTAGACGCCCATGCGCAGGGAGGTGGCGAGAATTTCTCCCCCGTCGGCGATCGCCTTGTCGCCCAACGTCACGGCCGACATTCCGGCGCCGATGAGGCAGAGCACGACACCGCCGACGAAGTTGACGGCGCCTGCCACGATGTTCTTGGCGGCGA
Organism: Streptomyces sp. B1I3; assembly: GCF_030816615.1. Classification (NCBI taxonomy): domain Bacteria; kingdom Bacillati; phylum Actinomycetota; class Actinomycetes; order Kitasatosporales; family Streptomycetaceae; genus Streptomyces; species Streptomyces sp. B1I3. Next base: position 6,507,017 of record NZ_JAUSYD010000001.1, read on the forward strand.
GCATCTGCCCGCGCCTGGGCACGGCCTGCAGCGTGGTGCGCATGCTGCCCGAGGTGTACTCGGCTGTGATCACCAGCATCGACAGGGCGATGAGGGCGAACTCGGCGACGTAGACCGTGTTGACCGCGACCTCGCTGACCGCGACTCCGGCGCTGTTCTTCTTGTTGTTCGCCATGGTCGAGCCGATGATCGGCGCGGTGAGCAGCATCAGCAGGCCGCCGCCGACGAGGCTCCACCAAGTGGACCTGACCGACCACAGCTTGGTCCACTCGGCCTCCACGGCGCCGGGCAGTCCGCCACCGGTCGCCTGCGCCGCACCGGGCGCGGCGGACGGATAGGTCGATGTCGTCATGACAGTTCCCGTTCGGATGAGGAGAGTTGCTGGGGGCGCCGCTGTTCAGCTGCGCGTGGCGGAGTACGGGGCTTGCCGCGGGGCGGGCGGCGCCAGGACGGGCGAGGTGCCGAGGACCAGCGCGAGTGAGGGCTTGCGACGCATCGCCGTGACGAGGTGGGTGCCGGGTGCCCGCAGGGCCAGGAGCACCAGCGGGGCGAGCAGAAGGCCGAGCAGCATGCCGGCCGCGACGTCGTGCAGGTAGTGGACGCCGACGTAGACCCGGGACAGGGCGGCCAGGACCGCCACCGGCAGCAGCAGTACACCGATGAGGCGCCAGCTGATCAGGAGGGTGGCCACTGCGGAGGCGGCGATCACCGAGTGGTTGCTGGGGAAGGAGTAGTCACCGGTGGCCGGACACTCCGCGATGGCCCGCACCCCGGGGATGTCCCGGCAGGGCCGCTCCTCGTGCAGCCATACCTTGATGCCTTCGCTGAGGGCGTAGACCACCACGACTGCGAGCGGCGCGATCAGCGCGTACGCCATGGCGCGGTCGTCGCCCTTGCGGGCCCGCCACCACTGGAAGATCATGACGCCGACGAACAGCAGGATGCCGCCCTCGGTGAACAGCTCGCCGAGCGTCTGCAGCCAGTCGGGGGTGCCGACCGCCCACTCGGTGATGTCGCGGTACACGCCGACGCCGTAGCCGGGTCCGGCCTTCGCCAGAGGTACGAGGGTGGTGGTCATGCGCGGCCTCCGTCGACATCCGACTCCGGCGCGGGGCGCGAGGCAGGGGTTCCGTACTCGACGCTGTCGGCGGTGAGCTCCATGTAGGCCTGCTCCAGGGAGGCCTCGACGGTGCGCACCTCGTGCAGGCGCACGCCCAGCTCGTACGCCAGGTCGGAGACCCGGTCGACGGTGAGCCCGTTGATGTGCAGTTCGTTGGCGCTCTCCCAGCGGACGGGCACTCCCCACTCGAAGAGGCGGGCGACCAGGCGCTCCAACGCGGGGGTCTCGGGACCGCGGGCCTTGACGGCGTTCAGGGAGCTGGCGTCGATGAGCTGCTTGACCGAGGTCTCGGTGATCAGCTTGCCCTTGCCGATGATGACCAGCTGGTCGGCGGTCAGCTGCATCTCGCTCATCAGATGGCTGGAGACGAAGACCGTGCGGCCCTCGGCGGCCAGGCCGCGCATCAGGCCGCGGATCCAGCGCACACCATCCGGGTCGAGGCCGTTGACCGGCTCGTCGAACATGACGATGCCCGGGTTGCCGAGCAGTGCGCCTGCGATCCCGAGGCGCTGGCTCATGCCGAGTGAGAACGTTCCGGCGCGGTGATCGGCCACCGAGGTGAGGCCGACGGTCTCCAGGACCTCGTCGACCCGGGCCGTCGGGATGCCGTTCGTCCGGGCGAGCGCCTTGAGGTGATTGCGGGCGCTGCGACTGGGGTGCACCGCCTTGGCGTCCAGGAGCGCGCCGATCTCGCGCAGCGGGTGGCGCAGCTGCTCGTAGGGCCGGTTGTTGACCAGGGCATGGCCCTCGGTGGGGCGGTCCAGGCCCATGATCATGCGCATGGTGGTGGACTTGCCCGCGCCGTTGGGGCCGAGGAACCCGGTGACCCGGCCCGCCGGGACCGTCAGGGAGAGGGCGTCGACCGCGGCGCGGTCGCCGTACCGCTTGGTCAGCCCCTGTAGGGTGATCATCTATGCGCTCCCTGCCTCAACACGTTCATCGTCACGTAACGAAACGTAAGGGCCGGGCAGGGGTCTCCACAGTGCACGAAGGCCAGTGAGCACCCCTACTTTAGTCAGGACTTCGGCCGGAACCTTCGGCACATGCCCGGCGCCTCTCGCCGAGCGGTCGGAAGGCATCGCAGAGTGGACTGCTGGTAGACGGACGGGATTCACCGCCAGTCCGGTTCCCTTTCGCCGACGATGTCCGAACAGGTTCCACTCCGCCCTTTTCCTGCTGCCTTCGCCAGGCCATACGCAGACAGATCCTTCACCCAGGGAGAACGTCCGGGCGCATGAATGAGTTTGTTTCGGCACCCGCCCGACCCGCCCTTTCGCCATCGTCACCTACGGAATCCGTACGCGCCTATTACCGCCTGGTCGACGCCGATGACATCACCGGGCCGCTCCAGCTGTTCGAACCCACCGCGCAGTACCGAAGGCCCGGATACGCAGAGCTCAACGGCCCTGCCGAGCTGGAGCGCTTCTACCGGGACGAGCGGGTCATTGAGAGCGGAACCCATTCCATCGCCACACTCGTCTGCGAGGGTCGTGAAGTGGCCGTGCGCGGCGCTTTCGAAGGAGTGCTGCGTGACGGGGTGAAAGCATCACTGCGCTTTGCCGATTTCTTCGGCGTGACCGCGGCGGGGACATTCTCGCTGCGCGAGACATTCTTCTTTGCGCCACTGGTTTGATTGCTTGAGTCATTGACGGGGGATATCAGAATCATGCACAATCCAGCGAATGACGCTCACGCCTGCCCGCGCGCCATTCGGTGAACTCCTCACCCCGCACATGGTGACCGCGCGGTGGCAGCAGGGTGCGGGCTGGTCCCGGCCGCACCTGGAGCCTTTCGCGGACCTGCCGATGTCACCGGCCATGGTCGGCCTCCACTACGGCCAGGTGGTCTTCGAGGGTCTGAAGGGATACCGGCGCCCGGGCGGCGGCGTGGACCTGTTCCGGCCGCTGGACCACGCCGCCCGGCTGCGCCGCTCCGCGGAACGCCTCGCCATGCCCGTACTGCCCGAGGCACGCTGTTCCAGGACGCCGTCGAACTCCTCGTCTCCGCCGACCAGGCGAGCTTGCCCCGGCAACCCGGACTGAGCCTGTACCTGCGTCCGGTGCTCTTCGCCGACGAGGCCAACCTGGCACTGCGCCCGGCCCGTTCGTACACCTTCCTGCTGATCGCCTTCATCACCGGCGGCTTCTTCTCCGACCGGCCGGACCCCGTCACGGTGTTCGTCAGCCGCGACTGCACGCGTGCCGCGCCGGGCGGCACCGGTGGTGCGAAGTTCGCGGGCACAGGGGTGGTCAGGGTGCTCAACAATGACGGTGGAACACTTTGTAGAGGTCCGACAGCCACCGGTGCTCGTCGCTCGGGACGGGGTGACCCGGCGCAGCCGGCTCAACTGAGGTCGCCCCAGTGGGTCGCTGGCAGCGCCACCGGTGGACGGCCGGTGGACAGACGCCTTTGGACGGTGCAGCACAGGCCGACCTACCGCACGTGCTCTGATCAGGAAGAAGGTCAGTACGCAGCGGGAGACGGCACCACGCAACATAGTCGCTCTCGGACTCGTAATGCGTAGGCCCGAGATCCGAGTTGCTAGGGACTTTTCAGGGACTTCCAACTCTGTCAGAGGGATATCCGAGGGAGTTTTCGCAGTACAAGCACGGAAGATTGCGACAGTGCTGAAAGGCCCAGGGCTTCGGGCCCGCACATCCGCGCCGTCGCTCCACTGCGCCCGGCGCGGATGTGCGGGCCGGCAGTGGAAGACGAGGCTCTTTCGAAGCCGCACACGGTCCTGACCTCGGAGAACGTGCCCCGGCGGGCCCGGCAGGGTGAGCGCCGGGCCCGCGGGCGGGTGGTCAGGCGTACGGGTAGAAGCCCGAGCCGGTCTTGCGGCCGAGTCGGCCCGCGTCGACCATGCGCTGGAGCAGCGGGGGAGCGGCGTACAGCGGCTCCTTGTACTCCGCGTACATCGAGTCGGCGACCGAGGCCACCGTGTCCAGGCCGATCAGGTCGGCGAGCTTCAGGGGACCCATCGGGTGGGCGCAGCCCATCTCCATGCCGTTGTCGATGTCCTCGCGGCTGGCGATGCCCGACTCGAACATCCGGATCGCCGAGAGGAGGTACGGGATCAGCAGGGCGTTGACCACGAAGCCGGACCGGTCCTGGGCGCGGATGGCGTGCTTGCCGAGTACGTCCTGCACCACCGCCTCGGCGCGCTTGACGGTCGCGTCCGACGTCGTCAGGGCGGGGATCAGCTCGACGAGCTTCTGCACCGGCGCCGGGTTGAAGAAGTGGATACCGATGACCTGGTCGGGCCGGGAGGTCGCGACGGCCAGCTTCACCAGGGGGATGGAAGAGGTGTTCGAGGCGAGGATTGCGTCCGGCCGCGTCACCACCTGATCGAGGACCTGGAAGATCTCGGTCTTGACCTGCTCGTTCTCCACGACGGCCTCGATGACGAGGTCACGGTCGGCGAACTCGCCGAGGTCGGTCGTGTAGCTGAGGCGGCCGAGCGTCTCGTCGCGCTCCTCCTCGGTGATCTTGCCGCGTTCGGCGGCCTTCGAGAGGGAGTTGTGCAGCCGGGTACGCCCTATCTCCAACGCCTCGCCGGTGGTCTCCGCCACCATGACATCGAGGCCGCTGCGGGCGCACACCTCCGCGATGCCTGCGCCCATTTGGCCACAGCCCACCACTCCGACGCGTGCAATGTCGGCCATAGAGTCCGTCACCTCGTGCCTTTCGCTGATCCTCGTGCGGCAGTATCCGTCTGATTCCGGTGCCCGCCTCGACCCCACGACGTTACTCCGCGATCAGGCCCCCATGACCTGCGGGTCGCGGGGCGGGGGCGGGCATGATCTGCGTCACGCACGACGGCCGGAGCGACACATGAGGACACAGAGAGACGAAAGGCGCGATCGATGCGGCATTGTGGCCGAAGGTCTTTTGTGATGAGCGCGGCAGGAATGCTCGCCGCCCTGGTGACGGCGGGTGACGCCGTCGCCGTTCCCCGGTCCGGCGCCGCCGTGCCCGTGCCGGGCCCGGGAGCGGCGCCACGGCGCCGGAGAGCGGCGCAGGGCGAGATGCGCGGCATGTGGATCTCCACCGTCGCCAACGTGGACTGGCCCTCGAAGACCGGTCTGTCGGCCGCCGCCCAGCAGGCCGAGCTGATCGACCACCTGGACCGTGCGGTCGACCTCGGGCTGAACGCCGTCGTCCTCCAGGTCCGGCCGACCGCGGACGCGCTCTGGCCCTCCCCGTACGAACCGTGGGCGCAGTACCTCACGGGGGTCCAGGGCAAGGACCCGGGTTGGGACCCGCTCGGCACGGCGGTGCGTGAGGCGCACGCCCGCGGGCTGGAACTGCACGCCTGGTTCAACCCGTACCGGGTGGCGAACCACACCGACCCCTCGCGGCTCGTCGCCGACCACCCCGCCCGGGTGCACCCGGAGTGGGTCCTGCCCTACGGCGGCAAGCTCTACTACAACCCGGGGCTGCCCGAGGTCAGGAAGTTCGTTCAGGACGCGATGCTCGACGCGGTGAGCCGCTACGCCATCGACGCGGTCCACTGGGACGACTACTTCTACCCGTACCCGGTGGCGGGCCAGGACTTCGACGACGACGACGCGTACGCGCGCCACGGGGGTGCCTTCGCGTCCAAGGCCGACTGGCGCCGCGACAACATCGACCGGCTGGTGCGCGAGACGTCCGAACGGATCAAGGACACCAGGAGCGGCGTCCGGTTCGGCATCAGCCCCTCCGGCGTGTGGCGCAACAAGGCGACGGACGCGCTGGGATCCGACACCAGCGCGGGCGTACAGACCTACGACGACCTGTACGCCGACACCCGTGCATGGGTGAAGAAGGGGTGGATCGACTACATCTGCCCGCAGATCTACTGGCACATCGGCCTCGCGTCGGCCGACTACGCCGAGCTCGTGCCGTGGTGGGCGGAGACCGTGCGGGGCACCGGGGTCGATCTGTACATCGGGGAAGCCCTGTACAAAGCCGGCGACCCCGCCCAGCCGGCCGCCTGGCAGGACCCGGCGGAACTCTCCCGCCACCTCGATCTCGCCGCAGACCACCCGGAGGTGGGCGGCCACGTGTTCTTCTCCGCGAGACACGTCAAGGCCGACCCCGTCGGGGCCATGGCGCGCGTGGTGGCCGACCACTACCAGGTCCGTGCCCGTACTCCACGCTGAACCGGCGGGTGCGCCGGAGGCCCAGGAGGCGCCCGGCGCACCCGCGCCCTACCGGTCTCGATCCTGCGCGGCGGTGTGCTGGACGACGCTGTCGGGGCCGGGGGACCTGATCGACTCGTGTCCGTCGTCGAAGCGCAGACGGTACGGCGGACTGCCTCCGTCACCGAGCACTTCGACGATCTCTGCGACCTGGTCGTGCTGCCCCACGGTCCTGCCGTGCGTCAGCAGCCTGTCGCCCATGTGTGCCTCCATCGGGAGTGACCTCCTCACGGGGTGGCGGTCCGTATATCGACAAGTCTATGACCGCGGGCCCTGGCCGCCTCCTGGACGGGCGGCCGTGCCTCCCCCCGCGCGGCCGCCCGACCGCTGGGTGGCGGCGATGCAGACCAGGACGGCCACCGCTGCCACCGGGGCGGCCGCGGACACCTTCTCGCCGAGCGCAAGGAACGACCAGACCAGGGTCAGCAGCGGCTGCGCCAGCTGGAGCTGGCTGGCCCGGGGCACGCCGATCTCCGCCATGCCCCGGTACCAGACGTACAGCCCGAGGAAGGTCGATCCACCGGCCACCCAGACCAGCCCGGCGACCCCGTGTGCCGTGAGGTGCACCGGCTCGAAGGGCAGCGCAACGGCCGCCCCGGCCACCGCGAGCGGCAGGCAGAGGACGAGGGCCCAGCCGATCACCTGCCAGCCCGGCATCACCTTGGCCAGCCTTCCGCCCTCGGTGTAACCGGCCGCACAGACCAGCAGCGCCCCGAAGAGATACAGGTCTCCGCCGGAGAGTGCCCCGCCACTCTGCTGGACCGTGAAGGCGATGACCACGGCGGCTCCGGCCAGCGCCGCGATCCAGAAGGCGCGCGGCGGGCGCGAGCCGGTGCGCAGCGCCGCGAGAAGCGCGGTCGTCAGCGGCAGCAAACCCACCACCACCGCTGCGTGCGAGCTGGTGGAGGTCTGCAGGGCCAGCGTGGTCAGGAGGGGGAATCCCACCACCACGCCCCCGGCGACAACCGCCAGGCCGCCCCAGTGACGGCGGGCCGGCAAGGGCACCCGGCCCGCCAGCAGGGCGCAGCCCGCGATCAGGGCGGCGAGCAGGCTGCGCAGGGCGACCAGGGACCAGGGGCCGAAGCTCTCCAGCCCCCACACGGTGGACGGGAAGGTCAGGGAGAAGGCGACGACGCCGAGCCCGGCGAGCAGGACGCCGCCGCGCGCGCTCTTCGCGCCCGTCGGATCGGCGTCAACCGCTATCGTCCTGTGTCCAGTAGCGCTATCCTGTGCTGTCATGGAAGAGCGTAGCAGTGCCTCCGAGCTGGTTAGTTCTCTGAGGAGCGAGCTGAACCGCTACTCACCCGGAGGGAAGCTGCCGTCCAGCCGGGCACTCGTCCAGCGCTTCGGGGTCAGTCCCGTGACGGTCTCGCGGGCCGTCGCGCAGCTCGCCGCCGAGGGGCTGGTCGTCACCCGGCCCGGCGCGGGAGCCTTCCGGGCCGAGCCCCGCAGCGCCGTGCCCGCGCCGGGCGACACGTCCTGGCAGGAGGTGTCCCTCAGCGGCGACGGCGGACCCGAGGTCGTGCCCCGCACGGTCGACGCCTCGGGGGTCCTGGTCACGCTCGCCGCGCCGCCGTCCGGGGTCATCGAGTGCAACGGGGGCTATCTGCACCCCTCGCTCCAGCCGGAACGTGCCATGGCCGCCGCCCTGGCCCGCGCGGGCCGCCGCCCCGGGGCGTGGGGCCGGCCGCCCACCGACGGGCTGGACGAGCTGCGTGCCTGGTTCGCCCGGGAGATCGGCGGCACGGTCACCGCAAGCGACGTCCTGATCACCGCGGGCGGGCAGAGCGCGCTGGCCACCGCCCTGCGGGCGCTCTCCCCGCCCGGCGCCCCCGTTCTCGTCGAGTCACCCACCTACCCGGGCATGCTGGCGGCCGCCCGCGCCGCGGGGCTGCGGCCGGTGCCCGTGCCGGTGGACGCCGACGGGGTGCGTCCCGATCTCCTGGAAGCGGCCTTCCGCGCGACCGGGTCACGGGTCTTCGTCTGCCAGCCGCTCTTCCAGAATCCGACCGGAGCGGTCCTCGCGCCGGAGCGGCGCGGGCAGATCGTGCGCATCGCCCGGGACGCCGGCGCCTTCGTCGTCGAGGACGACTTCGCGCGGCGACTCGTCCACGCGGACGCGGGGCCGCTGCCCGTCCCCCTGGTGGCACACGATCAGGACGGGGTCGTCGTCCACGTCTGTTCCCTCACCAAGGTGACCTCGCCGAGTCTGCGCGTCGGCGCGCTGGCCGCCCGGGGGCCGGTCCTGGAGCGGCTGCGCGCCATCCAGGTCGTCGACAGCTTCTTCGTGCCCCGTCCGCTCCAGGAGGCGGCGCTCGAACTCGTCGGCTCCCCGGCGTGGGGGCGCCATCTGCGCGCCGTGGCCGCCGAGCTCGCCGGCCGGCGTACCGCCACGACGGCCGCGGTACGGCACCACCTGCCCGAACTCGCCCTGCCCCTCGTGCCGTCCGGGGGCGGCACCCTGTGGCTCCGGCTGCCCGGGCCGGGAGCCGGCGAGCCCGCCCTGGTCTCCGCCGCACTGCGGGCCGGCGTCGCCGTCGCGCCCGGCAGGCCGTACCACTGTGCCGAGCCCCCGGCCGGGCACATCCGGCTGAGCTTCGCGGCCGTCTCCGGTCCCGCCGAGCTCGCCGAGGCGGTGCGGCGGCTGCGCACCGCCTGCGACGAACTGTTCGGCCCCCCGCCCGGCCCGGACGGTAGCCTCCGCGCATGAGCGACCACGACACGTCCGAGAGGCGTCACGAGATCTCGTCCGATCCCTCCCGGCTCGATACCGCCCGCATCCACCACTGGCTCTCCACGGACGCCTACTGGGCGCTCGGCCGCACCCCGGAGCAGCAGGAGCGGGCGATAGCCGGTTCCCTCAACTACGGTGCCTATGACCTGACTTCGGGTGAACAGGTCGCCTACGCCCGGGTGGTGACCGACCACGCCTCCTTCGCCTGGATCTGCGACGTCTACGTCGACCGGGCGGCCCGCGGCCACGGCCTCGGCACCCGCCTCGTCACCGCCGTCCGGGACCACCTGACACCGCTGGGCGTACGCAGGCTCATGCTCGCCACCAAGGACGCCCACGGGATGTACGCGAAGATCGGGTTCACGCCGCTGGAGGCGCCGGACATGTGGATGTCCCTCGAGGCGGGCTGAACCGGGCGCCCGTTCACGCCGCGCCGCCCTCTTGACCGGCGCGGCGTTCGGCTCCACGATCGCGCCCATGAGTGTTCGGGTCTCGCTGGTCGCCGCAGCACGCAGCTCAGCCCTCCTCGCCGAGCGTTTCGACGACGACCGGCCACTCGACCACGCGGGCTGGCGGGAGGTGCAGTTCGTCGCGCACGTCCTGGTGCCGCTGCTCGGGGCCGCCGAACTGCGCTACTGCTCCCCCACCCCCCGCAGCCGCGCCACCGGGGACGCCCTCGGCTTCGCCCCGCTCGTCCAGCCCGCGCTGCGGGACTGCGACATGGGACGCTGGCGCGGCCTGACCCTGGCGGAGGTGGCCGCCCACGAACCGGATGCCGTCGACGCCTGGCTCGCCGACCCCCGCTCCGCCCCGCACGGCGGCGAACCGCTCATGGCCTTCATCTCCCGGATAGGGGGCTGGCTCGACACCCGGCCTGCCTGCGACGGTCTCATCGTCGCCGTCGCCGAACCCGCAGTGGTCCGCGCCGCTCTCGTCTACGCCCTGAACGCCCCGCCGTCGGCGTACTGGAACGTGGACGTCCGGCCGCTCTCCACCCTCACGCTCACCGGTCTCCCCGGCCGCTGGAGCCTGAGCCTCCAGTCGCTCACCGGCTGACCGGGGCCACGGAGGGAAGGACGCGGCAGCTGACGTCTTTCCGCCGGTCCGACCAGTCGGTATGGTGCAATCCCCGAGCCGAGGAGAGACCCGTGCCGCAGATCCATGGCCACTGCGACGACAGGTTCACCGCCGTGCGCGACGCCTTCGCGGCCAACTTCGCGGAGCGTGACGAACTGGGCGCGGCCGTCACCGTACTCGTCGACGGCACCCCGGTCGTGGACCTCTGGGGTGGCTGGGCCGACGCGGCCCGCACCCGCCCGTGGGAGCGGGACACCGTGGTCAACGTCTGGTCCACGACGAAGGGCCCGACCGCGCTCTGCGCCCACGTCCTCGTCGACCGTGGCCTGCTCGACCTGGACGCTCCCGTCGCCGCGTATTGGCCCGAGTTCGCCGCCGCCGGCAAGGAGTCCGTCCGCGTACGCCACCTGCTCTCGCACCGGTCGGGAGTCGCGGGCCTGCGTCAGGAGCACACCCTGGCCGAGCTCTACGACTGGGAGCTGACCACGGCGCGCCTCGCGGCCACCGAACCCTGGTGGGAGCCGGGCACCCGTTCCGGGTACCACGCGATCTCCTACGGCTTCCTGGTCGGCGAGGTCGTCCGCCGGATCACCGGCCTGCTGCCGGGGGAGTTCCTGCGGCAGGAGATCACCGGACCGCTCGGCATCGACTTCACCGTAGGCCTCCCGGAGGAGGACGCGGGCCGGGTCGCCGAGCTCGTCCAGCCGAAGGCCGTCTTCCGCGAACAATCCGCGCTCTTCGCCCGGATGGAGCCGGTGGCCATCGCCTCCCTGCTCAACCCCGGCACCGGGACGGCTGCCGCCAACACCCCCGCCTGGCGGGCCGCCGAGATCCCCGCCGCCAACGGTCACGGCACCGCCCGCGCGGTCGCCGCCCTCTACGCCATCCTCGCCGGACGCGGCAGCCTCGACGGCCGGCGCATCCTCTCCGAGGAGGCCGCGGAGCGGGTCCGGGAGGGGCAGGGCCCCTGCCGGGACCTGGTGCTGGGCGCCGGGTTCGCCCATGAGACAGAGCTGGGTCTCGGACTCTGGCTGAGCGGCCCCAACGCCTCGTACGGGCCCAACCCACGGGCCGTCGGACACGACGGGGCGGGCGGCTCCTGCGGACTCGCCGACCCGGAGGCCGGGGTCGCGCTCGGCTACGTCATGAACCGCATGGGCCCGCACATCGCGGACGACCCCCGCAAGATGGCGCTGGTCGAGGCGGTGTACGGGGCCCTGTGAGCCCGTTGGGGGCGCGACCGGCGCGGCTGCTCCCCGAAGCGCTAGGGGCAGGGGCTCCGCCCATCCGCTACGGCCGGCGGCGCGGCTTTCCGCGTGAGGCGCCGCCCTTGGCGCCACCTCTGGGGTTCTTCGCACCGCCGGAGCCGCCGGAGCCGCCCGAGCCGCCTCGGGAGGTCCTGCCCGCCGCCGGTTTGCGCGGGGCGCCGCCCTTCTTGCCGGTGTCCTTGGCCTTGCCCTTGGGTTGCGGAGGCGTCGGCGGACGCCCTCGTGTGCTGTTGACCGTCCGCCCGCGGACGATCCCGATGAACTCCTCCACGAGGTCGGTCGTCCGCTCCTCCGGCCACGAGAGGGCGATCCGCGACTCGACGACACCGGCGAGGGGCCGGTAGGTGAGGTCCTTGCGGTGGTGCAGCCGGGCCAGCGACTGCGGTACGACGAGCAGCCCCACCCCCGCCGCCACCAGTTCGACGGCGTCCGCCGTCGTGGCGGGCCGCTCGAACGCGGGCCGGCCCGGGGGATGCTCCCAGCCGAGGGTGTCGTCGAGGGGGTGCAGCACGATCTCGTCGGCGAGGTCCTCGGCCGACATCTCCTCGACGGCCGTCGCCGCGTGGTCCTTGGGGATCACGACCACGGTCGTCTCGGTGTAGAGCGGGATCGCGCTGAGGTCCGTACGGTCCACGGGCAGCCGCACGAAACCGGCGTCGGCGCCGCCGTCACGCAGCAGTCCGGCGGCCTCGGCCGCGGGCACACCGACGAGGGACAGCGGGACGCCAGGCAGCCGCTCGTTCCAGATCCGCACCCACTTGGTCGGGGTCACGCCCGGGACGTAGGCGAGCCGGAACGAAGGGGGTACTTCCGAGCCTGTCACCCCGCCAGGTTACCGGCCGTGGTCGGAGGGGGCGCACATGCTCGATACCCTGGGCACCATGACGTCGCACCAGACCACCCAGACGATGAAGCCCGCCACAGCGGCGAAGAAGCTGGGTGTGTACCTCGAAGCCACCCCCGCCGAGTTCCAGGAAGGCGTCGTCTCGCGCGCCGAACTCAACGCGCTGCAGGCCGATCCGCCCGAGTGGCTGCAGGAGCTGCGCCGCAACGGCCCGCACCCCCGGCCGGTGGTCGCCTCGAAGCTGGGCGTCTCCATCGCCGGGCTGGCGCGTGGCGGTGTCACTGAGCCGCTCACCACCGAGCAGATCGACGAACTGAAGAAGGACAGCCCGGAGTGGCTCCAGAAGGAGCGCGCGACCCAGGCCGAGGTCCGCAAGGAGTCCGCGCGGATCAAGGAGCGCGACGCCGCCCGAGCCGAGGAGCCGGGCCGCGACTGACGTGCCCGGCGGCCGTGCGTGACGGCCCGCGGTGTGCGGCGGGGGCCGCCCGGCCGCCCGCATCGGGTCCCGCGGATGTCGGTCCGAGGCGGTGGAGTCGTCGGTCACGACGCATCTCTCCACGAGAGCCGCGCCATGCGTACGTCGCCTGTCGCCTCGCAGTCCGGGTCGCGGTGGAGGACGAGCAGCTGGGACGCGGCGAGGCGCCGCACCGACTCCGGATCGGGCGCGATGACGGCGAGGTCCCTGCCGACGGCGAACCCGCCGTGGATGCCCGCGCTCGGCGCCGTCCTGACCTCTTCGGCGACGTGGGCACGGTAGGCGTCCCGGAACGTCCGCATGTATCTGCCCGTCGCCGGTCCAGAAGACGCGGATGTCGGCGCGAAGCTGCCCGTGGGCAGCATCACGTCTACGCCGTCCGGGCGGTGCCGGCACCTCGGCCCGGCCTCAACGCGGGCCGGTCCAGCCGCCGAGCGTGACCGGGCCGAGGCCGGACGGCAGCCTGTGCACAGCCGCTGCGACGGCCTCGTCCGCCGTGGCGAACAGGCCGAAATCCGGAGTGCTGAAGCCCCTGCCCACTCCGTACGTGGCGTCGCTGCCCGAGGTCAGGCACGGTCCGGCGACGGTCAGGTTCGGGCGGGTGGTGGCCGAGAAGCGCAGCGCCCAGTGGCTCGTGAACGGGTAGAGGGCCCGCAGCGCCGGCTCGGCGTACGCCGCCTCGATGAGGGCTTGGTACTGCTCCTGCCAGGTGTACTCCAGTCCGCGCGCCTCCTGCAGCATGCCCTGCCACTCGGATTCCGTCAGGCGCACGGGATCGCGGTCGGGCACCTCGAACCGGCCGGTCAGGCGCACGAAGGGGGCCGCCCTGCGGATGTCGTCCAGGGCAGCCCCCTCGTGCCACGACTTGGCGGCCCTGGCGACCTGCGCCAGGTCGTCCGTCCTGCCGACGATCAAGGGCAGCCCCTGGAACGGCTCCGCACCGTCGATCGACCACCGTCGCCCGTGCGGCCACCCGCTGATCCGAAGCGGCTCGCGATGTGCCAGGGTGCTCGCCACGCTCGCGTGGAGCAGCGGAGCGGAGTCGGGGGACGTGACGGGGACGGCGCCGAGACAGCCTCCCGCCTCGCCCCGGAGCGCTGCGGCGAGGCTGCCGCAGGCCGCGACGTCGGGGTACAGGACGGCGGGATCAGGAGGGGTCGGCACGGCTCCCGATTGTGCCCGAGCCGCCGGGTTCCAGGGCAGGTGGCCCCAGGGGCGGTCTCGACGGCTGTCCTGCGAGCCCACTGGCCGGAACCCTCAGGGGCCGACTGCAGCGCTGGGGGGCCGACTGAAGCCCCGATGAGCGTGGAGCGGGACGCGAGCGCTGTGTACTGGCCGAGGACGTTGACCGAAGGCGACGGATGGCTCCTGTCAGGGGTGCCGTTGAGGTGCGCCCAACGCGACAGACGTGTTGCGGGTGTGGGACCCACGTGGATGTACCGAAGTGACGATCACTCCGCTGATCTGGGGTTTTTGCGCTGGTTGGCGTTGAAGCGCGCCTTCTTCTGACGATTCCCGCACGTGTTCATGTCGCACCACTTGCGGGTGCGGCTCTGGCTGGTGTCGAAGAAGGCGGCTTGGCAGGTCGGTGACGCACACAAGGCCAACTTCCCGTCTCGTTCGCCTGCGATGATGTCGATCGCGTCGGCGGCGATCACACTGAGGGCATCTTCCACGCAGGAAGCCGAGCTGAGCCGCCATCGCCGCTCACCCTCGGGCGTCAGGACAGCCGCGGCCCGACCGTGAGCGCTGCAGTCGTTGATGACGTGGACAGCAGATGCAGGGAGAGCGTCCTGGATCGCGGCCGCTGTCGCGGCGGCGTGAATCGACTCCCTCAGTTCCCGGGCGAGGCCGAGCTGGGCAGCGGTGCAGGAGTCCACGGCGAGGCCGTTCACTGCCAGCCAGTCGACGAGTCGGTGCGGCGTGGGAATGCGCTCCACGGCGTCGCCATGACGCTCCGACAGAGTCCCCGTGAAGCTGGTCGCCAGCACGTTGCCGAGGCGGAAGTCAGGGAACCGGGCATGCATGGAACCACCTTAGCGGGTTGCGGCGTGGCTCAGGGGACTGCTAGAACCGCCTTAGCCGGTTCACGAATGGTCGTAGCCGGTTCCACGACGGCCAGGAGGTCTCATGCCCCGTCCCACCAGCGACGTGCAAGCATTTGAAGCCCACGCAAGTGACGCCGACCTCGACGATCTGCGCGCACGACTGGCCGCGGCGCGACTGCCGGAGGCCGAGACGGTCCGTCGCGCCGCACCCGGCCCTCGCCGATGGGAACAGGGCGTTCCCCTCGCCGACCTCGTCGATGTCGTGAACTACTGGCGCACCGGGTACGACTGGCGGTCGTTCGAAGCGCGCCTCAACCGGATCGGCCAGTTCCGCACGACCATCGACGACCTGGGAATCCACTTCCTGCACCGCCGATCCGCGCGCGCAGATGCGACTCCTCTGATCCTGACGCACGGGTGGCCGGGCAGCATCGCCGAGTTCGTCGATGTGGTGGACGAGCTGGCAGATCCGAAAGACGCGGGCGCGCCGGCGTTCCACGTCGTGGTCCCGTCGCTACCAGGCTTCGGTTACAGCGACAAGCCGGCCACCACCGGGTGGGGAGTCGAAAAGATCGCGGCCGCATGGGTGGAACTGATGGAAAGGCTCGGCTACAGCAAGTTCGCAGCCCACGGCGGCGACTGGGGAGGTGTGATCACCACTGTTCTCGGTGGCAGGTTCCCGACGCACGTTCTCGGCATCCACACACTGACCCCGCAGGCACCGCCCGGGTTGACAACGGACGGGCTGACGGCGGCCGAGCGCAGATGGACCGAGGAAACCCGCGATTTCTGGAACGGCCCCCGCGCGGCGTACGCGAAGCAGCAGGCGACCCGACCGCAGACCATCGGCTACTCGCTCGTCGACTCACCGGTCGGGCTTCTCGCCTGGATCCTCGACAAGTTCGCCGAGTGGACAGATACCGAAGACAGCCCGTTCGAGACGATTTCCGTAGACCGCATCCTTGACAACGTGACCCTGTATTGGCTGACGCGGGCCGGAGCGTCGTCGGCCCGCATCTACTACGAAAGCCACGACTCGCTCGATCCCGAACTCCGGGTCGACGTCCCGTCAGCGCTCAGTGTGTATCCCCGCGACATCGAGAAGTGCCCGCGCGCCTGGGCGCAGGAGCGGTTCCGGCAGATCGTCCGATGGAGGTCGCCTGAAACCGGGGGACATTTCCCGTCGCTGGAGGTTCCCGAGTATTTCGTCAAGGATCTGCAGGAGGGCCTCGCGGCAGTGCTGGCCGCTCATCACTGAACGCGGCTCGGTGACCCGGCACCCGATCACCACCTGATCCGGCTCGAGGCGTTGCCCGACGGCTTAGGTAGGGCCCGGTCGCGCAGGTGCGTGGTTCACGCTAGGGCGGTGGACGGCGGTGATCCTGAGCCCGCGGCTTCCACGACGGTCCCTCCGGCCCGGGTGCGTGCATACAGCACCTCTCTGCCCACACGGTGGCGGCTCACCAGACCAGCGGTGCGCAGGGCCGTCAGGTGCTGGGAGACGCCGCCGGGAGTCAGCCCGGTGCGGCGGGCGAGGTCGGTGGTCGAGGCGGGGGCTGTCAGTTCGGTCAGGAGGGTTGCACGGGAGCGGCCCAGCACCCCCGCCAGGGCATCGGACACGGTCGCGGGACGCGCCTGCCACAGCGTGCCGACGGCGCGTGGCGGATAGCGCAGTGAGGGCTGCCATGGCTCGTTGAGCACGGAGAACACGCGCGGCCACACGAAGGCGGACGGCACCAGCAGCAGGCCCTGGCCGTCGAGTCGGCGCGCTCCGCGCACGGTGCGGTGCTCCAGGTGCAGAGTGCCTCCGGCCCAGGTGACCTGTGGGTCGAGGTCTGCGAACAGACGCAGGGCGCCGCCTTCGACCAGGCGCCCGGCGCGGTAGCGGATGTCGCCCTCCAACAGCGTGAGGATCCGCGACCAGTACGGCGCCAGTGCCAGCTCCCAGTACGCCTCCAACACGTCGGTCAGTCGTCCGAGCTCGGCTGCGGGGTCGGCGCGCAGCACCGCCATCCGTGCAGGCGGCACCTCGGCCGTCGTGTGCAGGAGCGCCGGCGGGGTGGCCCGGACCGTGGCCAGCTCCACATCCAGTGACGGTAGCGGCGTCGTGGGCGGCGGGCAGATGAAACCCGGAACGCAGTCGGCCCAGGGCGAGCGCGTCGACACCGGAACAAGGTCGAACAGTGGCCCCAGGTCGAGGTCTGCCGCAGCCAGCCTCGGGCGCACCTGATCGGCCCAGGTGCGATGCAGGCCGTGTTCGTCCGCGCCCTTGAGCACCCGGACGCTGGCCACCACCTCCCACAGCGGGGAGATCGCGAAGCGGGTGCGGGCCACATCCTCCAAGCCGAGTCCGATCTCGATCATTTAGCTGAGGGTAAAACACTGGGTGGAGCGGTCGCGGTCGCGCACAGTACCCGCCGGCCCCGGCCAGGCCGGTGCGCTGGCCGCACTGTCCACCGCCGCCTTCCTCTTCATCGGCCTGCCCGCGGGCGCCTGGGTGGACCGCATGCCCGGCCGCCGGGTGCTGGTCGCCGCCGACGCGGCCCGTGCCGCGCTGTTCGCCTCGATCCCCGTCGCCTGGTGGCTGGGCGTGCCGTCACTGCCGCAGCTGTACGCGGTGGTGCTGCTGAACGGCTGCGCGACGGTGTTCTTCGACGTCGGCTCGCAGAGCGTCCTGCCCGAGCTGGTCGGCCGTGAGCGCCTGGTGCCGGCGAACGCCGCCCTGGTGAGCCTGATGGCCGGCGCCAACATCGCCGGCCGCGGCGCCGGCGGCTTCTTCGTGCAGTTCTTCACGGCTCCCCTCGCGATCCTCGGCGGGGCCGTCGCCTACCTGGCCTCCGCCGCCGGCCTCACGGGCATCCGACGACAGGCTCCTGCCGTGCCACCGGCAGACCGGCGACGGCTGCGGGCCGAGATGGCGGAAGGGCTGCACCACGTCCTGGGCAGCCGCGAGCTACGCGCGTTGGCGCTCACCGCGACCCTCACCAACCTCGGCGCACAAATGATCAACGCCATACTGCCGGTGCTGTTCGTCCGCGAACTGCACCTGTCCGCCGGGGTGCTCGGGGCGTACTGGGCTGCCGGCGGCCTGGGTATCCTGCTCGGCGCCGGCGTCGCCCGCCGCCTCGCCGCCCGCCTCGGCCACGGCCGCACCCTGGGGTTGGCCGGGCTCTGGTTCGCACCCGCCGCACTCGCCGTCGCGCTGATCGACGATGGGCCGTGGCTGTGGGTGGCCGGTGCCGGGTGGCTCGCGGCCATGACCAAGACGGGTATCGACAACGTCCTCGGCGTCACCCTGCGCCAGCACCTGACCCCTGGCCCGCTGCTCGGACGCATGAACGCCACCTTCCGCTTCCTGCTCACCGGCGCCCTGGCCATCGGCTCCGCCCTCGGTGGCCTCGTCGGCCAGGCGGCCGGCCTGCGCACGGCGGTCTGGGCGGGTGCGATCTGCCTGGCCGGCGCCTTCCTCCCGGTCTTCTGCTCCCCCGTCCGTAAGCTGCGAGAGCTTCCGGTAGCCAGCACGCCACCCCGCCGGGCATCAACGGCATGCGCCACCGAGGCGTGAACCGGCACTCGCCTGCGCGATCGGGCCCCGTGGGTCAACCACGACGCTCAACAGGCCAACTCGAGCGCTCACAGGCCGACTGAAACGCTCGGTCACACATCCGACGCCCGTGCGCCGATCACACCTTTGCATAAACCTGCGTGGATGCGTATAGTCATGCCATCGACGAGGAGGATTCCCGATGGTGGTACGTGCGGCAGTGGCAGGAGCGAGCGGCTATGCAGGCGGAGAACTGCTCCGCCTGCTCCTCGCCCACCCCGAGGTGGAGATCGGCGCGCTCACCGCGCACTCCAACGCCGGGGAGCGGCTCGGCGCACTGCAGCCGCACCTGAGGCCGCTCGCGGACCGGGTTCTGCAGCCGACCACGGCCGAGGTACTTGCCGGGCACGACGTCGTCTTCCTGGCCCTTCCGCACGGGCAGTCCGCCGCCGTCGCCGAGCAACTCGGCGAGGAGGTGCTCGTCGTCGACATGGGCGCCGACTTCCGGCTGGCGGACGCGGCCGACTGGGAGAAGTTCTACGGCTCGCCGCACGCCGGCACCTGGCCCTACGGCCTGCCCGAACTGCCGGGAGCCCGCGCGGCCCTGGAGGGCTCCAAGCGCATCGCCGTACCGGGCTGCTATCCCACCGCCGTCTCGCTCGCGCTCTTCCCGGCCTACACCGCCGGCCTCGCCGAGCCCGAGGCCGTCGTCGTCGCCGCCTCCGGCACCTCCGGCGCCGGCAAGGCGGCCAAGCCGCACCTGCTCGGCTCCGAGGTCATGGGCAACATGTCCCCGTACGGCGTCGGTGGGGTGCACCGGCACACCCCCGAGATGATCCAGAACCTCAGTGCCGCGGCCGGTGAGCGCGTCACCGTCTCCTTCACGCCGACCCTGGCCCCCATGCCCCGCGGCATCCTGGCCACGTGCAACGTGAAGGCGAAGCCCGGCGTGGACGCCGGCACGCTCCGCGCAGCCTACGAGAAGGCCTTCGCCGACGAGCCGTTCGTCGATCTGCTGCCCGAGGGGCAGTGGCCCGCCACTGCGGCCGTGTACGGCTCCAACGCCGTCCAGGTCCAGGTCGCCCACGACGAGGCGGCCGGCCGGATCGTCGTGATCAGCGCCATCGACAACCTCGCCAAGGGCACCGCCGGAGGCGCCCTGCAAAGCATGAACATCGCCCTCGGGCTCCCCGAGGACACAGGTCTTTCCACGATCGGAGTCGCACCGTGAGCGTCACGGCAGCCAAGGGATTCACGGCGGCGGGCATCGCCGCCGGAATCAAGGAGAGCGGTAGCCCGGACCTGGCCCTCGTGGTCAACAACGGCCCCCGCCGCGCCGCCGCGGGCGTCTTCACCTCCAACCGCGTCAAGGCCGCACCCGTCCTCTGGTCGGAGCAGGTGCTCAAGGGCGGCGAGGTCACCGCCGTCGTCCTCAACTCTGGGGGAGCCAACGCCTGTACGGGTCCTCAGGGTTTCCAGGACACGCACGCCACGGCCGAGAAGGCCGCCGAGGTCCTCACCGGTCACAGCGCCGGTGAGATCGCGGTCGCCTCGACCGGGCTGATCGGCCTGCTCCTGCCCATGGACAAGCTCCTGCCCGGCATCGAGAAGGCCGCGGCCGCCCTCAGCGAGCACGGCGGGGAGAAGGCCGCCCTCGCGATCAAGACCACGGACACGGTCCACAAGACGGCTGTGGCAGGCGGCGAAGGCTGGACCGTCGGCGGCATGGCGAAGGGCGCCGGCATGCTCGCCCCCGGCCTCGCCACGATGCTGGTCGTCCTCACCACCGACGCGGACGTCGACGCGCCCGCCCTCGACGCCGCCCTGCGCGCCGCCACCCGCACCACGTTCGACCGGGTCGACTCCGACGGCTGCATGTCGACCAACGACACCGTGCTCCTCCTCGCCTCCGGAGCCAGCGGAATCACGCCCGCCCGGGCCGAGTTCGACCAGGCCGTCCACAGTGTGTGCGCCGACCTCGCCCGCCAGCTGATCGGTGACGCCGAGGGGGCCTCCAAGGACATCCGGATCGAGGTGATCAACGCGGCCACCGAGGACGACGCCGTCGAGGTCGGCCGGAGCATCGCCCGCAACAACCTCCTCAAGTGCGCCATCCACGGCGAGGACCCCAACTGGGGCCGGGTCCTCTCCGCGATCGGCACCACGAAGGCCGCCTTCGAGCCGGACCGTCTCAACGTCGCCATCAACGACGTCTGGGTGTGCAGGAACGGCAGCGTGGGCGAGGACCGTGAACTGGTCGACATGCGCTACCGGGAGGTCAGGATCACCGCCGACCTCGCCGCGGGAGCCGAGTCGGCCGTCATCTGGGCCAACGACCTCACCGCCGAGTACGTCCACGAGAACAGCGCCTACAGCTCATGAACGCCGCGAGGAAGCACACCGCGCTGCCCAAGGCCCAGATCCTCATCGAGGCGCTGCCCTGGCTGACCCGGCACAACGGCAAGACCGTCGTCATCAAGTTCGGCGGCAACGCCATGATCGACGAGGAGCTGAAGGCCGCCTTCGCCCAGGACGTCGTCTTCCTGCGGCACGCCGGTCTCAAGCCGGTCGTCGTGCACGGCGGAGGCCCGCAGATCAGCGCCCAGCTCGACAAGCAGGGTCTGGTCAGCGAGTTCAAGGCCGGGCTGCGCGTGACCACGCCGGAGGCGATGGACGTCGTACGCATGGTGCTGGCCGGCCAGGTCCAGCGTGAGCTCGTGGGGCTGCTCAACCAGCACGGCCCGCTCGCCGTCGGTATGACCGGTGAGGACGCCCACACCATCACCGCCACCCAGCACCGTCCTGTGATCGACGGCGAGTTCGTCGACATCGGCAGGGTCGGAGAGATCACCGCCATCGACACCGGGGCCATCCAGGCGTTGCTGGACGACGGCCGGATCCCGGTCATCTCCTCCATCGCGCGCTCCGCCGAGGACAACCACGTCTACAACGTCAACGCCGACACCGCGGCCGCCGCACTCGCCGCCGCGCTGAACGCCGAGACGCTGATGGTCCTGACCGACGTCGAGGGCCTCTACGAGGACTGGCCGAACAGCGACGACGTGATCAGCCGGCTCACCGCCACCGAGCTGGAGAAACTGCTCCCCGACCTGTCCAGCGGCATGGTGCCCAAGATGCAGGGGTGCCTGCACGCCGTACGCAACGGTGTCGAGACCGCCCGTGTCATCGACGGCCGGGTCCACCACTCGATCCTGCTGGAGATCTTCACCGACGAGGGAGTCGGCACAATGGTCGTGCCCGACGCACAGACCGACGTCCGCACCGACGCACAGGCCGACGCCCGCACCGACGCGCAGGCCGACGCCCGCACCGACGCACGGACCGACCCACAGGCCGGCGTACGCACCGGCCAGCAGACCGGCGAGCAGGGGGAAGCATGAGCAACGAGGAGCTCTCACAGCGCTGGCAGACCGCGCTGATGAACAACTACGGCACCCCGCAACTGCCCCTGGTCCGCGGCTCCGGCGCCCGGGTGTGGGACGCCGACGGCACCGAGTACCTCGACTTCGTCGGTGGTATCGCGGTGAACGCGCTCGGCCACGCCCACCCTGCCGTCGTCGAGGCCGTCTCCACCCAGATCGCCTCCCTCGGCCATGTCTCCAACCTCTTCATCGCCGAGCCGCCGGTGGCGCTCGGAGAGCGGCTGCTGCAGCTCTTCGGCCGGACGGGCAGGGTCTTCTTCTCCAACTCCGGCGCGGAGGCCAACGAAGCCGCGTTCAAGATCGGCCGGCTCACCGGGCGCACGCACATGGTCGCCACGGACGGGGGCTTCCACGGCCGGACCATGGGCGCCCTCGCCCTGACGGGTCAGCCCGGCAAGCGC
This sequence comes from Streptomyces sp. B1I3, assembly GCF_030816615.1. Taxonomy (NCBI): domain Bacteria; kingdom Bacillati; phylum Actinomycetota; class Actinomycetes; order Kitasatosporales; family Streptomycetaceae; genus Streptomyces; species Streptomyces sp. B1I3. The sequence continues at coordinate 6,529,157 of NZ_JAUSYD010000001.1, forward strand.
GAGGCGTTCCAGCCGCTGCCCGGCGACGTCACGCACGTGCCGTACGGAGACGTCGAGGCCCTCAGGGACGCGGTGACGACCGAGACGGCGCTGCTGATCATCGAGCCCATGCAGGGCGAGAACGGCGTGGTCGTCCCGCCTGCGGGTTATCTGGAAGCCGCCCGGGAGATCACCCGGGCCACCGGCACCCTGCTCGTACTGGACGAGGTGCAGACGGGTGTCGGCCGCTGCGGCCACTGGTTCGAGCACCAGGCCCACCAGGGGGTCGAACCGGACGTCGTCACGCTGGCCAAGGGCCTCGGCGGCGGACTGCCCATCGGCGCCACCGTCGCCTTCGGCGCGGCGGCCGGCCTGCTGCAGCCCGGCCAGCACGGCACGACGTTCGGCGGGAACCCCATCGCCTGTGCCGCCGGCCTCGCAGTCCTGGACACCCTCGCGGCCGAAGGCGTCCTGGACGAGGTGAAGCGGCTCGGGGAGAAGATCAGGAACGGGGTCGAGGGTCTGGGCCACCCGCTGGTCTCCCACGTCCGCGGCTCCGGCCTGCTGCTGGGTATCGTGCTCACCGGGCCCCTCGCACCGCAGGTGCAGCAGGCGGCTCAGGGAGCCGGACTCCTGGTGAACGCGCCCGCCCCCGATGTCGTGCGGCTCATGCCGCCGCTGATCATCGGTGACGCAGAGGTGGACGCGTTCCTGCGGATTCTTCCGGGAGCCCTCGACGCGGCCTACGGGGACGGACGATCCGGGGAGTCACGATCCGGAGAATGAGGCGACGACGATGACCGAGGCGCAGGAAACCGACCACGGCGGGCCGTCGGTGCCGCAGACCCGCACCGCACGCCACCGCAGGATCGTGGACATCCTGAACCGGCAGCCGGTGCGCTCGCAGAGCCAGCTGGCCCGGCTCCTCGCCGACGACGGGCTGAGTGTCACCCAGGCGACGCTCTCCCGCGACCTGGACGAGCTCGGCGCGGTGAAGATCCGCAACACCGGAGGCGAGCTGATCTACGCGGTGCCGAGCGAGGGTGGATTCCGTACCCCGCAGGCGCCGCTCGGCGGGTCGGCCAAGGAGGAGCGGATGCGCAGGCTCTCCGCCGAGCTGCTCATCTCCGCGGAGGCCTCGGCCAACCTCGTGGTGCTGCGCACGCCCCCGGGCGCCGCGCAGTTCCTCGCCTCGGCCATCGACCAGGCCGAACTCCAGGCGATCCTCGGCACGATCGCGGGCGACGACACACTCATGCTCATCAGCCGCGACCCGGCCGGCGGGCAGGCGCTGGCCGACCATCTGCTGAGGCTGGCCCAGAACGACGTCTGAGCCGTCGGCGCCGGTCAGTACCGGGTGATCGCGGTCGGGCCCGACCGGGTGCCGACCGCGATGTGCGGCAGGCGGCCCGGATCGGCCCAGGCGAGGAGCCGGTCCATGGCAGCCGCCGGTACGGACACACAGCCGGCCGTCGCCCCCTTGCCGTCGACGTGGAGGAAGATGCCGGCGCCCCGGCCGCGTACCGGCCGCTCGTAGTTGTAGCCGATCACGAGCGCCCGGGCGTACTGCGTTCCGTACGCCGCGAGGCGTTCGGCCTCCTCGGCCCGGCAGTCGTCCGGCAGGGGCTCCACCCAGCGGTTGTAGGCGCGCGAGGCGTTGTCCTGGCACCACCAGGAGTGGGCACCGATCCGGCGGTAGGGGTAGCGGGTGCCGGGCCGGGCGGCCTCGGTCCCGAAGGCGTACGGCAGGTCGTACAGGCCGGTGGGTGTGGTGTTCGTGCCCTGGGTGCGGGTGGCCCCCTCGACGAGGCCGTTCGCCCCGAAGCGGGCCGGGGCCGAGCCGGCCGCCACCCACCCGCCCCGCCGCCGGTCCCACCAGGTGAGCGTGCCGGTGGTGGAGCCGGCGCCGGGTGCCTCGGCGGTGATCAGCTGCGTACCGCCGCCCGTGTCGGCCAGCCGGCCGGGCAGGGACGGGCCGTCGGCGGGCCGGGCCCCGAGGGAACCGGCCAGCGCGAGCAGAACGGACGCGGCCACCAGGTGTCTGCGCATGCGAGGGACGCTACGGCGCGCGGGGGCCCGCCACCCCCGCATCTGCTCCGGACGGCCCAGCGCCTCACCCCGCGGTCGGCGCGGCGGGCATGCCGGGCAGCGGCAGGTTGCGGCCCGGCATGCCCGGTGCCGGTGACGACGTCCGGCTTCTTCCCGGAACAGCCGCTCAGGCCCTCGTCACACCGGCGCCGGAAGCGGTCGGCGTGCGGGGAACGAACCGGGCCGCAGGACCTGAAGGACAGCCCACCGGAGCGACCGGCCCCGATCACCGGCTCGGCGCGTGCACACCACGGCCGTCTTCCGGAGGGACACATGCCGGGCGCGGAACAGCAGCCGCATGTCAATGCATGCGCGTTTCCACCGCCCTGACCGGCAACTTTGACAAACCATACGGCCTATCGCATAGTTATGCTGTTCGTGATCGCGCCGCGAGGCGGCCGCACACCCCTTGCACTCCCGAGGAGCACCCCAGTGAGCAACGGCACCGGTAACAGCGACGTACGCCTCTGGGGCGGCCGCTTCGCCGACGGCCCGGCCGAGGCCCTGGCCAAGCTGTCCGTCTCTGTCCACTTCGACTGGCGGCTCGCCCCGTACGACATCGCCGGCTCCCGTGCCCACGCCCGTGCTCTCGGCAAGGCGGGCCTGCTCACCGGGGACGAACTGACCCGCATGATCGCCGGGCTCGACGCCCTGGAAGCGGATGTCGCCGACGGCTCGTTCACCGGCACCATCGAGGACGAGGACGTCCACACCGCCCTGGAGCGCGGCCTCCTGGAGCGGCTGGGCCCGGATCTCGGCGGCAAGCTGCGGGCCGGCCGCTCCCGCAACGACCAGATCGCCACGCTCTTCCGGATGTACCTGCGCGACCACGCCCGCACCATCGGCGGGCTGATCGCCGAACTCCAGGACGCGCTGGTCGGGCTCGCCGAGGCGCACCCGGACGTGGCCATGCCCGGCCGTACCCACCTCCAGCACGCACAGCCCGTCCTCTTCGCCCACCACGTCCTGGCACACGCCCAGGCCCTGGGGCGGGACGCCGAGCGCCTGCGGCAGTGGGACGGGCGGACCGCGGTCTCGCCGTACGGTTCCGGCGCGCTGGCCGGCTCCTCCCTCGGGCTCGACCCCGAGGCGGTCGCTGCCGAGCTCGGCTTCGAGCACGGTTCCTGCGGCAACTCCATCGACGGCACCGCGTCCCGGGACTTCGTCGCCGAGTTCGCGTTCATCACCGCGATGATCGGAGTCAACCTCTCGCGGATCGCCGAGGAGGTCATCATCTGGAACACGAAGGAGTTCTCCTTCGTCACCCTCCACGACGCCTTCTCCACCGGGTCGTCGATCATGCCGCAGAAGAAGAACCCGGACATCGCCGAGCTGGCGCGCGGCAAGTCCGGCCGCCTCATCGGCAACCTGACCGGCCTGATGGCGACGTTGAAGGCCCTGCCGCTCGCGTACAACCGCGACCTGCAGGAGGACAAGGAGCCGGTCTTCGACTCCTGCGACCAGCTCGAGGTCCTCCTCCCCGCCTTCACCGGCATGATGGCGACGCTCACCGTCAACCGGGAGCGCATGGAGGAGCTGGCACCGGCCGGTTTCTCACTCGCCACGGACATCGCCGAGTGGCTGGTCAAGCAGGGCGTTCCGTTCCGTGTCGCGCACGAGGTCGCGGGGGAGTGCGTGAAGGTGTGCGAGCAGCAGGGCATCGAACTGGACGAGCTGACGGACGAGCAGTTCGCGAAGATCTCCGAGCACCTCACCCCCGAGGTGCGCACGGTCCTCGACGTGAGGGGAGCCCTCGCCTCGCGCGACGGCCGCGGCGGCACCGCCCCCTCTGCCGTCGCCGTCCAGCTCGCCGAGGTGAAGGCCGACCTGGCGGCGCAGCACGCCTGGGCCACCGCGCGCGGGTGAAGGAGGCATCGCGGGCGGTCTTTTCGGGAAGGCGTCCGGAACCGACCCAGAGGAGCCCGCGATGCCCTTCGCCCGCCTGAACCGAGCGACCACCCCGACCGCGCACATCGGGCTCGGCCTGGCAGCCGTCGGCAGGCCCGGCTACATCAACCTGCACCGCGACCGCGACCTGCCCGCCGACCGCAGCGTCGACGCGCTGCGGGCGCGTACCCACGAACTTCTGGACGCCGCCTACGCGCAGGGTGTCCGCTACTTCGACGTGGCCCGCTCCTACGGCCGTTCGGAGGAGTACCTCGCCGACTGGCTCACCGCCCGGCCCGACGTGACGGACGTCGTCATCGGCAGCAAGTGGGGCTACACCTACACGGCCGGCTGGCGTGTCGACGCCGAGGCGCACGAGGTGAAGGACCACGGCCTGGCCACCTTCGAGCGTCAGCGGGCCGAGACCGCCGCGCTGCTCGGTGAGCGGCTCGACCTCTACCAGATCCATTCGGTGACGGCCGACAGTCCGGCGCTGAACGACAAGGACCTGCACGCGCGTCTGGCCGCGCTGGCCGCCGAGGGCACCACCGTCGGCGTCACCACGAGCGGGCCCGCCCAGGCGGACGCCGTCCGGGCCGCCCTCGCCGTGACCGTGGACGGCGAGCCCCTCTTCCGTACGGTGCAGGCCACCTACAACGCCCTGGAAACCTCCGCCGGGCCGGCGCTCGCCGAGGCGCACCAGGCGGGAGTCACGGTCATCGTCAAGGAGGCCATGGCCAACGGCCGGCTCGCCGGCACGCAGGCCCCGGCCGTCGTCCGGGAGATCGGGGCCGAGGCCGGACTGGACGCGGACGCCGTGGCCCTCGCGTTCGTGCTCCACCAGCCGTGGGCGGGTGTCGTGCTGTCCGGAGCGGCCACGGTCACCCAGCTCGCCGGCAATCTGCACGCCCCCGTCCTCGGCCTCGACGCGGACGGGCTGGACCGGCTGGACGCCCTGGTGGAGGAGCCGGAGGCGTACTGGCGCCACCGCTCCTCGCTGCCCTGGAGCTGAGGCCGTTCACACCCAGTCGGCGAGCGCGTCGAAGTCCGTCGGCACCAGGCCCACCCGGGGATCGATCTGCCGCAGCAGGGCCCGCCCCGGGTGGTGGGCGGCGACCCACGCCGTGTCGATGTCCGTGATCTCGTCGTCGACCCAGGCGAACGGCCGCCCGGCCGCGTACGCGACGACGTACCGCGTCTTCCAGTACGTTCCGTCGCCGGTGGCTCCGTGCATGTCCGGCCAGTCGATGTACGGCAGTGGCGGCAGCCCGAGGTGCGGGCCGATCCACTCGTTCGCCTCGTCCTTCCAGGTGGAAGCCCAGACGAGTTCGTAGCGGTCGGTGAGGGTCAGCAGTTCGTCGCCGTGCCCGGGGTGGAGCAGCACGGGCAGCGGCGGCCCCGCCGTCCACCCCGTCGGCCGCATGGAGTGCCTCGTATAGCCCTGGGGCGCCCTGCGGCGTGACAGTGCCGCGTACGGATTGAGCGGACCGTCGACGTCGATCAGCAGCAGCGGCTTCATGGCGTCATGGTGCCCGCGGGCGGCGGGGGAGTCGACACCATTCCTCCATGAGACGTACATGTCTCAAATGGCTTACTCTCGTCTCATGACCCTCGACCGTGAACAGGTGCTGCGGAGCGCCGCCGCCCTGCTGACCCGCAGATCCACCGCGACCATGGACGAGGTCGCCAGAGCCGCAGGCATCGGGCGCGCCACCTTGCACCGGCACTTCGCCGGCCGGGACGCCCTGGTCGGCGCGCTGGAGAACCTCGGCATCCAGGAGTTCGAGGCCGCCCTGGACGCCGCCGCCCTCGACGAGGGCAGCGCGGAGGAGGGGCTGCGGCGGCTCGTCGCCGCCGTCGAGCCCAGCGCCGGCCTGCTGTCCTTCCTCGTCACCGAGAGCCAGCTCTTCGAGGGCGACCAGGTGAACGAGGGCTGGAACCGGCTCGACGCCCGGGTCTCCGCCTTCTTCCGCCGGGGGCAGGAACGCGGTGAGTTCCGCATCGACCTCACCCCCGCCTGGCTGACCGAGGCGCTGTACGGGCTGATCAGCAGCTGCGCGTGGTCCGTGCAGGTGGGCAGGGTCGCCGCCCAGGACTTCCCCCACATGATCGTCGAGTTGCTCCTGGGCGGAGCACGCCGGAGCGTGGAGAAATGAGTAGCACCGATCAGCGGGCGGGCGTCACCGGCGATCCGCACCACCAGGGGCGGTGGGTCGCCCTCACCGTCCTCGTCCTGGCCGTACTGCTGGTCGCCGTCGACGCCACCGTCCTCGGCCTGGCGACCCCGTTCCTCAGTGAGGATCTCGAACCGACCGGCACCCAGCTGCTCTGGATCGGCGACGTCTACTCCTTCGTGATCGCCGGACTGCTGGTCTCCATGGGCAGCCTCGGTGACCGCATCGGCCGTAAGAAGCTGCTGCTGACCGGCGCGGCCGCCTTCGGCGCGGTCTCCGTGCTCAACGCCTACGCGTCGAGCCCCGAGATGATGATCCTGGCGCGGGCACTGCTCGGCGTGGCGGGCGCCACCCTGATGCCGTCCACGCTCGCCCTGATCCGCAACCTCTTCCACGACCCGCGCGAGCGCAGTCTCGCCGTCGGGATCTGGGGCGCCATGGCATCGGCGGGCGCCGCCGTGGGACCCGTCGTGGGCGGGCTGCTCCTGGAACACTTCTGGTGGGGCTCGGTCTTCCTGATCAACCTGCCGGTGATGGCGGTCCTGGTCGTCGTCGGCATCAAGATGATCCCCGAATCGAAGAACCCGGCACCCGGCCCATGGGACCTGCCCAGCGTGGGGCTCTCCCTCGTCGGCATGATCGGCGTCGTCTACGCCGTCAAGGAGGCGGCCGCGCACGGCATCGGCTGGGAGACCGCCGCCTCGTTCGTCGGCGGGGCCGGGGCCCTCCTCTGGTTCGTACGCCGTCAGCTCCGGCTGCCGGCCCCGCTCCTGGACATGCGGCTCTTCCACCACCGCGGATTCTCCGGTGCGGTCCTCGCCGACCTGCTGACGATTCTCGGCCTGTCCGGGATCGTCTTCTTCCTCTCCCAGTTCCTGCAGCTGGTCCAGACCCGAGGGCCCCTGGAGGCCGGGCTCGCGCAGCTGCCGGCGGCCGTCGGCGCGGTGACCGCGGGCCTGACGGCGGGGATGGTCGCGCGCCGCTACTCGGTGCGCTCGGTCGTCGCCGCCGGTCTCGCGGCCATCGGTGTCTCGCTCGCCGTGGTCACGGTGATCCACAAGGAGACCGGCTACCCGCTGATCGGGGCACTGCTCCTCGTCGTGGGCGTCGGCGCGGGGTTCGCCTTCACCGTCACCTCCGACGTGATCCTCTCCAGCGTCCCCAAGGAGCAGGCGGGGTCCGCCTCCGCGGTGTCCGAAACGGCGTACGAACTGGGCGCGGCCCTCGGGATCGCCCTGCTCGGCTCCATCGTCACGGGTGTCTACCGGGGCTTCGGCACCCCCGAGGGCATCCCCGCCGCCGCCGAGGCGGCGGCCCACGAGTCGCTCGGCGGCGCCGTGGAGACGGCGGAGCACCTTCCGGCGCAGCAGGGGAGCGAGCTGGTCGTCGCGGCCCAGGAGGCGTTCGTCAACGGGCTGCGGGTGTCGGCGGCCGTCGGCGCCGTGGTGCTCCTGGCGACCGCCACGGCGGCCTGGTTCCTGCTGCGGGGCCAGAAGCTGGAGGAGGGCATCGTCCCCGACGAGTGACGGCCCGCCCGCTCCGCACAACCGGAAGGGCCGGTGACCGCCGAGGCGGTCACCGGCCCTTCCGGTTGTGCGGAGCTCAGGCTGCCTTGGCCTTCGTGGCGTAGATGTCGACGTACTCCTGGCCGGACAGCCGCATCACCTCGGCCATCACCGAGTCCGTCACCGCCCGCAGCACGTAGCGGTCGCGGTCCATGCCCTCGTAGCGGGAGAACTCCATCGGCTCACCGAAGCGGACCGTGACCTTGCCCGGGCGGGGGAGTCCGGCACCGCCGGGCTGCAGCTTGTCCGTACCGATCATGGCGAACGGCACGACCGGCGCGCCCGTCATCAGCGTCAGCCGTGCGATGCCCGTGCGGCCCCGGTAGAGCCGTCCGTCGGGGGAGCGGGTGCCCTCGGGGTAGATCGCGAAGGCGTTGCCCTCGTCCAGCACCCGGCGGCCCGTCATGAGGGCCGCGACGCCGCCGCGGCCACCGTCACGGTCCACCGGGATCATTCCGCAGCCCGTGAAGAACCAGGCCATCAGGCGGCCCTTGAGCCCCTTGCCGGTGACGTACTCGTCCTTGCCGATGTAGAACACCGGCCGGTCGCAGCAGATCGGCATGATCATCGAGTCGATGAACGTCAGGTGGTTGCCCGCGAGAATCACCGGCCCGGTCCCCGGGATGTTCTCGGCGCCTTCCACCTGGGGGCGGAACATGAGGCGCAGGATCGGTCCGAGCACTGCCTTGATGACCGTGAGTCGGGACAACGCATCCTCCGGTGTCGTGGCCGGGCGGCCGGGTGTGGATTTCGCAAGGGTCTGTGCAGGTGAGGACGATACTCGCGGGTACTGCCTGATCGCACATCGGGTACACGCGGCGGACACACGGTGTTGACGTGTGTTTCCGCCACGTTCGTCCGTGGGCCGCCCCACCGATGGCGTGGCTGCCTACGATCGAGCCTCGCTCGACACGATGCCAGACATCCCATGCGAGGAGCATTCATGACAGAGCGCGCGCGCACGAGTCCCGGCCGACGGACCCTTCTGGGGGCGGCCGTCCTCGGCACGGCGGCCCTCGGAATCACCGGTACGGCGCAGGCCGCCGAGCGTGGCACGAACGGCCGGAACAGCGGCCACGGCTCCTATCGGGACCTGCCCGTGCCGACTGTGATCGGCCACCGCGGCGCCAGCGGCTACCGCCCCGAGCACACCCTCGGCTCCTACCGGCTGGCCCTGGACATGGGCGCGCACATCGTCGAGCAGGACCTGGTGCCGACCAAGGACGGCCACCTCGTCTGCCGCCACGAGAACGACATCACCGCCACCACGGACGTCGCGGACCACGCCGAGTTCGCGAGCCGCAAAACCACCAAGAAGGTCGACGGCGTCGCGCTCACCGGCTGGTTCACCGAGGACTTCACCCTGGCCGAGCTGAAGACACTCCGGGCGAAGGAGCGCATCCCCGCCAACCGCCAGGAGAACACCCTCTACGACGGACGCTGGGAGATCCCCACCTTCGAGGAGGTCCTGCAATGGGCCGACGAGGAGGGACGCAGGCGCGGCAGGCCCGTCTGGCTGTACGTCGAGACGAAGCACCCCTCCTACTTCCGGAACCTCGGGCTCGCGCTCGAGGAGCCGCTCGCCCGGCTGCTGCGCCGCCACGGCCGGCACCGCGCGCACTCCCCGCTGATCCTGCAGTCCTTCGAGCCGAGCTCCATGCGGCGGATGTCCGAGCTCGTCGCCACCCCGCGCGTCGTCCTGCTGTCCGGACCGGGGGAGCGCCCCTGGGACTTCGTGGAGGCCGGCGACCCGCGCACCGTCGCCGACCTGGTGAAGCCCGCCGGGCTGACGTGGATCGCGTCCTTCGCCCAGGGCATCGGCCCCACGCTGGACCTGGTCGTCCCCAGGGACGGCGCCGGCCGGCTGACCACGCCCACGGCCCTGGTGGACGACGCGCACGCCCGGGGCCTGATCCTCCACCCGTACACGATGCGCAACGAGAACACCTTCCTGCCCGCGGACTTCCGTCGCGGCACGGACCCGAACGCGTACGGCGACGCCTTCGGCGCCCTGCGCACCTACTTCGAGGCGGGCATCGACGGCATCTTCTCCGACAACCCGGACACCGCGCTGCTCGCGGCGTCCGACTTCGCCGAGGGCTGAGCGCAGCCGTCAGCCGCACGGCCGGGATGCCCCGGTCGGGTGGAGCTCCCCGCGTACGGCAACCGGCCCCGCGCGGGGAGCGTTGACGGGGCATGACGCTTCCCGATCTTGTTCCCCGGCCGGCGGACGCCTCCCGGAGGGCCGTCGTCCGCGCCCTGCACCCCCTCGTGCGCGCGGAGGCGACAGCCGAGGCCGTGGCGGCCGGGATGGAGGCCGCCGACCTGGAACAGGCCGTCTGGTTACGGCTGCTGGAGCGACCGGCCGGGCAGGGGCCTCCCCGGGACCCCGCCCGCTGGGTCCGCGCCGCCGTACGGGCGGCGGCGCGCGACGCCCGCCGCAGGGCCCGTCATGAGCGGGCGTACACCGCCGGCGACGCGCCGGGCGACTGGAGCGGCTGCCCCGAGCGGATCGCCCTGGGGGCCGACGAACGCCGGGCGCTGCGCGCCGCGGTGGGACGGCTGCCCGGGAGATGCCCCCGGTTACTGGAGGCGATGCTGTCCCCCCACGATCCGACGTACCGGGAAATCGCAGGGGAGTTGGGTATGTCACAGGGGAGTTTGGGACCGATGCGTTCCCGATGCCTTGGATGTCTGCGCAGAATGCTCACGGCGGAGGTTGTAGCTCCTGAACTGCGGGGAATGGAGCGGTAGACAACCGGCGGACCAGGTGAGCGGGAGGCATGCACACATGGGCATGAGCGTGACCATCTCGGCGGCGACAGCGCAGGACGCCGAGCAGATCTTCAGGCTCCAGTACCTCTGTTTCCAGAGCGAGGCGGAGCTCTACGGCAACTACCGGATCGATCCGCTCGTGCAGAGTCTCGACTCGGTCCGCGACGAAGTCGCCACCGACCTGGTGTTCGTGGCCCGGCTCGGCGACGAAGTCGTCGGCTCGGTACGCGGCTTCACCGACAAGGACGGCACCGGCCGGATCGGCAAGCTCTGCGTCCACCCCCGGCTCCGCGGCCACGGCCTCGGTACCCGCCTGCTGCGCGCCGCGGAGTCCGGCCTGACGGACGGGCGTTCCGCCACCCGCTTCCGGCTGCACACGGGGGAGCGCAGCGAAGGCAATCTGCGTCTCTACCGCAAGGCCGGATACGCCCGGGTGGGCAACGCCACCGGTGAGGACGGCGTCCGGCTCGTCCTGCTCGAGAAGAACGCCGCCGCACCGGCGTACGTCGCCAGTGCCTGAGGGTCTGCCGGGTGGTCCGCGGTCGTGCGGCGGGCACCCGGCAGGCGCCTGACGGCCCGGTGCCCCTGCGGGCGGCGGGCGGACCGGGGAATCACGCGCTCCGCGCGCGGCGCAGCCAGAGCATCCCGGTGACCGGCAGGATCACCGGGATGAACAGGTACCCCATGCCGAAGTCCGACCACACCGTGGCGTCCGGGAACGCGGACGGCTTCGCCAGCGTCCAGGTGCCGACGACCAGCACGCCCGCGAGCTCGGCGGCGCAGCACACGAGCGCCGCCCTGCGCGCCTTCTCGCCGCCCCGCACCAGCGAGTACGTGATGAAGCCGTACACGAGGGCGGCGACGGCCGAGAGCACGTACGCCAGGGGTGCCCGGTCGAAGTCCAGGATCATCTGGACGATCGAGCGGGAGGCGGCTGCCACGGTGAACACCCCGTAGAACCAGACCAGTACGCGCCCGGGGCCCGTGCCGAGCTCGAACTGCGGCCTCGGCTGCGGGTGCGGCCCGGTGGGGGCCTCGGAGCGGTCGGTGTCGGTCACAGTCAGTTTCCCCAGATGTCGTAGAGCCGCACTTCGAGGACGGCCAGCACCACCGCACCCGCCGCCACGGTCACCGAACCCCAGCGGGTCCGCTCCGTCAGGGACAGGAAGCCCGCCGCGGGTACGGCCGCGAAGGAGCCGATCAGATAGGCGATGAAGATCGTCATGCCCTGGTCCGGCCGCTCGCCCCGGGCGAGTTGCACGATCCCCACCACGAGCTGGGCCAGCGCCAGCACGGAGACGACCGCCATCCCGATGAAGTGCCAGTCCTTGGTGGGCTGGTCCCGGTAGGCGGCGAGTCCGCACCAGGCGGCGAGGGCGAGCGCGGTCACGGCGACCGCGACCGTCAGGGCGTCAAGCATGAAGCGAGGGTATTACGGACCACGGGGACCACCGCGTGCGGCCCTGGCGCCGGGCCGGACCGGGGCGGCCGGGTGATCGTGGCCTTGGCCACAGCCCGCCCACGGCCGAGCCCGGTGGCCCGCCGGGCGAGTGGAGTACCTGCTTCCGTATCATCGCAGGTCACAGAGGTGGCGGGCCCGCCCGGCGGGGGCGGGCCGGCCATCCATCACTGTCCGCTATACGGACAGCCGGGCTCGGCGGGAGGTGACGTCTGTTTTACTTGGGCCATGACCACGACGAGCTACCGCAGCCCTGCGACCGAGGCGATCACCACGCCCGGTGCTCGTTGTATGTGTCGAATGCGCGCCTTCTGAGGGCCCCCGCCTGAGCCTCGCGCCCCGAAGCGAGACCGAGCCCATGCCGTCCGCAGCGCACCGCGGATCGAGCCCGCCCGGCCATGTGCCGCGTCCGGCCGCCCGCCGCGCCCGGCCGTGCCGGGACTGCCACCGGTCGACCACCGAGAACAGTCTCACCAGACGAATGCCCCGTGCCCGGCGGACACCGCGCCGCGCACTCGACAGTGACGGAAACCCTGTGATCACCACTTCGGGCCTCACGAAGGTCTACCAGTCACGCGGCCGCGAGGTCACCGCCCTGGACGGCGTGGACCTCCACGTCCGCGAAGGAGAGGTCTACGGCGTCATCGGACAGAGCGGTGCCGGCAAGTCCTCCCTCATCCGCTGCGTCAACCTGCTCGAACGTCCCACGTCCGGCACCGTGACGGTGGCGGGCCAGGACCTCACCGCCCTCGCCGGTCGCGGCCGGCGCGCCGGCAAGGAGCTCAGGCGGGCGCGCAGCCGCATCGGCATGGTCTTCCAGCACTTCAACCTGCTGGACTCGCGCACCGTCCGGGACAACGTCGAGCTCCCCCTGGAGATCCTCGGCGTCTCCGGACAGGCGCGTACCCGCAAGGCGCTCGAACTCCTCGACCTCGTCGGCCTGGCCGACAAGGCGAAGGCCTACCCCGGGCAGCTGTCCGGTGGCCAGAAGCAACGCGTCGGCATCGCCCGGGCCCTGGCCGGCGACCCGAAGGTGCTCCTCTCCGACGAGGCGACCTCCGCGCTCGACCCCGAGACCACCCGTTCCATCCTGCAGTTGCTGCGCGACCTCAACCAGGAACTCGGCCTCACCGTCCTGCTCATCACGCACGAGATGGACGTCGTCAAGACCGTCTGCGACTCGGCCGCCCTGATGAGGAAGGGCCGCATCGTCGAGTCGGGCACGGTCGGCACGCTGCTGGCCACCCCCGGTTCCGAACTGGCCCACGAGCTGTTCCCCGTCGGCGGAACCGCCTCCGGGCCCGACCGCACGGTCGTCGACGTCACCTTCCACGGTGAGGCCGCCGCCCGGCCGGTGATCTCGCAGCTCTCCCGTACGTACAACATCGACATCTCGATCCTGGGCGCCGCGATGGACACCGTCGGCGGCAAGCAGATCGGCCGGATGCGCATCGAGTTGCCCGGCCGCTTCGAGGAGAACGTCGTACCGATCGGCTTCCTGCGCGAGCAGGGCCTGCAGGCCGAGGTCGTCGACGGCGAGCCCGCCGGCACCACGGACATCCCCGCCCAGACCCCCGCTCAGCTCACCAAGGAGGTGGCGAAGTGACCTGGTCCGAAATGCAGCCACTGCTCACGCAGGGAACCATCGACACCCTCTACATGGTGCTCTGGTCCACGCTCGTCACCGTCGTCGGCGGTCTGCCGCTCGGCATACTGCTCGTCCTCACCGACAAGGGCGGCCTGCTGCAGAACACCGCGGTGAACAAGGTCGTCGGCGTGATCGTGAACATCGGCCGTTCCCTGCCCTTCATCATCCTGCTGATCGCCCTGATCCCCTTCACCACGTGGGTCGTCGGCACCTTCATCGGCCCGTCCGCGATGATCGTGCCGCTCGCCGTCGGGGCCATCCCCTTCTTCGCGCGGCTCGTCGAGACGGCGGTGCGCGAGGTCGACCACGGCCTCGTCGAGGCGGTCCAGTCGATGGGCGGCTCCATCCCCACGATCGTCCGCAAGGTCCTCCTGCCGCAGGCCCTCCCCTCGCTCGTCTCGGGCGTCACCACCACCGTCATCGTGCTCATCGGCTATTCGGCGATGGCCGGCGCGGTCGGCGGCGAAGGGCTCGGCTCCAAGGCCGTCACCTACGGATTCCAGCGCTTCGACAACCAGTTCATGCTCATCACCGTCGCGCTCCTGATCCTCATCGTGACCGTGATCCAGCTGATCGGCGACGGGGCCGTACGCCTGCTGGCCCGCCGGGGCCGCACCACCTCCTGACCTCATCGCCCCATGAAGCCCGAACTCCTTGTCGGGCGCACCACCGTCACCACCGGAAAGAGGCACTCTTCGTGCGCAAGAACATCAAGATCACCGCTGCAGCAGCCGCCACCGCCGCCCTCGCACTGGGCCTCAGCGCCTGCGGTACGGACTCCGACCCCGCCGCCAAGGGCGAGACCGGCGCGAACGCCGACACCTCCAAGGCCCTCGTCGTCGCCGCGTCCCCGACCCCCCACGCCGACATCCTCGGCTACGTCAAGAAGAACCTGGCGGAGAAGGCCGGCCTCAAGCTGGAGGTGAAGGAGTTCACGGACTACGTCCTGCCGAACACCGCCACCGAGAACGGCCAGGTCGACGCCAACTTCTTCCAGCACAAGCCCTACCTGGACGACTTCAACAAGAAGAACGGGACGCACATCGTCCCGGTCGTCGACGTCCACCTCGAGCCCCTCGGCCTCTACTCCAACAAGGTCAAGGACCTCAAGGACATCAAGGCCGGCCAGACCGTCGCGGTCCCGAACGACACCACCAACGAGGGCCGCGCGCTCCAGCTGCTCGCCGAGAACGGGCTCATCACCGTCAAGGACGGCGTCGGCACCAACGCCAAGCTCAGCGACATCACGGACAAGAAGGGCCTGGAGTTCAAGGAGATCGAGGCCGCGACCGTGCCGCGCGCCCTGGACGACGTGGACGCCGCCGTCATCAACGGCAACTACGCCATCCAGGCCGATCTCCAGCCGGGCAAGGACTCCCTGGTGCTGGAGAAGGCCGAGGGCAACCCGTACGCCAACCTCCTGGCCGTCAAGGAGGGCAACGAGGACGACCCCCGGGTGCAGAAGCTCGCGAAGCTCCTGAACTCCGACGAGGTCAAGAAGTTCATCGAGGACACGTACAAGGGCTCGATCATCCCCGCCTTCGGGGCGCCCGCCGCGTCCTGACCCCGGGCACCACTCGCCCCTCGGGCCCCGCACACCCCCGGCAGGGTGTGCGGGGCTCCGCCGTGCGGACCCGGCCATGCGCATCGACGTCCCGATGCTGCATGCTGTGTCTTCACACGGTCTTCGGCATGGAGCTGCGCATGACTACCACCTTCCCGTCCATCTCCATCAGCACGGACAGGTTGGTGCTGCGCCCCTTCGACATGGCGGACGTCCCGGCGTACATCGAGATGATGAACGACGAACTCGTCACCGCCTGGATCGACGGACCGCACCCCTACACCCAGGTCGACGCCGAACGGTGGGTCCGCAGGATCGCCCCCGCCGAGCGCACCCAGGGCCACGGCATCGTCTTGGCCGTCACCGAGTTCCTCACCCAGCGCCTCGTCGGATCCGTCCGGCTCCTCAACACCGACTGGCGCACCCTGGCGACCGAGGTCCGCTACATCACCGCCCCCTGGGCGCGCGGTGAGGGGTACGCCACCGAGTCCGTGCTGGCGCTCGCCGAGTGGCTCTTCCGCGACCAGGCCTTCGAGCGCATCGAGCTGCGCACCCCCGCCGACAACACCGCCTCCCAGCAGGTCGCCCAGAAAGTCGGCTGCATCAGCGAGGGAGTCCTGCGCAACGCCCGGATAGCGCGGACCCGGACCGAGAACGGCACGGACGGCGGCTGGACCGACATCAGGACCGACCTCATCGTCTGGGGACTCCTGCCCGAGGACCTGGAAGGCGTCGCCGAGCAGCTGGCCGACGCGGGCGGGTACGGAACCTACAGCGACTGGGACTGACGCCCTCCCGGCCTCCGGCCCCCTGTCCGTACCGCGCAGGGCCCGCAATCCCCGCGCGCGCCCACCTCGGCGCGTCACCGCCGACACCCGTGGCGCCGCCACCGACCCCCTCCCGCGCCCTGCGGTGCACGGCACGGACGACGCTCCCCACGTCCCGTCCCGTCCCGTCCGGACTGAACACCCTCCGGGCAGCCGCCGGTCGGACGCCGGTACGGACCGGATACGCTCACCCTTGCTCCGCCACGCCGGCGCAGAGCCCCCGCCTGCGACACCCCTGGAGACTGACGACGATGGCCGACCGGGTCACGGTGATCGGCTGGGACGGCTCGCCACTGACCAGAGCGGCCACGGCCGCGCTCTCGGCCGCCACGCTCGTCGCCGGAGCCGCCCACCACCTCGCTCTCCCCGAGATCCCGGAGCGCGCCGAACGCATCCGCCTCGGCAGCGTCGACCTGGCCGCCCGCAGGATCGCCGGCCACCGCGGCAGCCCCGTGGTCCTCGCCGACGGCGATCCCGGCCTCTTCGGCGTCGTGCGCACCCTGCGCGCACCCGAACACGGCCTCGAGGTCGAGGTCGTCCCCGCCGTCTCCTCCGTCGCCACGGCCTTCGCCCGCGCCGGCATGCCGTGGGACGACGCCCAGATAGTCGTCGCGCACCCCCGCACCCTGCGCCGCGCGGTCAACGTGTGCCGCGCGCACCACAAGGTCGCCGTGCTCACCTCGCCGGGTGCAGGTCCCGCCGAACTCGCCCTGCTCCTCGAGGGCGTTCACCGCACCTTCGTGATCTGCGAGGAGCTGGGCACCGAGCGGGAACGCGTCACCGTCCTCACCTCCGACAAGGTCGCCGACCACGCCTGGCGCGACCCCAACGTCGTGATCGTCATCGGCAGCGGCCCCGAAACGTCCACCGGTGCCTGGATCGGCGGCCGCCGGCCCGACGGCGCCCGGGGGATCCGCGGCTGGGCGCTGCCCGCGGCGGCCTACGGCGCACCCGCCGCCTCCCGGGGCCCCGACGAGCAGGGCGAGGGCGAGTCGCCCGGCCTGCGCGCCGCCCAACTGGCCCGCCTCGGCCCGCGCACCGGTGACCTCCTCTGGGACATCGGGGCGGGCAGCGGCGCCCTCGCGGTGGAGGCGGCCCGCTTCGGCGCTGCGGTACTGGCCGTCGACAGTGATCCGGACGCCTGTGCGCGTACGGCGGCGGCGGCCCGCGCCTTCGAGGTACCCGTCCAGGTCGTCCAGGGCCGGGCACCGCACGTACTGGAACGCCTGCCCGAGCCGGACGTCGTGCGCATCGGCGGCGGGGGCGTCCCCGTCGTCATCGCGGTCGCCGACCGGCGGCCGGAACGTATCGTCACGCACGCCTCGAACCGGGACGAGGCCGAGGCCCTCGGCGCGGCGCTCGCGGAGAACGGCTACACCGTCGAGTGCTCGCTGCTCCAGTCCGTCGAACTGGACACCTCCGCCTGGACCGAGCGCGAACGCTCCGTCGTCTTCCTGCTCTCCGCCCTGCGTTCCGACCTCGCCCCCTGAGCCGCCCCGGCCGGGCGCGAGGTAGGCTGACCGATTGTTGTACCGCACCCGGCCGTTCGACGGTTCGTTCGTCAATGTCCGGAAAAGTGGACCGTTTTGGTCCGCGATGTGGTACGGCATCACCGGGGGACGCGCAACGTGGCGCAGTCCACAGCGAGCCGTGGCAGAACTGTCTTCCGCGGCGGCGAACGACCGCGAGAATGTATACCTCCCGCGCGCGTTTCGTGCCGCGCGGCGAGCCCGCTCGTTCTAGTTGACGAGCACCGGCGTGCCGTGGTTCGGGCATCCCGGCGAAGGGCCGAAGGAGCACTGACGATGGGCGAGGGGTACGCATGACTGACACCGGCCAGATCCCGGGCGAGGGACTGCCGGAGAACGCAGGCATGGTGGAGCAGCCGGGCGTCCCCGTCCCGGACGCCTACACCTTCCTCGAACCCTCCGAGCACACGCCCGAGGACGACGACCTCCTCCTGATGCCGGCGGCCCAGGGCGCGTGGAGCGACGCGCCGGCGGGCCAGTCCGCGCAGTTCACGGCCCAGGACCGGGCCCCGGGCGGCGCCCACGCGTCCGGCTCCACCGACGTCAGCGGCGTACGCATCGCAACTCCCTCGCAGACTCCCGGCGGTCAGGTGCCGGTGGCCGCCCACGCGGCCCCTCAGGCCCGGCGCCCCCTCCACCGCGGCCCCGCGACCCCCGAGGCCCCCTCCTACGGTGGGACGCCGAGCGGCGGAGTGGTGCGTTCGCTCGCGGACCGCGGCCCGGCCGGCGCACCGCAGAGCCCGGCGGCCACACGGCACGCCGGACCGCCGACGACCGGCCCCGAGTACTACGACATCCCGGCGGACGACGCGTCCCAGCTGCCCGGCCCGCAGCTGGGGGAGATCCCGCCCCAGAGCGGGGCCCCGTGGGGTGCCCGGACGCCCGAGGCAACGGTCCAGGCCGGGCCGGTGGCCCAGCCCGAGACCGCACCGGCCGCGCAGGCGGAGCCGGAGGCAGCGGTGCAGGCCGAGCCGGTCGCCCAGGCCGGGCCGGAGCTCGTGTCCGAGCCCGTCCCCGCTCCCGAGCCGGTCCCCGCTCCCGAGCCGGTCCCCGCTCCTGATCCGGTCGCGCCCGCTCCCCAGCCCGTGCCGGTTCCCGAGCCGGTGCCTGCTCCCGAGCCTGTGCCCGCGCCTGTGCCCGCGCCCGGGCCGGTCTCCGCTCCTGAGCCGGCCGCACCCGCAGAAACGGTCGTTCCTGAGCCGGTGGCCGCAGTGACGCCCGGGGTTCCCGAGGAGGCCGCAGCGGAGCCGCTCGCGCCCGTCGTGGCCGAAACCCCGGCGGACGGGCCGGCCGAGGTGCCAGCAGCTGCCCAGACCGAGATGCCCGCAGAGGCAACCCCTTCAGTCGTCACGGGCGAGCCCGTGAGCCGGTTCGTGCCCGTCGAGGGCCTCGTGCCGACGGCGGAGCACCTCTCCCCGACGTTCGTGGCCGACTCGCCGACGGCACCGGCCGAGCCCGTGCCGACCGAGCCCGTCCCGACCGAGCCCGTGCCGATCGAGTTCGTGCCGACCGAGCCCGTGCCCGCCGCGCAGCCGGAGGCCGCACCCGCGCCGGTTCTGGCGGAGCCCGAGGTGGAGCCCGCGCCGGAATCTGTCGCCCTCGCCCCGGCCGCTCAGGCGGAACCGGTCGCCGAGGCCGCCCCCGCCGCCGTCGAGCCGCAGCCCGCCCCCGCCGCCGTCGAGCCGCAGCCCGCCCCGGCCGCCGTCGAGGTCCCCGCAGCTCCGCAGCCGGAAACGCCCGAGGTCCGGGAGACCTCCGCCCCCGAGCCGGAGGCGGTCCCGGAGCCCGAGCCGGAAGCGGCCCCGGAGCCGCTCGCCGCGCCGGAGCCCGTGGCCCAGGCCGAGCCGGCCGTGGAGGCCGGGCCCGTGCCCGCGGTGCAGGAGGAACTCCCGGCCCCCGCCGAGCCGGAGCCGGGCACCGGCCCCGAGATCATCGAGACGCCGGAAGCCGGGACGCCGGAAGCCGAAGCGCCGGAAGCCGAAGCGCCGGAAGCCGAAGCGCCGGAAGCCGAAGCGCCGCAGATCGTGACGTCCGAAACGCCGACGCCCCGGCCTGCGACGTCCGAAGCCCCGACGCCGGAAGCCGAGCCGCTGGAACCGCAGGCCCCGGAGGCCGGCACCTCGCAGGAGCAGGAGCAGGAGCAGGAGCAGGAGCAGGAACCCGCGCCCTCGGAGCCCGCGGCCCCGGAAGCAGAGGCGCCTCACACGGCAGCCGAGCAGACGCCCGCCACCCCGCCCGCCCCCGGATACGACGACGCCGAGCGCGAGGCCGTCCTGCGGGTCATGCGCGAGCGCCGCGACATCCGCAACGGCTTCCGCAGCGACCCCATCCCGCACGAGGTCCTGCTCCGCGTGCTCGAAGCCGCCCACACCGCACCGAGCGTCGGCCACTCCCAGCCCTGGGACTTCGTCGTCATCCGTTCCGCGGAGACCCGCCGGTCCATGCACGAACTCGCCCAGCGCCAGCGCGAGGCGTACGCCAAGTCGCTGCCCAAGGCGCGGGCCAAGCAGTTCAAGGAACTGAAGATCGAGGCGATCCTCGACACCCCGGTGAACATCGTCGTCACCGCCGATCCCACGCGCGGCGGCCGCCACACCCTGGGCCGGCACACCCAGCCGCAGATGGCCCCGTACTCCTCGGCGCTCGCCGTCGAGAACCTGTGGCTCGCCGCCCGGGCCGAGGGCCTCGGCGTCGGCTGGGTCAGCTTCTTCGACGAGCGTGAGATGGTCCGTGCGCTGGGCCTGCCCGAACACCTCGAGGTCGTCGCGTACCTGTGCGTGGGTTACGTCGACGAATTCCCCGAGGAGCCCGAGCTGATGCAGGCGGGCTGGTCCAAGCGCCGCCCGCTGTCCTGGGTCGTCCACGAGGAGACGTACGGCCGGCGCGCGCTGCCCGGCGAGGAGCCGCACGACCTGCTGCAGGAGACCATCGCCAACATCCGCCCGCTCGACGCCAAGGCGCTCGGGGAGGCCTGGGAGCGCCAGAAGCGGATGACGAAGCCCGCCGGTGCGCTCGGCATGCTGGAGATCATCTCGGCGCAGCTGTCCGGGCTCTCCCGGATGTGCCCGCCGCCCATCCCCGAGCCGGCCGCCGTCGCGATCTTCGCCGGTGACCACGGGGTGCACGCCCAGGGTGTCACCGCGTGGCCGCAGGAGGTCACCGCCCAGATGGTCGCCAACTTCCTCGGCGGCGGCGCGGTCTGCAACGCCTTCGCCGCCCAGGTCGGCGCGGAAGTCTGCGTGGTCGACGTGGGCGTCGCCTCCGAACTGCCCGCGACGCCCGGTCTGCTGCCCCGGAAGATCAGACCGGGAACGGCCGACTTCACGACGGGCCCCGCGCTCACCCGCGACGAGGTCCTCGGCGCGATCGAGGTCGGCATCGAGACCGCCCGCGACCTGGTGGCAGCCGGCAACAAGGGCCTGCTGACCGGTGAGATGGGCATCGCCAACACCACCGCGTCGGCGGCGCTGATCTGCGTGTACACCGGCATGGACCCGGCGGAGGTGACCGGTCGCGGCACCGGCATCAACGACGAGATGCACGCCCGTAAGGTCGACGTGGTCCGCCGCGCCCTGGATCTGCACCGGCCCGACCCCGGCGACCCGATCGGGGTACTGGCCGCGGTCGGCGGTCTCGAGCACGCGGCGATGGCGGGCTTCCTGCTGGGTGGCGCCTCGCTGCGCACGCCCGTGATCCTCGACGGGGTCAGTGCCGGAGCGGCGGCGCTGGTCGCCCGGGCGATCGCCCCCGAGGCGCTCGCCGCCTGCATCGCGGGGCACCGGAGCGCCGAACCCGGCCATGTGGCCGCGCTCAACAAGCTGGGCCTGCGTCCGCTGGTCGACCTGGACCTCCGCCTCGGCGAGGGCACCGGAGCCCTGCTCGCGCTCCCCATCGTGCAGAGCGCGGCGCGGGCCATGCACGAGGTCGCGACGTTCGACTCGGCGGGCGTGACGGAGAAGTAGCAGGGCGGGGCGCTCCGAGCCGGTCCGACGGCCCGGAGCTCCGGCCCGGCCACCGTGCCCCCGGATCCGCGGTGGCCGGGCCCTCACGGCCCGACGCCCCCGCGACACCACCCCGTATCGTGGTCCCACCCGCACAGCCCCGGCACACTCCGCGCCGCCGCCGCCCCACCCGCCCGCATCGCCCAGCGCAGTCCCCGCCGCTCCACCGCCGCAGCGGCCCGCAGCACACCGCACCCTGCACGAGGAGCACGCACGACCATGGCCGAGCACGACGAGCACCCCGCCTACCCCGTCGGACTGCGCCTCAACGGGCGCCGCGTCGTCGTCGTCGGCGGCGGCCAGGTCGCGCAGCGCAGGCTGCCCGCCCTCATCGCGGCCGGAGCCGACATCACCCTCGTCTCCCCGTCCGCGACCGCGTCCGTCGAGGCGATGGCCGACACCGGCGAGATCCGCTGGGAGCGTCGCAGGTACGAGGAGGGGGACCTCGCCGACACCTGGTACGCACTCGTCGCGTCCTCGGACCCCGCCGCCAACGACGCCGCGTCCGCCGAGGCGGAGCGCACCCGCACCTGGTGCGTCCGTAGCGACGACGCGGAGGCGGCGACCGCCTGGACGCCGGCCACCGGCCGCAGCGAGGGCATCACGGTGGCCGTCCTCACCACCACGTCCGAGGGCCGCGACCCCCGGCACTCCGCCGCCGTCCGCGACGCCATCGTGGAGGGCCTGCGCGACGGAACCCTCGCCGCGCCGCACCACCGCACCCGCGCCCCCGGCGTGGCCCTGGTGGGCGGCGGCCCGGGTGACCCCGACCTGATCACGGTCCGCGGCCGTCGTCTCCTCGCCGAGGCCGACGTGGTCATCGCGGACCGGCTCGGCCCCCGCGACCTGCTCGACGAGCTCCCGCCGCACGTCGAGGTGATCGACGCCGCGAAGATCCCCTACGGCCGTTACATGGCGCAGGAGGCGATCAACCAGGCACTGATCGACCACGCGAAGGCCGGAAAGTCCGTCGTGCGGCTCAAGGGCGGCGACCCGTTCGTCTTCGGGCGGGGAATGGAGGAGGCCCAGGCCCTGGCCGCAGAGGGCATCGCCTGCACGGTCGTCCCCGGCATCTCCAGCTCGATCTCCGTGCCGGGCGCGGCCGGGATCCCCGTCACCCACCGGGGTGTCGCCCACGAGTTCACCGTGGTCAGCGGCCACGTGGCGCCCGACGACCCGCGTTCGCTGGTCGACTGGGCGGCCCTGGCGCAGCTGCGCGGCACGCTCGTCCTCCTGATGGCCGTCGACAAGATCGGCGCCATCGCCGACGCGCTCATCGCCCACGGGAAGTCCCCGCAGACCCCCGTGGCCCTGGTCCAGGAGGGCACCACGGCCGCGCAGCGCAGGGTGGACGCGACGCTCGGGACCGTCGGGGAACGGGTGGTCGCCGAAGAGGTGCGCCCCCCGGCCGTCATCGTCATCGGCGACGTCGTCGCCGTCGGCCAGGAGGCCCCCCGGCCTTCCACCCACTAGCGGCACAGCCGCTCCACGCATCCGGTGGCCCCGGCTCCGGCCGGGCCCCGGCACCCACACCGGACAAGGCAGCATCACCCCGTGGCTGAACTCACCACCGTCACCGACCCCGACGACCCGCGCCTGAGCGACTACACCGGCCTCACAGACGTCGAGCTACGGCGCCGGCGGGAACCCGCGGAGGGCCTCTTCATCGCCGAAGGCGAGAAGGTGATCAGACGCGCCCTCGACGCCGGGTACGCGATGCGGTCCATGCTGCTCTCCGCCAAGTGGGTCGACGTCATGCGCGACGTGATCGACGAGACCCCTGCCCCGGTGTACGCGGTCGCACCCGAGCTCGCCGAGCGCGTCACCGGCTACCACGTGCACCGCGGCGCCCTGGCCTCCATGCAGCGCGCCCCCCTGCAGGGCGCCGGCGCCCTGCTGGCCCCGGAGTCGGGGGACGTCCGCCGGGTGGCCGTCTTCGAGGACATCGTCGACCACGCCAACCTCGGAGCCGCCTTCCGCAACGCCGCCGCACTGGGCGTCGACGCCGTCCTGCTCACCCCCCGCTGCGCCGACCCGCTGTACCGCCGTGCGGTCAAGGTGTCGATGGGATCCGTCTTCCACGTCCCGTGGACCCGGCTGGAGTCATGGCCCGCGGACCTCGGCCTGCTGCGGGCGGCGGGCTTCACGACCGCCGCGCTCTGCCTCGGCGAGCGGTCGATCACCCTGGACGAACTCGTCGCGCGCGGGTACGGGAAGCTGGCCCTGATCTTCGGCACCGAGGGCGACGGGCTCACGCCGCAGGCGCTTGGCGCGGCCGACTGCCACGTCCGTATCCCCATGGACGCCGGCGTCGACTCGCTCAACGTCGCCGCGGCCTCCGCCGTCGCCTTCTACGCCACGCGGGTCCGGCCGGCCTGACCGTGCGGGACCCGGCCGGAGCCGGGGACGACCTGGCCGGGCAGGCCCGCTCCCGAGCCGGGCAGCACCGGCCCGGTGTGCGTCAGCGCGCGTCGCCACCGCGCGGTTGCCCCGCGGCCCGGTCCTGGGTCTGCGACGGTGTTCCGCCCAGCCCCCGCGTCGGCCCCTGACAGCCCTGGGCGGCCGCGATCCCCAGTGCCACCAGCAACGTGACCACGACGAAGACGACGAGCCGCTGACGCAGCAGCCGCGGATTGGCCGGGCGGCGCTTGCCGTTGCTGCCCGCCGAGGTCGTGCGTCCCCCGGAGCGGGTGCCCGGACGGCCGTTCGTGCCCTGCGTCCCGTGCGGGCGCTTCCCGGAGGGCGTACCGCCCCGGGAGGCCTGGGGGCGTGAGCCGCCGGTACGGGCCGGCGCCGGGCGCGCCGAGGAGGGCCGCCGGACCGGTGGGCGGGTCTCCGGGCCGGGGCCCGGGGCACGCCGGGTGTGCTGCTCGGTGTACGGGCCCTGCAGACGGCCGGTGGGGCGGTCCAGCTCCTGCTCGCCGCGCTGCGCGGGTGGCCGGCGCTCC
Organism: Streptomyces sp. B1I3; assembly: GCF_030816615.1. Classification (NCBI taxonomy): domain Bacteria; kingdom Bacillati; phylum Actinomycetota; class Actinomycetes; order Kitasatosporales; family Streptomycetaceae; genus Streptomyces; species Streptomyces sp. B1I3. Next base: position 6,553,601 of record NZ_JAUSYD010000001.1, read on the forward strand.
TGCAGGCCCTGCGCCTCGCGTGCGGCGATCTCCTTGAGCCGCATGGAGAGCTGCAGGGTGCTCGGCCGCTCCTCGGGATCCTTCGCCAGACAGGCCCGTACCAAGGGGGCGAGGGCGTCGTGCACATCGAACAGATGCGGCTCCTCGTGCACCACGCGGTAGAGCATCACCTCGGAACTGCCGTGTCCGAAGGGCGAGTCGGCCGTGGCCGCGTACGCCAGTGTGGCGCCCAGCGAGAACACGTCCGTGGCCGGCGTCACCGCCGCTCCGCGCACCTGCTCCGGCGCCAGGAACCCCGGCGAGCCGACGGCCGTACCGACGTGCGTGAGCGTGCTGGCCCCGGTCGCCCAGGCGATGCCGAAGTCGATGATGCGCGGGCCCTTGGGGGAGAGGAGGATGTTCGACGGCTTCAGGTCACGGTGCACGACACCGGCCTCGTGCACCGCCACCAGTCCCTCCGACAGCGCCGCCCCGATCGAAGCGACCTCGGCGGCCGACAGCGGCCCCTCCTCGGCGACCTTGTCGTGGAGCGAGGGCCCGGGCACGTACTGCGTCGCGAACCACGGGCGGTCCGCCTCCAGATCGGCGGCCACCAGGCGCGCCGTGCAGCCGCCGCGGATCCTGCGGGCGGCGGACACCTCGCGCGCGAAACGCGAACGGAACTCCTGATCCTCCGCGAGGTCCGGCCGGATCACCTTGAGCGCCACCCGCTGGCCCCTGCGGTCGGACCCCAGGTAGACGACGCCCATGCCACCCGCTCCGAGCCGCCGGTGGAGCCTGAACGAGCCGACGACACGCGGGTCCTCGCGCCGGAGCCGCATCATCGCCATCGTCTGCCCATCCCCGCTGCCTGGTCCGCCGTCCGCCTGACGAGGCACAGCTTACGTACCCGTGGCGCGGCGCGCTCAGAGGCCGCGCCCTCACCGGTCCATCGATTGTCAGTGCCCGGTGGGAGAATTGAAGGGTGGTCAGGGAGCCGCGGATCCAGGCTTCCCGGCCCGTGCGAGATCTCAAAGGACCGTCGCAGAAGGGGGATTGGATCAGTGAAGGGCGATCGTGTGGAAATAGTCGTGGACGCCGGAGACACGACACGGACGTACGAGGTGGTGGCCTCCAGGGCAGGCCGCCGGGTGGAGACAGCGGTCCGCAGAGGGGTGGTCGAAGTGAGTGAAGTCACCAGAAGTGGATCAGTTGTCCGCACTGCCCGTTTCATGGCGACCAGGGTGCTCGCCCTCGTCGAACAGCCGGTCCCTCGGGAGGACGCCTCCGAGCGCCCCCTCGGGGATGACCCCAAGGTCTAGCGCCGGATCTCCACCCAGGGGAGTACGCGGGAGGTGGCCGGCTCATCCTCCGGGAGGCCCGGCAATCGGTACGCGGGCATGACGCCGGACGGCCCCCGTCTCCCTAATGTTGAGGTCAAGCGGCGGGCGAAGAACTCGTCCCCCGAGGTCATACGCCCGCCGCTCCGGAACAGGTCAGGAGAGGAACCATGGCGGACACGGCAACGCGGACCATGATCCGCACGCAGGGACGCAAGGCGCACGCCTCGTTCGGCGTACGCCCGTCCGGCCGGCGGCACCCGTTGGTGGCGACGGCGATGGTCCTTCCTCTGGCGGCCCTGCTCGTGGTCGTCTTCGGCGGCTGGGAGGCAGTGGTCACACAGGCGTCGTCCGTGGGCGTGATGTTGGGGCGCTGAGCGGCGCCCCGGGTCCGGAAGAGCGGTCCGGACCGGGACATCCGGCCAACAGCCCCGTGGGGACGGGGGTGCGGCGGACGGCAGCGTTTGTCCGGCCAGCTGGGGAGCTGGCCGGACATCTCGCTGTCCAGGGCCGTCACGGCCGCCGCGTAGGCTCGGTGCCGGACCGGCCGCAGGGCCGGCAGCCCACCGCCCAGGGAGCTCCTGCGATGACCACCACTCCTGTCGTACGCGTACTGGGCGATCTCGCGCACGCCAGGGTCCACACCCCTACCGCCGCGTGCGACTGCGGGGAGCCGCGGGTGCTCGCGGACCGCCCCGACGGGACGGTGGTGCGCAGCGGCCCGGTGGTCGCCAAGGCCCACGCCCCGGACACCGGCGCCGCGGGTCTGACGGCCCGGCTGTCGCTGGCCGCCTCCCCGGGCCTGGCGGGCATCCTCCTGCCCCCGCTCGGCGACGAAGCCCGTCCCGTACCGGCCCCTTGCGCGGAGCCCCCTGCCGTACCGGCCCCTTGCGCGCAGGCCCAGGCACGCCCCGGTCCCCAGGCCGTCCAGGACCCCGTCCGCCTCCGTACCCCCGACGGCCGTGCCGTCAGCCTGTGGCCGTACGGGGAGCCCGTCGACCCCGCGGACCCCGACGCCGCCCCCTGGGAGGAGGCAGCCGCCCTCCTGGCCGCGCTGCACCGGACCCCGCCGCCCCACCCGCTCCCACCGATGCGCGGCCCGGCCAAGGCCGCCGTGGCCGTCGAGCGGATGCGCGCTGCGCGGCCGGGGGAGCCGGTCACCGACGCCGTGCTCGCCGCCTGGCGCGGACTGCCCGGCTGGGCGCGTGCCGAGGGCCCGGCGCTCGCGCACCGGTCCGCCTTCCTCTGCCACGGAGATCTGCACCTCGGGCAGCTCGTCCGGCACCCGGGTCCGCACGGCCCGTGGCTGCTGATCGACGTCGACGACGCGGGCTTGGGCGATCCCGCCTGGGACCTTGCCCGCCCCGCCGCCTGGTACGCCGCCGGCCTGCTGCCCCCCGAGGTCTGGCTGCGCTTCCTGGACGCCTACCGGGCCGAAGGGGGCCCCGCCGTACGGCCGGAGGGGGACCCGTGGCCCGAGCTCGACGTCCCGGCACGCGCCCTCACGGTGCAGACGGCGGCGCTGGCCCTGGCCAAGTCCGCAGCGGAGCGGCGCAGTCCGGACGAGGTCGAGCAGCTGATGATCGACGCCTGTGCCCGAATAGCCTCCCTCCCGCCCCGGTTGACGGCCGGACGCGCGTCGTAGGGTGAACCGACCGCCGCCGGGCATGCATCCGGCGACGACGCGACGACGGTGAGGAGCCGACCCGATGATCCAGTGCCCCAAGTGTCACGCCCAGATGCACACGTACAACCGCAACGGCGTCCAGATCGAGCAGTGCAGCGGCTGCCGGGGGATCTTCCTCGACTACGGCGAGCTGGAGTCCCTGACCCGCCTGGAGTCGCAGTGGGCGCAGCAGGCCCCGCCCGCGCCGCCCGCCCCGCAGGCCTACCCCGCCGCCCAGGCTCCCGCCTGGGGTGCGCCGCACCAGGGCGGGCACTACGGCGGCCACCACCGCCAGAAGAGCTTCGGCCGGATGCTCTTCTCCTCCTGACCGTCGCCCCCGCGCCACGGGCCGGACGCCGAGCGTGCGGGCCCGTGGCGCAGGGTCGAAGCGCTTCCGCCCATGATCTAGTCATGCCCATGACTGATGCCTGGAGTGCGGGGCCATGAACCTCCTCGACAGGTCCCGGACTGTCGCGCCCCCGGGCTGGAGCCGCTGGCTCGTGCCACCCGCAGCGCTCGCCGTACACCTCTCCATCGGCCAGGCCTACGCCTGGAGCGTGTTCAAGCCTCCGCTCGAATCCGCGCTCGGCCTCTCGGGCGCCGCGAGCGCCCTGCCGTTCCAGCTCGGCATCGTCATGCTCGGCCTCTCCGCCGCCTTCGGCGGCACCCTCGTCGAACGCAACGGCCCCCGCTGGGCGATGTCGGTCTCCCTCGTCTGCTTCTCGTCCGGCTTCCTCGTCGCCGCACTCGGGGCGGCCACCGGCCAGTTCTGGCTCGTCGTGCTCGGCTACGGCTTCATCGGCGGCATCGGGCTCGGTGTCGGCTACATCTCACCCGTCTCCACCCTCATCAAGTGGTTCCCCGACCGCCCCGGCATGGCCACCGGCATCGCCATCATGGGCTTCGGCGGCGGCGCCCTCATCGCCTCGCCCTGGTCCACCGGCATGCTCGACCGCTTCGGTGCGGACCGCTCCGGCATCGCCACGGCCTTCCTCGTCCACGGCGTCGTCTACGCCGCGTTCATGGCGCTCGGCGTCCTTCTCGTACGGGTCCCGCCTGACAGCTGGACCCCCGCCGGCTGGACACCGAAGCAGGAGACCCGCAGGCTCGTCACCACCGCCCAGGTCTCCGCGCGCAACGCGCTGCGCACCCCGCAGTTCTGGTGCCTGTGGGTGGTCCTCTGCATGAACGTCACCGCGGGCATCGGCATCCTCGAGAAGGCCGCACCCATGATCACGGACTTCTTCTCGGGCACCCCGGCCCCCGTCAGCACCTCCGCCGCAGCCGGGTTCGTCGCCCTGCTCTCGCTCGCCAACATGGGCGGCCGCCTCCTGTGGTCCTCGGCCTCGGACCTCATCGGCCGCAAGAACATGTACCGCGTCTACCTCGGCGTCGGCGCCTGATGTACGTGCTGATCACCCAGCTCGGCAACGACTCCAGACCCGTATTCATCTGCTGCGCACTGGTGATCCTCTCCTTCTACGGCGGCGGGTTCTCGACCGCGCCCGCCTACCTGAAGGACCTGTTCGGCACGTACCAGGTGGGTGCCATCCACGGACGGCTGCTGACCGCGTGGTCTACCGGCGTCCTCGGCCCGCTGATCGTCAACCGGGTCGCGGACGCGGGGGAGCGGGCCGGCCACAGCGGCCCCAGCCTCTACACGACCTCCCTGACGATCATGATCGGGCTGCTGGCCGTCGGTTTCGTCGCCAACGAATGCATACGCCCGGTCCACGCCCGATTCCACGAGAAGCCGCAGGAGAGCCCCCGTGTCCACCAGGAATCGTAAATCGCTCATGGCCTTCGTCTGGCTGTGGGTCGCCGTGCCGTTCGCCTACGGGCTCTACGAACTGGTCCGCAAGGCCACCCAGCTCTTCACCGACTGACGACCCACCCCGCACGCGACGGAACCCCCGGTCGTCGAGACGACCGGGGGTTCCGGGTGGTGCGCGATACTGGGATTGAACCAGTGACCTCTTCCGTGTCAGGGAAGCGCTCTCCCGCTGAGCTAATCGCGCAGGGCGAACCTGCGTGTACTGCGTGCGCGATACTGGGATTGAACCAGTGACCTCTTCCGTGTCAGGGAAGCGCTCTCCCGCTGAGCTAATCGCGCGGGGGTCCTCGTGGACCGGTGGACGATACTGGGATTGAACCAGTGACCCCTTCCGTGTCAGGGAAGTGCTCTCCCGCTGAGCTAATCGTCCTTGGAGGTGGAGACGGGATTTGAACCCGTGTAGACGGCTTTGCAGGCCGTTGCCTCGCCTCTCGGCCACTCCACCAGGGGTGGGGGTTCGGGAAGATCCCCCACCTTCTGCGAGCGGACGACCAGGTTCGAACTGGCGACCTCAACCTTGGCAAGGTTGCGCTCTACCAACTGAGCTACGTCCGCTTGTCTTTCCCGGCCCGCTTGCGCGTCCCGGCGACGTGTTGAACTCTAGCGGATTCCCGGGCCAGTACAAAAACGCGTTTGCGCAGCGTGCTGCGCTGCCTCCGCCCCGCCGCAGGTCATGATGGACCGCCCTACACTCATCGGCGTGCACGACCTCGCCCCCATGGCCCGCTTCGGCGGCCTCGTCGCCTCCGGTCTGCAGGACGTGACCTGCGATCCTGCGGCTCTCGAATCATCCGGCTTCTGGGCCGTGTGTGCCGACTTCGAGGGCCGTCTCGTCTGCGCCCGCTTCGCCACCGTACGAACGGAGCAGGTGCCTCTCCCCGTGCCCGGGGCCTGGCGCGGGCCGGCCCCGCAGGACTGGACCTCGTCCCTGGACGAGGAGGCCTACCTGGCCGGCGTGCGGCGGATCCGCGAACACATCGCGGCGGGCGAGGTCTATCAGGCGAATCTCTGCCGCGTGCTGTCCGCGCCCCTGCCCGGCCCCGCCGCCGACGTCGACGCCCTCACCGCCCTGCTCGCCCTGGGCAACCCGGCGCCGTACGCGGGAACGATCCGGCTCCCGGCGCACGGGGTGGAGATCGCCACCGCCTCCCCCGAACTCTTCCTGAGGCGCGACGGCCGGACCGTGGAGTCCGGGCCCATCAAGGGCACCGGGCGCACCGAGGCCGACCTGCTGGAGAAGGACCACGCGGAGAACGTCATGATCGTGGACCTGGTCCGCAACGATCTGGGCCGGGTCTGCGCGACCGGCAGCGTCGGCGTGCCCGATCTCTGCGTGGTGGAGAAGCATCCCGGCCTCGTCCACCTCGTCTCCACCGTCCGCGGACGGCTCGCCGCCGGCGCGGGGTGGCCCGAGCTGCTCACCGCGGCGTTCCCGCCCGGATCGGTCACGGGCGCTCCCAAGTCCAGTGCGCTGCGGATCATCCAGGCCCTGGAGACCTCGCCCCGCGGCCCGTACTGCGGCGCGGTCGGCTGGGTGGACGCGGACCGGGCCACCGCGGGACTCGCCGTCGGGATACGGACCTTCTGGATCGACCGCACCGGCCCCGCGCCCCTGCTGCGCTTCGGTACGGGAGCCGGTATCACCTGGGGCTCCGATCCGCGGCGCGAATGGGCGGAGACCGAGCTGAAGGCGTCCCGGCTGCTCGCTGTAGCGTCGGGTACCCACGAGGAAACAGGAAGGACCGTGTCATGAGGATCTGGGTCGACGGCGGACTGCGGGACGCCGATGACGCACGGGTGTCCGTCCTCGACCACGGGCTCACCGTGGGGGACGGCGTCTTCGAGACGGTCAGGGTCGCCGAAGGCCGCCCCTTCGCCCTGACCCGGCACCTCGAACGCCTCACCCGCTCGGCCAGGGGTCTCGGCCTGCCCGATCCCGACCTCGACGAGGTCCGCAGGGCCCTGGCGGCGGTGATCGGCGCCAACCCCGTGGCGCTCGGCCGGCTGCGGATCACCTACACCGGCGGCCTCTCCCCACTCGGCTCGGACCGCGGCGACGCCGGGCCCAGCCTGTTCGTCGCCCTGGACGAGGCGGCACGCCGTCCCGACACCACCGCCGTGATCACCGTCCCCTGGACGCGCAACGAGCGCGGCGCGCTGTCCGGGCTCAAGACCACCTCGTACGCCGAGAACGTGGTCGCGCTGGCGCGCGCCCACGAGCGGGGCGCCTCCGAGGCGCTCTTCCCCAACACGGCCGGGCGGCTCTGCGAAGGCACCGGATCCAACGTCTTCGTCGTCCTCGACGGCCGGATCCACACGCCCCCCGTCGCCTCGGGCTGTCTCGCCGGCATCACCCGTGCCCTGGCCGTGGAGTGGACGGGCGCGCAGGAGACCGACCTCCCGATGGACGTCCTGGAGCAGGCCGAGGAGATTTTCCTGACCTCGACCCTCCGGGACGTGCAGGCCGTCCACCGGGTCGACGGACGGGAGCTGCCGGATGCCCCCGGCCCCGTGACGGCGAAGGCCATGCGGATCTTCGACGAGCGCGCGGGGGATGACCTCGATCCGTGAACCGGATACCGAAAAGCGGGTGACGGACCGCCGGCCAGTGGATAGAACACCCCTGATGACAACGACCCTCCGGCCCACCGGGCCGATCCAGCACGGCGCCGACGGCGCCCGGTCCCGCACGTACGACGTCTGCGACAACGGACGTCCCGTCGGGAGCGTCGGCATCAGTACCGACCCGGCGTTCGGGCCGACGGCCGGCATCCTGCAGGCGCTCCGCATCGAGGAGCCGCACCGCAGACGCGGTCGCGGCACCATCGCCGTGCTCGCCGTGGAGGAGGTGCTGCGCGGCTGGGGCTGCACCCAGGTCCGCCTGGTGGCGCCGGCGGGCGACGAACCCGCCCGGCGCCTCGCCGCCGCGCTCGGGTACTCCGAGCGCAGCCGCAACATGCTCAAGACGTTGGCCCCGGCCGTTCCCGCGTTGCCGGACGGGGTCACCGGCCGCCCGATGACCGAGCGGGAATTCGCCGCGTGGGCGAGCACCAGCACCGAGGCGTACGCGCGGAACTGGATCGAACGGGGTGTCCCCGAGGAGCAGGCCAGGCACAAGTCCGAGACGGACCACGCCACGAAACTGCCGGAAGGGCTCGCCACCCCGGGCATGAGCTTCCACGTCCTCGTCCGTGCCGACGAGACGCTCGGGCACCTCTGGGTGGCACGGCACGAGACGCCCGGGGGCGACGAGATCGGCTACGTCTTCGACGTCGAGGTGGCTGAGGGGCATCGGGGGCACGGCTACGGCAGGGCGCTGATGCACCTGGCCGAGGACCTCACGCTCGGCGCGGGGCTCACCCGGCTGGGGCTGCACGTCTTCGCGTCCAACACGCCCGCTCTGAGGCTGTACGAGTCGCTCGGCTACGAGACGACCCGGTACAACCTGGCCAAGGGCCTGTAGGCGGGGGGCCGGCCACTGCCCGGCGCCCCGGCCCTCCTGGGCCCGGCCCTCCTGGGCCCGGCGCCCCTGCCCGGCGCCTGCCCGGCGCCCGGCCTCGGCACCTGCAGCCCCGGCACGTCTGGCCCCGCGCCGCCGGGTGGCGGAGTCAGCCGCGGTCCGCGAGCAGGCGGTCGGCGATCTCCTCGATCCGGGCGCGCAGCCCTTCCTGACTCTTCCCGCCGTCCAGCCGCTCGTCGCCGATGACATAGGTCGGTGTGCCGGTGACGCCGATCGCCTTGCCTTCCGCCTGGTCCGCGTCGACGATCAGCAGATGCCGGCCGTCGATCAGCGCGGTGTCGAACTCCTCGGCGTCCAGGCCCAGTCCGCGTGCCACGTCGAGCAGTACGGGCTCGCCGGTGCGGGCGAGGTCGGCGGTCCGCGCCAGGACGGCCTCGATGTACTCCCACCCCTTGCCCTGGACGACGGCCTCCTCGGCCGCCTGCGCCGCGGCGTAGGCGTGCTTGTGCTTCTCCAGCGGGAAGTGGCGCAGCCTCACCTCCAGCCGGTCGCCGTAGCGCGCACGCAGGGTGTGGATGTCGGAGAGGGCCCGGTGGCAGTCGGGGCACTCGAGCTCGCACCAGATGTCGAGGACAACCGGCGCTGCGGGGGTGGAATCGCTCATGGATCCAGTCTTCCAGGCCGGACCTCCGCCTCCCAATCGGGACCCGGGGAGGACCGCGGCCCTGATATGTCCCTGATGTGGCTCCGGGGCGTGGCCCCGGAACGGGTGGCCGGTGCAGGATGGAAGGGACGTTTCCCGATCGCTGGAGGCACCGATGCTTGCCGAGACCATCTGTTCCGCGGTGTCGGCGGCCGGCCTGGGCATCGCCGCGATCACCGCGTACCGCAAGCGGTTCCTCGCTGCCACCCGGATCGCCGCCTACTCGTTGGTGCCGGTCGGCCTGGTGATGACCGGTGTCGTGAAGTGGGTGTCGGGCATCGTCTTCGAGCCGAGTGTCTGGATCGGCTTCGGGCTGCTGGCCGTCGCCTGGCTGCTCCTCGTGACCACCCGCGCCGTCGAGCGCCGGGGCGGCGCCACCCGTAAGGAGCGCAAGGCGGCACGGGACGCGTCGCAGGGCGAGGCGGTCGCTCCCGTCGCCTCGGCGCCCTCGCTCGGGACGGCCGCCGGGCCGGCGGCGGACCCGGCCGCTCGGGACGGCCGGAAGGAGAAGCCGCAGCAGGCCGCGGGAGCCGGTGACGACTTCAGCGACATCGAGGCGATCCTGAAGAAGCACGGCATCTGACGGGCCGTCCCCGCGCGTGCACGCGCGGATGCATGAGGCGTGAATCGATTCATGCGGGATCGTGCGATCCCGGCGCGTACGCAGGCTGCCGCGTCTCGGTATATTCGGCTGCGGCGGCGCCGCGAGCTTGACGGTGTCCCAGGGCTGGGTTTAGCGTCCCGACCGGATTGAAACGCTTCATCCGGAGGTGCGGCCACGGGCGACGAGGCGGCGGACCACGCCGGGACGTCTGTCCGTACGACAGTGAGACGCCGCGCCGGCGCGCGGCGACCGAGTGCATCAGTGGGGCAGGGCAAGTGGCGCGTGTGGCAGGGATCAAGGACGTGGCCCGGCAGGCGGGCGTCTCGGTGGGCACGGTCTCCAACGTGATCAACCGCCCCGAGGCGGTGCTGCCCGACACCCGCGCCCGGGTGCTCGCGGCGATCGAGGAGCTGGGTTACGTACGCAGTGAGTCGGCCAGGCAGCTCAGGGCGGGCCGGAGCCGCATCATGGCCCTGCTCGTCCTCGACATGGGTAATCCCTTCTTCGTGGACATCGCCCGCGGCGCCGAGCGTGCCGCCCGGGACGCCGGGCTGGGCGTCATGGTCTGCAACAGCGGCCAGAGCCAGGAGGAGGAGTCCGAGTACCTCGGGCTCTTCGCCGAGCAGCGGGTCTGCGGCGTGCTGATCACCCCCGCCGATGCCACGGGCGCCAACCTCGAGGCGTTCGCCCGCCACCGGATCCCCTACGTGCTGGTCGACCGGGTCGCGGCCTCCACCGAGAACTGCGCGGTCTCCGTGGACGACGTGCGCGGCGGCATGCTGGCCGTAGGGCACCTCGTGTCCGCAGGCCACAGGTCGGTCGCCTACGTGAGCGGCCCCGGCGACCTGCACCAGATCAGGGACCGCCGGGAGGGCGCCCTCGCGGCCCTCGCGGAGGCGGGGTACGGCCCCGAGGCCCTCGTGGAGATCCCCTCCGACCGCCTGGACGTGGCGGCCGGCCGTGACGCCGGGGCCCGCCTGCTCGGCCTCGTGCCCCGGCCGACCGCCGTCTTCTGCGCCAACGACCTGCTGGCCCTCGGTGTGCTGCAGTCGCTGTACGCCGCCGGTGTCCGGGTGCCGCAGGACGTCGCCATCGTCGGGTACGACGACATCGAGTTCGCCGCGGCCGCCGCCGTACCGCTCACCTCGGTCCGACAGCCCGCCGTGGTGATGGGCAGGATGGCGGCGGAGCTCCTCCTGGAAGAGGCGGACTACGGGAGCGGCAGCCACGAGCACCGCAGTGTCGTCCTCCAGCCGGAGCTTGTCGTCCGCGCCTCGAGCGCCGCCCCGCGCTGAACCGGCCTGCCGCCCTCGCCTGCCGCCCTCGCCGGCCGACCTCGCCGCGCCGCGCGGGCGGCCCGGCGCGGCGTACGGTCGAAAACGTGGTGGGTGGTCGGACGCCGGAGCGAATATTTGCAGCCCGGAGCGGGTGAACCGGCCCTCGGGAAAGGCGTATTGATCGCCAACACCAGTTCCGGTGAGTCATGATCACTGCGAGATGGTGGACACATCGCGGGGCGAATCCCCCGCACCCCCTGCCGAAGAGCCACGCGGCTGCCTCTTCGCCCTGTCCCAACCGCCCCTGATGATCTTCCTGACGGTGATCGGCGGCCTGCTGCTGATGGCCGCGCTGCACGACCTCTTCCTCCTGTGAGCGGGCCGCCACCGGCCCGGCGTACCGCCGGGCCGCACCCGGCTCCGTACAGCCGGCGGCCGTGCCGGACTCCGTACAGCCGCCGGCCGTGCCGGACTCCGTGCCGCCGGCAGTCGCGCCGTGCCCGGAAGGTGTCAGCCGGCCGCTTCGCGGCGACGGGCCCGGTACGCGGCGACGTGGAGCCGGTTGCCGCAGGTGCGGCTGGAGCAGTAGCGCCGGGAGCGGTTGCGCGACAGGTCGACGAAGGCGTGCCGGCAGTCCGGTGCCTCGCACCGCCGCAGCCTCTCCTGCTCGCCCGCCACGACGAAGAACGCCAGCGCCATGCCGCAGTCGGCCGCGAGGTGGTCGGCCAGCGAGGCGTCCGGCGCGAAGTAGTGGACGTGCCAGTCGTAGCCGTCGTGGTCCGTGAGCTGGGGGGTCGTGCCCGCGGCGGCCACCAGCGCATTGACGAGATCGGCGGCGGTGCGGGCGTCGGGCGCCGCGAATATCTCGGCGAAGCGGCTCCGTACCTCCCGGACGGCGCTCAGGTCCTTCTCCCCGAGGACGCCGACACCACTGATGTGATGGCGCTCGGCGAAGTCGTAGAGCGCGGCGACGTCGGCGAGTCCGTCGGCGGGCTCGCTCTCCGGCGCGGTGTTCACCAGCTCGACCACCGTGTCGAGGGCGATCCGGGTGTCGTGGGGGATCAGCACGCTTCGCTCCCTGGCCTCCGGCGGACGGGCGCCCGCCGATGCGGGCTGACTCTACTGGCTCCCCGAAGGCGCTCCCGGCCCGGTGGGAGCTCACGGGCGGCAGGGTGGGCCTTTGGTCGCCCCGGCGCTTCGGCGGAGCCGCTGGCGCCTGCCTGGACGCCTGCGTGGCCGTGCCGGTGGGGTGGGGGCGCCCTGCGGGACCAATGGGGCCGGTGGGATCTGTAGGACCAGTGTGACCGGTGGGGATGGATCATGAGCCCCGCCGCGAACGACCTGCGGGGCCGCAGGCCGTTCGGACGCCGGCCCTCTCGGGGTGCGGGCGGCAAGCACCGGCGCCGTCGCCGCGGTGGGTTCCGCGGCGACGGCGCCGGTGTCTGCCGTATGAGGTTGTCCGCGCGACGCCGTCTCCCCGAGTCGGACGGCGTCCCGCAGCTCTCGGCCTGGCTCAGCTCTCGGCCAGGATGTGTGAGAGCTCCGTGTCGAGGTCGAAGTGACGATGCTCGGTGCCGGGCGGGACCGCGGCGTCGGTCCTCTTCAGGAATGACTCCAGGGCCCTCGCCGGGGCCTCCAGCAGGGCTTCTCCCTCCGGGGAGCTCAGCGCGATGCAGACGACGCCTTGGCCGTGACTTCGGGATGGCCAGACGCGGACGTCTCCGGTGCCGGTGGGCCTGTGCAGCCCCTCGGCAAGAAGGTCACGGGCGAAAACCCACTCGACCGTTTCCTCCGCTCCGGTGTGGAAGGTGGCGTGCACGGCATAGGGATCGGCCGTGTCATACCGCAGGCCCGCGGGTACAGGCAGTGAGGACTCGCTCGACACAACGAGGCGCAGGTGCAGCTCGCAGCTGACCGTGGTGTTCATAAGCGCCAGGGCCTTTCGCTCAGTGTGCGCTCGGGGATTCGCACGTCGGCGAAATCGACATGCCACCTACGGTGGCGTTGTAAACCCCTCTGACCTATTTGTGATGCTTCAGGTAGCTCGTACAGCGGTGTGTAACTTTGGGTCATGCGTCCATTCCGGTGACGAGTGCCCTTCCGGTAGGTTGGGCCTCATGAACGCGGAGAGTGACGAGCGGAAAGAGGTCGCCGCATCGGTGGCCCCGGAACCCGCTGCGGGGGACGAGCGGCAGGCGGAGCGTGAGCTGGGATCGCGGGCGCCCGCATTCATCCGGGCGTCGAGGGTGCTGCACCTGAGCTGGCAGGTCGGCATCTTCGTCGCCGGCCTCGCCGTGGTCGGCGCGGGCGTCGTGATGCTGCCGCTGCCCGGACCGGGGTGGCTGGTGATCTTCGGCGGCATGGCGATCTGGGCGACCGAGTTCGTGTGGGCGCAGCTCGTCCTGCGCTGGACCAAGCGCAAGGTCACCGAGGCCACCCAGCGGGCCCTCGACCCCAAGGTCCGGAGGCGCAACGTCATCCTGACCGCCGTCGGACTCGTGATCATCGCCGTGCTCGTCGGGATCTACGTCTGGAAGTTCGGCATCACGATGCCGTGGAAGATCGAGCAGTGACCCGCAGGTGGTCCGGGAGCGCCGCTGACATGGGGTAATGTGTGCGGTGCGCCGGGGCGATTAGCTCAGTGGGAGAGCGCTTCGTTCACACCGAAGAGGTCACTGGTTCGAACCCAGTATCGCCCACCCCGTACCGATGGCCGGAAGCTTCACCGAAGCTTCCGGCCATCGGTGTTTTCCGTGGCCTCGTCCCGTCGTTTCCGGCACTCTCGACGTTCGGTTTCTCGAACGGCGTTCGGCCCGGGTGTGCTCCGAGGGTCTCCCTCCGCCCGGCAAATTTCGTCCGAACCGTTGACGTGCCCGGTGTCGCTCCCTACCTTGACCCAGCAAGCGCTTTCTAAAACGATTCAATGCGAAGATGGATGGGGGCGAGCCATGTCTCGGAACAGCGGCATCGACCGACGGCAGATGCTGAAGCTGGCCGGTCTCTCGGCGGCCGGTCTCGGGCTGACAGCGGCTGGTTGCGGCTCGGGCGGAGGCAGTGGCTCCGGTGGCACGGTGACCATCCGGCACTCCTGGTGGGGCGCCGACGACCGGGCGAAGAAGATCCAGCAGTGCATCACCCTCTTCGAGAAGAAGCATCCGAAGATCAAGGTGAAGACGGACTTCCAGCAGTACGGGGACTTCTGGAAGAAGTTCAACACCCAGGCGGCCGGCGGCAACCCGCCCGACGTCATCCAGAACGCCGTGACCTTCCTGCGCAAGTACGAGGCGAAGAACGTGCTCCTCGACCTCGGCCCCCAGGCCGAGAAGGGGAACCTCGACCTCACAGGCTTCCGCGCCGGACTGGAGAAGTTCGCCGAGGTGGACGGCAAGCTGCTCGGTGTACCGGTCGGCAGCAACTCGATGGCCCTGGTCATCGACGAGAAGGTCTACGAGAAGGCAGGGGTCGCTCCCGAGATCGGCTGGACCTGGGACGACTGGTACGCGGGCCTGCAGAAGATCCGGAGCAGCCAGAACATCCCCGGTGACGCCGGGCCGCACGGAGTGATGTACCTCTACGACCTGATCCTCCGCCAGAACGGCAAGGCGTTCTTCACCGAGGACGGCATGGGATTCGGCGAGGCCGAACTGCTGCCCTACTGGACGGAGGCCCTGGAGCGGGTGAAGAAGGGCCTCTACGCCGACCAGAAGAAGGTCGAGCAGATCAAGCCCGCCTTCGCGACCACCCACGGGCTGTCCGCCGGCGAGTTCACCTGGGACAACTTCTCCGTCCGCTACAGCGCGGAGGGCAGGAGCAGCTACGGCCTGGCGCCCATTCCCAGCACCGACGGCAAGAGGACCGGGCAGTACCTCGGCTCCCTGATGCTCAGCGGATCGGCGCGCACCAAGCACCCCGCCGAGGTCGCCACCTTCATCAGCTTCATGACCCATGACCTGGAAGTCGCCCGCATCATGGGCTACGACCGCGGAGTACCCGCCACCACCGCGCAGTTCGAGGCCTATCAGCCCGCCGACGCACCGAACAAGGCGATAGCCGCGTACGAGACCGCGATCGCGGACGCGGGACTCCTGGAGCCCATCACCCCGCACCCGGCCGGTGCCGACGTGGTCGAGGCGGCCTTCCTGCGCATCGGTGCCGACCTCTCGCTGGGCAAGGCCTCGCCGGAGGACTCGGTGAAGCAGTTCCTCTCCGAGGCCAAGACCGCCCTCGCCTCGAACTGAGAGGGACCGCGGTGACTCACATCCAGACCTCCCCGGGCGTATCGCCGCCCGCGGGCGACCGGTCCGTGAACAAGCGGAACGGTCCCACGGGCCAGGCGCCACCTGCCGGCACCACGCGTCCCGGCCGTCGCGAGAACCTGGCCGGCTACCTGTTCATGTCGCCCTGGATCGCGGGCTTCCTGTTCCTGATCGCCGGGCCCATGGTGTTCTCGCTGTACCTCTCGTTCACCGAGTACAACCTGTTCGACGCGCCACGCTGGATCGGCCTGCGGAACTTCACCGACATGTTCGCCGACCCGCGGTGGCGCCAGTCGGTCAAGGTGACCTCCTGGTACGTCCTGATCGGCACCCCCGTCAAGCTGGCCGCGGCGCTCGCCGTCGCCATGCTGCTCGCGCAGAAGCGGTGGGGCCAGTCCTTCTACCGGGCGGCCTTCTACGCCCCGTCGCTGATCGGCGCGAGCGTGTCGGCGGCCATCGTCTGGCGGGCACTGTTCTCGGACGGAGCCGTCGTCGACCGGACGCAGAAGCTGTTCGGTGTGGAGACCGGTGGCTGGATCGGCGATCCCGAGATGATCATCTACGCACTGATCGCCCTCACCGTATGGCAGTTCGGCGCACCGATGGTCATCTTCCTGGCCGGCCTGAAGCAGGTGCCGCGCGAACTGTACGAGGCGGCCGAGGTGGACGGAGCCGGCCCGTGGCGCAGGTTCTTCCACATCACCCTGCCGATGATCTCACCGGTGCTGTTCTTCAACGTGCTGCTCGAGACCATCCACTCCTTCCAGATCTTCGGCTCCGCCTACATCCTCTCCAACGCCACCTGCGGGCCCGCCGACGCGACGCTCGTCTACACCTGTTACCTGTACGAACAGGGCTTCGTGAACAGCCGGATGGGCTTCGCCTCCGCCATGGGATGGCTGCTGCTCGTCGCTGTCGGCCTGGTCACCGCCGTCCTGTTCTGGTCCCAGAAACGCTGGGTGCACTACGAGGAGGGCGGCCGATGAGTCTCCTGACCGCAGCCGTACGACGCCGGGGAGCCGGCGCACTGGCCTGGCACCTGGGGGCCCTCGCCGTGCTCGCCGTGGTCCTCTACCCGGTGGTGTGGACGATCGGGGCCTCCTTCAAGCCCAGCGCGGACATCATCGGCGCTCCGGAACTCTTCCCGGGCGATCCCGTCACCGACAACTACACCAGGCTCACCGAGGGCATCGCCGACATCCCCATCTCCACGTTCTTCATGAACTCGGCCTACATAGCGGTCGGTTCGGTGATCGGAGTGGTGCTGTCCTGCTCATTGACGGCCTATGCCTTCGCCAAGGTCCGTTTCGCCGGCCGCAACGCCATGTTCGCCGTCATGATCGGCACCCTGCTGCTGCCGTACCACGTGCTGATCATTCCGCAGTACGTGCTGTTCCAGAAGCTGGAGCTGATCAACACCTTCACCCCGCTCCTGATCGGCAAGTACCTCGCCACCGACGCCTTCTTCGTCTTCCTGATGGTGCAGTTCATGCGCGGTCTGCCCAGGGAGCTCGACGAGGCGGCGCGGCTCGACGGCTGCGGGCACCTGAGGATCTACTGGTCGATCGTCATGCCGCTCTGCCGGCCGGCGCTGATCACCAGCGCGATCTTCACCTTCATCAACGCCTGGAACGACTTCATGGGCCCCTTGCTCTATCTGAACGAGCCGGACAACTACACCGTCTCGATGGGGCTCAAGATGTTCATCGACCAGGACGCCGTGGCCGACTACGGCGGCATGATCGCCATGTCGCTGGTCGCCCTGCTGCCCGTGCTGGCCTTCTTCACGGCCTTCCAGCGCTACCTGATCGACGGCATGGCCACCTCCGGCCTGAAGGGCTGAGGCGGTCATGACGACGAAGGCTCCCACGGCGCAACGGCGCTCGCACGCGATGGACCGCTTCGCCCTGTTCTCCGAGTGCCTGCTCACCGGCGTCTGGATCGCCGTCGCGGCCCTCCCGCTGCTCACCTTCCCGGCGGCCTTCGCCGCCGGGACCAGGCACCTGCGCCGCCACCTCGCCGGGGAGCGCGGCGGGGTGCGGGAGTTCGTGGGGGACGTCCGCGCCGCGGCGCGCGGCGGCCTGTTCGTGGGTGCGGCCGTGTGGGCGGCCGGAGCGCTGCTCTGGCTGGACCTGGCGGCCGTACGGGCCGGGCTGCCGGGCGGGCCGCTCGTCGGCGCCGTCGGCATCCTCTCCCTGATCGGCCTCCTCGTCGCGGTCGTGCGCGCCGCCGCGTGCTGGGAGCCCGGTGAAGCCTGGCGGGTCCTGCTCGCCGGCGCCGGACGGCGCACGGTCCGCGATCCGGCGGGCTCGTTCCTGCTCGTGTGCGGGATGGCCGTCGTCGTCCTGTCCGGCGCCCTGATGCTGCCGCTGGCCGTTCCCGTCGTCGGGGCGGTGGCCGCCGCGGCCACCGCCGTCGAAGCCCGCCGGCTCGCCCGCTGACCGCACGGCCACCCCGCTCTTCCCCCTGCCGTACGTCCCCGATCCGCACGGAGAGAGGCACCACCATGTCCAGGATGCCCCGCAGAACACTCCTCAAGGCAGCAGCGGCGGCCGGTGCCGCCGCACAGTTCAGCTGGTCCCTCGGCACCACCGGCGCCGCGGCCGCATCCGGCACCGGCGAGACCGCCGGACCCGTGACCCTCACCTGGCTGGAGCCCGGCGGCCTCGGCGCGGCCCCCGGATCCACGCTCGGGGTGCCCTGGCCCAAGGGGCAGTACCCGAAGGACCAGCACTTCACACTGGTCACCGAGGACGGCAAGGACGTCCCCGTGCAGTCGTGGACCACCGCCACCTGGCCCGACGGCTCCGCGAAGTGGACCGCCCACGCCGTAGGGCCGGAAGCCGCCGGCGCCAAGAAGTTCGTGCTCGGCCCCGGAGCGCCCGCCGCGCCCGCCCACAAGGTCACCGTCAAGAACACCGGGTCCACCGTCACCGTCTCCACCGGCGTCATCACCGCGAAGATGGGGAAGACCGGCTCCTCGCTCATCACCTCCCTCGTCCGTGGCTCCACGGAGATCGCCAAGGACGGCCGGCTCGTCCTGATCCGCCAGGGCGAGATCGAGGACGGTGACCAGGGGCGCGAGTCGTACGAGCGCTTCGAGAGCGCCGTCACCACGACCGAGGTCGAACAGAGCGGGCCCGTTCGCGCGGTGGTCCGTATCGAGGGCAAGCACCGCAGAGGGAAGCGCTCCTGGCTGCCCTTCTCCGTCCGGCTCTACTTCTACGCCGGCGCCGAATCGTTCCGCATGGTGCACACCATCACCTTCGACGGTACCCAGGAACCCGGAAAGGCGAGCGGCGACTTCATCCGCGGCCTCGGTGTGCGCTTCACCGTCCCGATGCGGGACGAGGCCTACGACCGGCACATCCGCATCGGCGGCGAGGGCACCGGCATGCTCCGTGAGGCCGTCAAGGGCATCACCGGACTTCGCCGCGACCCCGGAGCCGCCGTCCAGGCAGCGCAGTTCGAGGGGACGAAGCTGCCCGATCCCGCCACCTGGGACCAGCGCGTCACCAGCCGCCTCCACCTCATCCCCACCTGGGGTGACTACACCCTGAGCCAGCTGTCCGCCGACGGGTTCTCCCTGCGCAAGCGCACCAAGAAGGGCCACGGCTGGATCGCGGCGGGCGGTGGCCGGCGGGCCTCCGGCTTCGCATACGTCGGCGGGGCGAGCGGTGGGCTCGCCTTCGGCCTGCGGGACTTCTGGGAGAAGTTCCCCGCCCAGCTCGACATCCGCGACGCGCACACCGACGCGGCCGAGGTCACCGTGTGGCTCTGGTCGCCCGAGGCCGAGCCGATGGACCTGCGCTTCTACCACGACGGTCTCGGCCAGGACACCTACGCCGAGCAGCTCGAAGGCCTCAACATCACCTACGAGGACTACGAACCCGGCTTCGGCACCCCGTACGGCATCGCCCGCACCAGCGAACTCCTCTTCTGGGCCCACGACTCCACCCCCGGCGCCTCCGCCCTCGCGCAGCAGACCGAAGCCGTCCGCACCCTTCCCCAGCTCGTCGCGCCCCCGGCCCAGCTGATCGCCGCGAAGGTCTTCGGCGGGCTCTTCTCCCCGGTCGACCGATCGACACCGGCCAAGGCGAAGATCGAGGACCACCTCGACTTCCTCTTCACGTACTACAAGGACCAGGTCGACATGCGGCGCTGGTACGGCTTCTGGGACTACGGCGACGTCATGCACTCCTACGACCCGGCCCGTCACCAGTGGCGCTACGACGTCGGCGGCTACGCGTGGGACAACTCCGAGCTCTCGCCCGACCTCTGGCTCTGGTACGCCTACCTGCGCTCCGGGCGTGCCGACATCTTCCGCTTCGCCGAAGCCATGACCCGGCACACCGGTGAGGTCGACGTCTACCACCTCGGGCAGTGGGCCGGCCTCGGCACCCGGCACGGCATCCAGCACTACGCCGACAGCGCCAAGCAGCAGCGCATCGCCAACACCACCTACCGGCGCTTCTACTACTTCCTCACCGCCGACGAACGCGTCGGCGACCTCATGCGTGCCAACGTCGACTCCGACGAGACCTTCCTCGCCCTCGATCCGCTCCGCAAGATCCGCACCGAGCCCTACACACCCGACCGGCACGCCCTGTCCATCGGTTTCGGTACCGACTGGAGCGGGCTGGTCTCCGCGTGGCTCACCGAATGGGAGCGCGGCGGTCCGCAGGCCGCGAAGGCGAAGGCCCGCGTCCTCGCGACCATGGAGACGATCGCCGCACAGCCCAACGGCTTCGTCCAGGGCAGCGGCCTGTACGACCTCGACACGGGGAAGTTCGCCGTCGCCGCCGAGCCCGTCGTCAGCGTCTCGCACCTCTCGGCGGTCTTCGGCCTGAACGAACTGTGCGCCGAGCTCATCGACCTCGTCGGCCTCGAGGTACCGGAGTTCGAGGAGGCGTACCTCGACTACTGCCGGTACTTCAACGCGACCAAGGCAGAGCAGAGGGCGCGCTACGGCTCCGACTTCGGCAGTCTCATCCTCTTCCAGGGCCACTCCCGGCTCGACGCCTACGCCGCGGTCCGGACGGGCGACGGGAAACTCGCCGCCCGGGCCTGGGAGAAGTTCTACAACAGCGACGGGTACAAGGAGTCGGCCCCCTGGCGGACCGAGAAGGTGACCGGCCCCGTCACCACCGTCCCCGGCACGGAGGCCGACTGGGTCTACACCAACGACACCGCGCTCTACGGACTCGCCGCCATCGAGAACCTCGCCCTCATAGGCGACCGCATGCCCGCCTGATCCCGGAGCAGGACGCCCTGGGCCGGCCCCGCGGCCGTCACCGCATCCGGCCCACGGCGTCCCTCAGCCGGCGCGCGTCGCGCAACCGCTGCTCGTACGTCGCACCGACCGCGAGCAGCACCAGCCCGGCGAGGGCGGGGGGCGCCCAGCGGGGGAGTGCGTCGAAGACCTGGACCACCTGCGGAGCCAGCTCGTGCAGCCCGTCCAGGGCCAGCACCGTGGCGCCCAGCACCAGAGGCGCCCGCAGGCGGCGGCGGGCGCCGGCCAGGGTGACCACCAGTGCCGCGACGCCCAGCAGCAGCGGCCGCAGCCAGTGCGCGTCGCCCCACGCCGCGACGAGGCTCGGCACCATCGTCATCGACAGGGCGGGCCCGTACGCCACCCAGGAGGACGCCGAAGCATCCCGGCGACGCCGCAGGTACCCCACCCCGAACGCGGCCACCGAGGCCGGCAGGGTGTACGCCTCCGGGGCCGACACATCCCAGGCCCCCAGGCGCACCCACGCCGCCAGCACGAACAGCACCGCCGCCGTGCTCCCGGCCACCCGCCGGCGCTCCGGGCGCAGCGCGCCGTAGGCCGCCAGCACCCCGCACAGGGCCAGGACCAGCGCCAGGTACGGCGCGTCCGTCACCGCGAGCCCCACGGCCACCACCGCACCGCACGCCCCTGCGGCCTCCACCGCCACCGCCACGGCGGCGACCCGCAGACGCGCGCCGAGCAGCACCGTCACCGCCGGCACCACCAGGACCGCAGGCGCCGTACCGGCCGCGCCCCACCCGAGGGAGGCGCCGACCGCGGACACCACGACCACCGCCCACAGCACCGACCCGCCGGCGAGGACCGACTGCACCACCGGCACCCGCGACCGGGCGGCCGCCCCCGCGAACAACACCGCCAGCACCCCGGACACCACCGGCGTGGCGGGCTCGGCGGCCAGCGCCAGCAGCCCCACGCTCACGGCTCCGACGAGCGCGCACACCAGCCCGGTCAGCCCGGCACCGTCGGTTCCCCGCCGCACGGCCACCGCCAGCAGCCCCGCCACCAGCGACAGCTCCACCCCCACGGCCGCCGCGTACGGCACGTCCGCCACGGCGAGCAGCGCGAGCACCGCCGCCCAGACCAGGCCGAGGGCGCCTGCCCCAGCCGCAGCCCGCCACGCGGCCCCCGGCACCACCGGCTCCCCACCGGTCCGCAGCCGCCCCGCGTACAGCGCGCCCAGCAACCCGGCCACCACGACGAGCACCACCGGCGACGCGGTGGACCGCGCCCACGGCACCGAAGCTCCGAGCGCGTCCCGCAAGCCCGACGGCGCCCCGGCCCACACCTTCGTCACCAGGGAGATCGGC